>JAGYKU010000021.1 GCA_018401455.1 Flavobacteriales bacterium
GAATCTGCGGGAAATATTTTGTCACGTAGTTTTCTTGTCATTGCTACTGTAGTTCAGAGCGATAGCGGAAGTACGCTCCGATATTTCGGAGGGAGATATCTAATTGGTTAAAAGTTGAAAGTTTCATTCTTCACTAAAGTTACGAATGATAAAAGAAAGTTGAAAGTTTTTGGGGCTGGAAGTAAGAAATGATTGTTACATTGAAAGTATTGGTTCAATGTTGTATTACAAAGAAGTTTTGTTTCAATTCAACACACAAATCTTTAAAAGTAATTGATCAAATTTAAATTTACATTCAATTTTAGATTATCATTGTATTCACTACAATAATCCAAAAAATGAAGTCGAAGGAATTGCATAAATATTTCACAGCGTGTAATCAAGTAATATGTACTGATACAAGAAATATCATCGAAGGAAGTTTGTTCTTTGCGTTGAAAGGAGCCAATTTTGATGGAAATGAATTTGCTGAAAAAGCCATTCAAGATGGAGCAAAATACGCTGTGATTGACAATCCCAAATTTCAAAAAGACGAAAGGTTTATTTTAGTAAAAAACGTTTTGAAAGCCCTCCAATATTTGGCGCAATTTCATAGAAGACTTTTTGATATTCCAGTAATTGGAATTACAGGAAGCAACGGGAAAACCACTTCCAAAGAGTTGATTGCATCTGTATTGCAAAAAAAATACAATACATTGGTGACACAAGGAAATCTGAACAATCATTTGGGTGTTCCGTTTACATTGTTGAACTTGAGAGCAACACACGAAATGGCAGTTGTAGAAATGGGCGCCAACAAATTGAACGACATAGAAGAGCTGTGCGAATTTGCCGAGCCGAATTTTGGAATCATTACCAATATTGGTAAAGCACATTTAGAAGGTTTTGGAAGTTTTGAAAACATCATTCAAACCAAATGCGAATTGTACGATGCTATTGAATATGTAGATGGAACAGTGTTTATCAATACAGACGATAAGTTGCTTTTGAAAAATGCCCCTGCTGTGAATTTAGTAACTTTTGGAAGTACTGGACAAATAAAATGTGAGTTGGTAGAAGTAAATCCCTTTGTGAAATTCAAGTGGTCTGCTGGAAATTACCATTCACCAGAAATTCAGACCAATTTAGTGGGAAGTTATAATTTAACCAATTTTGCAGCTGCAGTTGCCATTGGTTATTATTTTGATGTGGATGAAAATGACATTTGCGATGCTTTAAGCGCTTACGTTCCTTCTAATAACAGATCTCAGATTACCAAAACAGCAAAAAATACACTTATCGTAGATTGTTACAATGCCAATGTTACAAGTATGCAAGCAGCTTTAGAAAACTTCAAAGCCATTCAGTATGAAAATAAACTTGCTATTTTGGGTGATATGAAAGAATTAGGAGATGTTTCTCAAGAAGAACACCAAAATATTGTGAATTGGTTGAGCGAAAATGGCATCCAAGCAATATTGGTAGGAACTGAATTTGCCAAAACAAAAAAATCTCAACTGCACTTTGAAAAGGTGGAAGATGCAATCGCTCATCTTAAAAACGCTTCAGAAATTAAGGATGCAATGGTACTTTTGAAAGGCTCGAGAGGCATTAAATTAGAACTTTTGCTAGAAGAAAATATATTTTGATGGATAAATCTGCTTTAAGAAAGGAATATTTAGAAAAGAGAAATCAATTAGACAAAGCACTGATTGAGAAGTGGTCTATGAAGATGGCATTTTCCTTTTTTAATACTTTTGAAACGCATCAAAAATTAGTTCATCTATTTTTATCCATCAAAGAACTCAATGAAATTCAAACAGAAGTTTTTGTTAATAGATTATTTGAAGACGATGATAAAGTGGCAACTTCTATCACCCATTTTAATCCTAAAAGACTAGAGCATACACTCATCAATAAGGAAACGACATACGCCAAAGACAAATATGGAGTTCCAGTTCCTAGCCCAATAATTTCTATTGCAGAAGAAGCAATTGATATTGTATTAGTTCCTTTATTGTGTATCGATTTCAAAGGAAATAGAGTAGGGTACGGACAAGGTTTTTATGATGGATTCTTAAAAAAATGTGGGGAAAATACTCCAAAAATTGGTTTGTCATTATTTGAACCCATCGAAGTTGAAATACCCATAAACGATTGGGATATTCCATTGGATTATTGCATTACACCAAACGAAGTTTATCGGTTTTAGGTTTATTTAATAATTTTAATGTTTTTCTAGTTTTTAGCAATTTCCTTCATAGAAAAAACTAATTTTGAAAAAAAATGAAATGGAAAAATTATTAGCATTAGCTAAAGAAGCAGCACTAGAAGGTGGAAAGGAAATTCTAAAAGTATATGAAGGTGCCATTGAAGTAGAGTCCAAAGAAGACAATTCGCCACTTACACTTGCCGATAAAAACGCACATTTGGCTATCATGAAATATCTTGAAAAAAGTAATATTCCCGTTTTGAGTGAGGAAGGAAGAGCCATTCCTTATTCGGAAAGAAAAGATTGGAAACAATTGTGGATTGTAGATCCTTTGGATGGTACCAAAGAGTTTATCAAAAGAAATGGTGAATTTACGGTAAATATTGCACTCATTGAAAACGGAATCCCTGTAATGGGAGTGATTTATGTTCCTGTAACTGGTGTTTTGTATTATGGAGCAAAAGGACTAGGTTCTTTCAAATATTTCGAAGGGAATACAATAGAATTACCCGTTGCCAATCAACGTGAAAAATTCGTTGTGGTAGGAAGCAGATCTCACATGAGTCCCGAAACAGAAAATTTTGTAAATGACTTGAAATCAAAACATAGTGAAATAGATATCGTATCTATGGGAAGTTCTCTTAAAATTTGTTTGGTAGCAGAAGGAATTGCAGATGTTTACCCAAGATTTGCGCCAACAATGGAATGGGATACCGCTGCGGGACATGCTATTGCAAAATATGCAGGCAAAATTCTAATAGATTACAAAACCAATCAGGAAATGCTTTACAATAGAGAAGAATTGCTCAATAATTGGTTTGTTGTGAAATAGAGTGAAAATATTTAACAGCAAAGAGTACTAAGAAAAATGATCAAAGGACACCAAGAAATACTGTTAATTCTAGAGTTTAAGACTTAGAGTGCTTTGCGTAAAAACTTTGTGTCTTTGCGGTTAAAAACACAAATCATTAATTAAACAGCCAAACTTTTTAGTAAAATATTTATAAGGAAAGCAAAGAAATCTCATCTTTTTTTAACTTAATTTTTTAAAATATATTAATGGTAGAATCATAAGTTTTTATGTTTTGAAAGAAGAATAAGCATCAAACATCAAATATATCTTTGAAAACTACATTGTGAATTGTATTTTTACACCCTAAATAATTAAGATTAAGAATTAAAATTATCATAAATGAAAGTTGCCCTAATTACAGGAATCACAGGACAAGATGGAGCGTATCTAGCAGAATTTTTACTTAAAAAAGGTTATGTTGTACACGGAATCAAAAGACGTTCTTCTATGTTCAACACTAGTAGAATAGACCATTTATACCAAGATCAGCACGAAAATGATGTGCGTTTTTTTCTACATTATGGAGATTTGACAGACAGCACCAATTTGATTAGAATCATTCAGGAAGTGCAACCAGATGAAATCTACAATTTAGCAGCACAATCTCACGTGATGGTTTCTTTCGAAACGCCTGAATACACTGCAAATTCTGATGCTTTGGGAACATTGAGAATATTAGAAGCTATTAGAATTTTAGGACTTACTGAGAAAACAAAATTTTATCAAGCCTCAACATCTGAATTGTATGGTTTGGTTCAAGAAGTTCCTCAAAAAGAAACAACACCTTTTTATCCAAGAAGCCCTTATGCTGTAGCAAAATTGTATGGCTATTGGATTGTAAAAAATTACAGAGAAGCCTATGGAATGTATGCTTGTAATGGTATTTTATTCAACCATGAAAGCCCTATAAGGGGAGAAACTTTTGTGACAAGAAAAATTACCAGAGCAGCAGCTAAAATTTCTTTGGGACTTCAGAAAAAAATATTTTTAGGAAATCTAGATGCCCAAAGGGATTGGGGACACGCCAAAGATTATATCAAAGGAATGTGGTTGATGTTGCAACAAGAAAAAGCAGATGATTTTGTATTGGCAACAGGAGTTACCAATACTGTTAGAAGATTCGTAGAATTAGCATTTGGTGAAGTCGGTATAGAAGTAAGATGGGAAGGAGAAGCTGAAAATGAAAAAGGTTTTAACAAAGCAACTAATGAAATCATCGTAGAAGTAGATCCAAAATATTACAGACCTACAGAAGTAGAGTTGCTTATTGGTGATCCTTCAAAAGCACAAAAAGAATTAGGTTGGAAACACGAATACGACTTAGAAGCACTGGTAAAAGATATGATGGAAAGTGATTTGAAACTTTTTCAAAAAGATATTTATCTCAAAGAAGGAGGATACGAAACTTTGAATTATTTTGAATAAAATGAATAAAACTGATAAAATATATATTGCGGGGCATAGAGGAATGGTAGGAAGTGCCATCAAGTCAAAATTAGAAAAAGAAGGATTCCAAAATATTATTACAAGAACATCAAAAGAGTTGGATTTGACCAACCAAAAAGCGGTTAATGATTTTTTTGAATCAGAAAAACCGAAATATGTTTTTCTTGCCGCAGCTAAAGTAGGAGGTATTCATGCTAATAACACTTACAAAGCAGATTTTTTGTATCAGAACTTAATGATTCAAAATAATGTGATTCACGCTTCTTATTTGAATAAAGTTACTAAATTATTGTTCTTAGGTTCTTCTTGTATTTATCCAAAATTAGCACCTCAACCTATCAAAGAATCTTATTTGCTGACTGGAGAATTGGAACCAACCAACGAACCTTACGCTTTGGCAAAAATCGCTGGCATCAAAATGTGCGATACTTATCGTGAGCAATATGGATGCAATTTTATATCTGCTATGCCTACCAATTTGTATGGTCCAAATGACAATTATGATTTGAACAATTCTCATGTATTACCTGCATTATTGAGAAAATTTCACACTGCCAAAAAAGAAGGCAAAAGTGCTGTTGAAATCTGGGGTACAGGAACGCCCAAAAGAGAGTTTTTGCATGTGGAAGATTTAGCAGATGCTTGTTATTTTTTGATGCAAAATCACAATGAAGCAGGCTGGCTCAACATTGGTTGTGGAGAAGATATTTCTATAAAAGATTTAGCTTTGACTATAAAAGACATCGTTGGGTTTGAAGGCGATTTGCAATTTGACACGAGTAAACCTGATGGAACTCCTAGAAAATTGTTGGACATGACTTTAATGCATCAAATGGGTTGGAAACACCAAATCAAACTAGAAGATGGAATCAAATCTGTCTATCAGCACGTTTTAGAACAAAACATATTTGAATAGATTTTGAAACATATTAGTCTCATAGTAACATTTGTTTTTGGTACTCTATATTTGTGGGGGCAAACTCAAAATATTCCTATGAACTTCGTTTTAAATCAGGAGGTCAATATTCATCAAAACAATACAGGTGCCTATACGCACCAGTCTATAAAACCTTATTGTCACCAGTTTGAAAATCAAAAAGTACTCGATTACACATTTAAAGATACTTCCAAACATTTTTATGATTTTACGATATTTTTATATCGAAGAAGTTTGCTTGATATTAATAAAGATGATGTTAATATTACAGCGGATATATTATTGGATTTATCTTATGGTAAAACCAATCAAATGGGGCGAATGGATAACGAAAGAACTTACCTTAATACGAGAGGATTCAGAGTTACAGGCGATATAGGAAAAAACGTTTCTTTTGAAACAAGGTTTTACGAAACGCAGATGTTTTTGCCCAGATTTTTGGATAGCATTGCGAGTTCAAGAGGTATTGCTTTCGGATTGGGTAGAACAAAACCTTTTAAAGTTACAGGTTTGGACGTAGGGAATTCTAGCGGATATGTAAGCGTAAAAGCTCATTCTCAAATGAATATTCAGTTTGGACACGACAAACTATTTGTCGGAAACGGATATAGGAGTCTGTTGCTTTCAGACAATACGAGCAATTACCCAATGTTGAGGTTTTTGTTGCAATCCAAAAATAAAAAATGGATGTATCAAAACGTTAATGCTTGGATGCAAAGTTTAGTTCGAATTCCTACCACAAGTTCTGCTGAAGCACTGTTCAAAAGAAAAGGAGGAAGTTTCAAATACATTTCATACAAACCCACTCAAAACTTAGAAGTAGGATTTTTTGAAGGTGTAATTTTCAAAAATTATGAAGATACTATTGGAATGATACCAATGCACTATAGTTTTTATGTTCCTATCATAGGATTTGGAACGGCTGTAAATGGGCTCCAAAATCAAAACAATGCTTTGATAGGTTTGAATGCTTCTTACACCATGAAAAAATTTAATTTTTTCGGTCAATTGGCTATGGATGACATCAATAAAATGGGTTATCAAATTGGTTTGAAATGGCTGGAACCTATGGGTTGGAAGAAAAATTGGATTCATACTGAATTCAATACAGTTCCTTCTTTTATGTACACACACGATACTGAAAATATTTTACAAAATTATACGCATAATTTTCAAGAATTAGCACATCCATTGGGTGCATCTTTTAAAGAATTGATTTTGATGTATCATTTCCAAAAAAAGAATTGGTTTGCTGATGTTGCTGTAATTTTTACACAAAGAGAAAGACAAAGTACTACTTTGACCAATGGAAATCAAGTTCACACGATTGGAGAATATATTTTGTTGGCAAACGATAGATTTGAAAATTCTGTAAAAGAAACGCATCAAATAAGTTCACAATATTTTAGATTAGAAGTTGGGCATAATTTTAACCTCAAAACCAGAATGCAAATTTTTGCTGGTTTGTACAGTAGAAATTTAAATAATAAAACCAATACTTCTCTTAACCAAAATGAAATGTTCTATGCTTTAGGGCTAAGAATGTTTCTTAATAATAATTATCTCGATTTATAAAATGGAACCAGGAACTACAATCATATTATTAGGGTTTTTAACTGCATTTTTTGTGGTTTTGCTAGCCATTCCTTCTTTAATTAAAGTGGCAAAACTCAAACACTTGGTAGATGAACCATCAGAAGATAGAAAACTGCATAGTAGAAGTATTCCTACAATTGGAGGAATTGTAATTTTTGGAGCCATAGTATTTTCCTACTCGCTTTGGTTTCCAGAAGAGTACGATCACATACCGCATATGCTAACCAATTTCAAACATCTTATTGCCATTCTTATTCTATTATTTTTTGTGGGTGTAAAAGACGATATTATCGGTACCGCACCTATGAAAAAGTTGGTCGCTCATTTAATAGTTGGTTTTATTCTCGTGGTACTTGCCAATATAAGAATCACCTCCATGCACGGACTTTTTGGATCTTATGAAATTTTAGAAGATTGGCAAAGTTATTTATTATCGCTTTTTGTTTATATAGTGGTTGTAAACGCAATCAATCTTATTGATGGTATTGATGGTTTAGCAGGAGGAATTGGTTTTTTAATTGCAAGTTTTTTCGGATTACTTTTCCTATATGCTGAAAATGTTCCATTAGCTTTATTAGGTTTTGTATTGAGCGGTGCTTTATTGGGCTTTTTAGTTTTCAATTTTTCACCTGCCCGAATTTTTATGGGAGATTCAGGTTCTCTTACTATTGGGGCAATCATAAGTGTATTGGCAATAAATGCCATTAATATCGACACTACCAAAATGCCCGAATGGCTCAACGGAAATATGCCGATTATCGTGATGTCAATTTTGGTGTATCCTTTGGTGGATACGTTAAGGGTTTTTACAATAAGAGCTTTCAAAGGTGTTTCTCCATTTACTGCAGATAAAAACCACATTCATCATCGTTTTATTTTACTTGGGTTAAATCACAGACAAACCGTTTTGTGGTTGTATTTGTATAATATTTTAGTGGTTTTGGGTGCAGTTTTGATTCAGCATTACATTAAAGTTGATATTACACTGCAATTTTTATTTACTCTTGCATTTGCTAGTTTTCTTATCGCAATTCCTTTCTTTATAAAACCTAAAAAACTGAATGTTTAAATACCTTTGGCTACATATCGCCTTTATATTTTTTGCTGTAGGTTTTTATAGTCAAAATGAAGTACTTCAAAATAATCATATTTTGGCTTATCCTTATGAATCTTCTTTGTATAAAAATCACAAAAATCAAAATTTTCACTCTGGAGTAAAGCCATATATCTCAAGAGAAATAGAACAAATTGATAGTAATTATACTTCTCTTTTATTCAATAATAAGGAAAGTAAAATGAATAACCTTAATGTAACACCATTTGTAGATTTAAGAGGTCGTCAACAGTTATCAGAAGATACAAGATTGAATTATGGCGCAGGAGTGTTTTTGAATTCAAGTTTCAAGAAATTTGGGTTTTCGGGAATTTACAGTTATGCATCTATGCCGAGGTTTCAATTTCAAGATTCTAGTGTGTTTATGAATGATGCTGTAAATGGAATGGGAATAGACAATGGAACTCAAAATGTGCATTATGCAGAGTTTTATTTCAATTGGTCGCCCAATAAATTCTTTGATATTACCACAGGAAATGGAAAGCATTTTTGGGGCGATGGGTACAGAAGTATGATGATTTCAGATAATGCAGCTCCTTATCCATTTTTGAGAATAATGAGTAATTTTTGGAATGTAAAATATACCAATCTTTATGCTATGCATACCGATACTTATGCAACTGGTAATTTACAAAGAAAGTTTGCCGTTTCACATCAATTAAGTTGGAATATTGTTCCGAATCTTAATTTTTCAATTTTCGAATCTGTAGTTTTTATTGGTAACGATACCCTAGCGCAAAGAGGATTTGATGTCAATTATTTAAATCCAATTATTTTTTACAGACCTGTTGAATATGCAATTGGTTCTTCTGATAATGTCCTTATGGGTGCTTCCATAAAATATGTTTTCAAAGAAAAATATGTTTTTTACAGTCAGTTTGTGTTAGATGAATTTCTTCTAAAAGAATACAGAGAAAACACAGGCTGGTGGGCAAATAAATACGCTATGCAAGTAGGTTTCAAAACGACTGATGTATTGAATATAGAAAATCTTTCTTTTCAAACGGAAGTCAATTGGGTTAGACCTTTTACTTATTCGCACAAAACTTCATTACTCAATTATGCACATTTGGGGCAATCATTTGCACATCCTATGGGATCCAATTTTCATGAAACCGTAACAAGAGTAAGATATTTATTCAAAGATTGGTATTTAGAAGCCAAAATTATTTATGCCGACAGAGGTGAAGACTTCAACGCTGTATCTCAAGGAGGAAATATGATGTTGGATTACACTTTGAGAGATCGAGAAAGAGGTCATAAAATTGGACAAGGAGAAAGTCATTATATTTGGTATAACGAGATTAAAGTTTCTAGAAAATTAGTATCAAAATACAATCTCAATGCTTTTGCTAGTTATGCATTGCGAACCGACAAAACCACTAGTGGAACTTCAACACTTCATTTGTTTCAAATTGGACTCAATTCCAATCTTTGGAATGTTTATGAGGATTATTAAGGTTGTTTTATACTTAAATAATTTTTTTTGGTGAAATTTTTAAGTGTACTTAAAACTTTTCCTTCTAAAATGAGTGTTTTTGGAATACCTAAGACTTATTTCCCAATAATTAATAGTAGGTCTTAAAATCGTTTATCTAATAAATCTCTAAACTATATGTTTTCCAATTTCCTCTTAAAATCACAACTTTTAACCTTCAACCTTTTTCATCAACCGAAGCCAAAGAGTAGGTTGGCAACCTTCAACTTTTTTCATCAATCGAAACCAAAGCGTAGGTTGGCAACCTTCAACAAATAAAAATCGTTTATCTAAAAAATCAAATAGGTTTGAATTTCCCTCAATTCCCAAAAAAAATGTACCTACATACATTATACGTTTTATGTAAAACATAACACGAAAAAAAATCCAATTGCACAATCGATTAAAATATGTAGTTTTGGAGGATGAAAGTTGCCGTAGCAATATTAAATTACAACGGAGTCAAATGGCTTGAGAAGTTTTTGGGAAATGTGATTCAAAACAGCCCAGAAGCTGAGGTATTTGTGATTGATAATGCTTCTACTGATGATTCTGTAAAGTATTTAAAAAATAACTTTCCTGAAATAAAAATTATTCAAAATAAAGAAAATTCGGGTTTTGCAGGTGGTTATAATGAAGGATTAAAAGCGATCGAAAGTGATTATTATATCCTATTAAATTCAGATATAGAAGTTACTGAAAATTGGATTATGCCAGTGATTGAAAGTATCGAAAAAACTCCAAATGCAGTTGCAGGACAACCCAAAATACTGGCTTATCATCGCAAAACACATTTCGAACATGCAGGAGCTTGTGGAGGATTTATAGATAAATTGGGTTATCCGTTTTGCAGAGGAAGAATTTTCAATGAGGTTGAAGAAGATGTAAACCAATATGATGAATCCATCGAAGTTTTTTGGGCTACTGGTGCTTGTCTGTTTATAAAGTCAGATGTTTATTGGGAAATGGGAGGTTTGGATGCCGATTTTTTTGCACACATGGAAGAAATTGATTTGTGTTGGAGAATGCAAAATAAAGGCTATAAAATCATCTGCGAACCTAAAGCAACCATCTATCATGTGGGAGGCGGAACTTTGGATTACCTAAATCCAAGAAAAACGTATCTCAACTTTAGAAACAGTCTGTACATGATTCACAAAAACAAAAATGGAATTTTATTTTTTATAATTTTACAGCGGTTGTTTTTGGATGGATTTGCTGGGTTAAAATTTCTTGTGAGTGGAGATTTCAAACATTTCACAAGTATTCTAAAAGCTCATTTTCACTATTATGGGCAAATTAAAGTTTTGAATCAAAAAAGAAAAGTACTGCAACAAAACGAATTTCTTTCACTCAATGGAGTTTACAACGGAAGCATTGTTGTTCAGTTTTTTATAAAGAAAATTAAAACTTTTTCATCACTAAAAATGAAGTAATTTATGACAGAACCAAATAATAATAAATTGACCCCAACTTTATTACAGTCTTTACTGCCCATTATAGTACTGATTGTTTTATTAGGAATTTCTGTTCTTTTTGTTTGGCAAGATAGTTCTTTGGATGGCGCCAATCAAATGGCATTGCTGTTTGCAGCAGCTTTTGCCATGCTAATAGGATGGAAATTAAAGTACAGTTTCAAAGAAATGCTCAAAGGAGCAACAGATGCCATCAACACTGCTTTACCAGCCATTATTATTCTTTTACTGATTGGAGCATTAGCAGGAACTTGGCTTATAAGTGGAATTGTTCCTACCATGATTTATTACGGACTTCAAATTTTGAGTCCAACATATTTTTTGGTTTCTGCTTGTATTATTAGCGCTATTATTTCATTGGCTACTGGAAGTTCTTGGAGTACAATCGCTACAGTGGGAGTCGCATTATTTGGAATCGGAACAGCATTAGGAATTACTCCAGGTTTGGTAGCAGGTGCAATTATTTCAGGAGCTTATTTCGGAGATAAAATGTCTCCTATGAGTGACACTACGAATCTTGCACCAGCAGTAGCAGGTACAGATTTATTCACTCATATTAAATACATGTTATACACTACTGTTCCTTCTATTTCAATTGCTTTAATCATTTTTTTTATATGGGGATTCTTCTTAAAAACAGATAATACCAACACTAATATTCAAGAACTGTTGGATGCAATTTCTGGATCTTTTTATATCTCTCCAATTCTGTTTTTAGTTCCTGTTGTAGTAATTGTAATGATTATCATGAAAATTGATGCCATTCCAGCTTTGTTTGTAGGTGTTTTGCTCGGAGGAATTTTTGCGGTAATTTTCCAACCTAATTTCATAGATGAAAATGGGAAGAAAAACTCAGTTTATATTGCTCAAACAAATGACGATACTTTCAAATTCAATTGGTATGATGCAGATGGAGGATTATTGAGTTCAAAACCAAAGTTAGAAAATGTTTCAGGAGGAATTTATACACTTGTCACAACCAATAATGAAGGTGAATCTTTTACTACTTTTTTGACACTTCCCAATGGTTTGGAAAACTTAGAAGAAAACATAAAAATTGAGTCTGAATCGCAAACATTAGAAAGTTTAGGTCTAGGGGTTAATGTGGTACAAAGTTCCTATATAGAATCTGCATATAGAGCTACCATTGATGCAATGACACAAACTACAGATGTGAATTCGAGCAATGCTACTGTAAATGATTTGTTGGGAACAAATGGAATGTTTGGAATGCTTAATACCATTTGGTTAATTATCTGTGCCATGACATTTGGAGGAGTGCTCGAAAAATTAGGAATGTTGCAAAAAATTACTCAAGTTCTTGTAAGTAAAGCCAAATCTACAGGATCTTTGATTGCTACAACAGCTGCGACAGCATTAGGATTTAATATTACAGCTTCAGATCAGTATCTTGCCATTGTAGTTCCAGGGAAAATGTTTGCTGAAGAATACAAAAAAAGAGGTTTAGCACCAGAAAATCTAAGTAGAACACTTGAAGATGCAGGAACAGTAACTTCTGTTTTAGTGCCTTGGAATACTTGTGGGGCTGTACAGTCCAATGTACTTGGAATCGCAACAGGAGAGTACTTTATGTATTGCTTTTTCAACTTAATCAGTCCATTGATGACAGTTACGTTTGGTTACTTTGGCATTAAAATTGCAAAAATTTCAAATAAGAAATCAACATAATTTTTATGTTTGAAATAAATTTATTATTTTTACGAAATAGTTTTAATAAGTTTATTAAATAACTGATTAAAAAAATAAAATTTTTACCATGAAACAACAAGTCCTATCATTAATATTACTATTCGCAGGTTCTGCAATTGTTGCACAAAATAATTTCAAGGATCAACTTCCTGAGAAGCCTGTTTACACAGAAGCCATCGTAGATGAACAATTTGGAATAACACTTTACGAACCGCTTAATATGGTGCTTAGTGGAGATAGCGTTAGATTAGTAAATGGCTATGTTGCTCAAAATTGGGTAGAAGATTATTACGAAAATGGTCAATTACTTCACAAAGGGTACTACATTGATGGTCAACTAAAAGTTTATAAAAATTATTATCCAGACGGGACATTAGAACGTTCTTTTGTTAATGTTGATAATTTCCGTTCAAAAGTTACGCTATATTATCCAAGTGGAAATGTGAAATCTGAAGTGAAATACACAGAAGCTGCGGCTTTGGTTTGGACAGATTATTACAACAATGGAAACATGGAGTACTATGAAGAATATCACAAAAATTTATTATACCACGTAGCAAAAAGATCTTACTATGAAGATGGTCAAGCAGAAAGTCTTTTCGAAATGACAGATAAAAAGAAATTGAATTATTCTCAAAATGATTTTTATAACAACGGCACAAAAAAGTTAGTAGGAAATTTAAGATACGACAAAGGTGCTTACGATTATTTTCGTACTGGAAAATGGGTTTATTTTAACGAATCTGGTAATCCTCTGAAGACTGAGGAATATACAGACGGTAAACTTACTAAGACCAATACACATTAATTTCAATTTCAAAAATGATTGAAACTATCGAAAAAGATATCGCTTCTTTTAAAAAAATTAAAGCGATTATCTTTGATTGGGATGGCGTATTTCACGAAGGTCATAAAAATAATCAAAATCAAAGTTCTTTTTCTGAAGCCGACAGTATGGGCGTAAATATGTTGCGTTTGGGTTATTACAATTTTAATCACGAAATTCCTTATACTGCAATTGTAACTGGTGAATATAACCCTACAGCAGAATTCCTAGCCAAAAGAGAACATTTCAATGGGGTGTTTTTTAAAGTAAAAAACAAAATTGTCATTGCAGATTACTTAAGCAAAAAATTTCAAATACAACCTGAAGAAATTCTATTTGTATATGATGATATTTTAGATTTGAGTTTAGCAAAAATTTGTGGTGTGCGTTTTCTAGTGAATAGAAGTGCAAGCGAATTGTTTCAAGAATATGTATTGAAAAATAACTATTGTGATTATGTAACTAAGCATTCTGGAGGACAACATGCGGTAAGAGAAATATCAGAGTTTGTATTAAATAAAATGGAAGTTTTTGATAAAACATTAGACACTAGAATTGCTTTTGGTAAAGAATACGATTCATATCTAAAAAAACGACAATCCATTTCCACAGAACTTTTTGAACTCAAAAACGATAGACTTTCGAATATATAATTTTTGATTAATTGGGTATCTATCATAGAATATTAGGTGTAAAGTATGGAGCTTCTCCAATAGAAATCAAAAAAGCATATTTCAAAAAAGTTAGAAAAGTTCATCCAGATGTAAATCCATCTCCAAATGCTACAGAGGAATTTATAAAAGTAAACAACGCTTATGAAATTCTAACCAACCCCAATTATAATATTCCTTATCAAAGTAAGACTTCGAAACCACATACTCAAACCACCAAAAGAGCAGAGCAAAAAGAATGGATTAGAAAACGAAATGAAGCAATTAGGAAAGAAAGCGCAAGAAAAGCAAAAATGCAATTTAAAGATTTGTGCAAAGATTTAAAGAAAGAATTATTTCATCGAGATTTAAAAAGAACATTGTATTCTTTTTTAGGCCTATTTCTTACTCCTATTTTTTTTATTTTCATAGCCAATTTAATTTTTGAAAAGAATTCAAATGAAATGGATTCTAATATAGTTTTGTTAGCTATGTTCTTTTTTAGTTTACTATTTCACTTTCCAATTTTGATAGGGATCATTTATTTTTATAAAATTGACAATTAAATTTACACTTCTAAATGAGTTCTAGTCATAATATTCTTGGAGTTCCAATAAATGCCAGTAAATCTGAAATCAAAAGGGCTTATTACAGAAAGGCTAGACTGCTTCATCCTGATGTAAATAAATCTCCCAATGCTGAAGAGGAGTTTATAAGGCTCAATATGGCTTATGAAGCTTTGACGAATCCGAAATTTAAAATAAAGCCAATTCAAAAAAAAACAAACAATAATAGACCAAAAGAAGAAAGTACTAGGGAAAAGACGAGCGAAGAGATAAGAAGAGAAGAAGTTTTACGAAGAAGAGAAATGCTCAGAAAAGAAGCTATTAGAAAAAGTAAGATAAAGTGTAGTAAAATTGTCAAAAAGGAGAAAAGAGAATTGATTACCTATCAATTTATTAAGATAATACTCTCTTTATTTTTGATTTTAATTTTTATTCCTGTAAATACTATAGCACTTAATCTTTTAATAAACTATGATGATAATGATCCAAATCAAACTAAAGGTTATGCAGGAATATTAATAATGGGTGTGTTTTTAACACTAATTAATATTTTGTTGATTTTGAAAACAATACATTTAATTTATTTAATGATAAAAAACTATAAATCACTTCACCAATCCCAAGGCTGAGATATCAATCATAAAGATATCTGCATCTCCTCTGCTGTCGATATCGTAATAAGCACCTACGTAGGCGTATTTTCCATCTTTGGAAACTGTAATTGTTTTTTCTTCTCTAACAGTATTAATAGGCGCTCCCATATTGATGGCTTTTCCCCAATTTCCGTTTTCATCTTTTACAGAATAATACAAGTCGTAACTTCCAAAACATTCGTTATATCCATTACTAGAAAAGAATAAAATATTTCCGTTTGGGTGAATAAAAACACATTTCTCATCAGATTTAGTATTGATATTGGGACCAACATTGATTGGCTCGCTCCAAGTTTTTCCTGCTTTTTTCATATAATATATATCCGCCTGCCCTTGACCTCCTGGTCTTTCGCTTACAAAGTATAAGTATTCACCATCTTCAGTCATCGTAGCGCTACTTTCGAAATAAGAGGAGTTTAGTTTTTTGTTCATTTTCTCTCTTAAAAACATTTCTTTGGGAGCGCTCCATTTTCCAGAAGACTCACTTCTTTTTGAAATGTATATATCACCACTTCTTGTTGCGCCAATAATATTTCTATAAATAAGTAAATCGCCATCAGGTGTAAATCCTGTAGCACCATCGTGATATTCAGTATTGATTCTACCAGGAATTGGCTCGGCTTTATTCCATTCGTTTTCTTCTTCATTCCAAGTAGATTGATAAACATCTGAGTAGTACAAATGATCAAAATCAGTATCGATTCCGCCACCTTTTGTATCATTTCTTCTGGATGTGAAAACCAATGTTTTACCGTCTAAAGAAATACATGGAGCAAATTCAGGGAAATTTGTGTTAATCGCATTTCCAACGTTTGTAATTTTTACATCAGCAATATTATCTTGATTGGCTTTGGCATAATCACATTGAGCAATAAGTTTGTCAATCTCGTAATCTTCCATTTTGGATTTACTGTCTTTTATTGTGGCTTTGAATTGTTCAAAATGTTTTTTGGCATCATCTACTTTACCCAATTGTTGGAGTATATTTCCATAAAGAAAATCAAAATCTTTATCTACTTTTGGATTCAAAGCAATGGCTTGGTCAGCGTGTTTGAGGGCTGCATCAATATTTTTAAGTGCAAACTGACATTCAGCAACTCCATAGTGAGCAAGTGCAATATTGTTGTCCACGACCAAAACTTCTCTGTATATATTGAGTGCACCTCTATAATTATAACTGTAAAACTTCGTTTTTGCATCCGAAAGTTTAAATTGAAGTTTAGCCTTATCAATGATATTTTTGGTTGTATCTAACTGAGCATAACTAAAAGTAGTTGTGAGGATTAGAAAAATTGTAAGTAGGTTAATTCTCATGTTTATTGCAATGTTTTGTGTAAATACAGTAATTTTCTTAAAATTAATTTAACAAATATAAATTATTGTCGGATTATATCCTAAAATTTATGATAAGATTCATCAAAAATTGACAACTTTCATTCCAATTTTTCATCATCAGCAAGATCTGGTTCTGAAATTTGAGGTGAAACATTTTCATTTTGTTTTGGTGATACAGGTTCTTTTAAGGCATAAGGGTTTTTGCTCAAATCTACTAATTCGTGCACTCCAAGTGTAGCTGCAACCATTGTTACAATTGGTATCATAGCCAAAATAATGGAAGCGATAATTACTAAAGTAAGAATCCATCCTCCATGAATATCTTCTCTTATTTCATTGAAAAAATTATTGCTGTAAACAAAGATTAAAGTAAACACACTTCCCAATGCAATGGCAAAACCTTTGTGTTTTCTCACAAATACCACACTTTGCTCAATCGAAAGTCTTTGTCTTTCGTTGAGGTAATCTATGAATCCAAAACCATAATAATAAAACCCAACAAACATCGAAAAAGTGGCTGTAATAAAAGCATAAACACCATCAGAAAGTCCAAATAGCCAAGACAAAATATAAAAGGCAATTACAAATGAATATACAATTCCCAATTCCCAAACTACATTTCGAATAGCAAGGTTCATGGTTCTTTTCACATCTTTAATCAATTGCTTAAGATTGAATTTGTATTTATTTCCAGTAAGAATTCTTTCTACTCTTTCTGAAACAACAGAAAGTACAGGCGAGATGATAATAATTAATACATATCTCATAAAACTCAACATCACCACAGCCAAAAGTGCGTATAAACTTCTGAGAAAATAATACCAAGATTTCAAATAAATGGGATCGGTATCGTTAATTACGATTTCGCTTTTGAGATTTTGAAAAACAAATCCCAAATAATAAATTCCTAAAAAGAGCAAAACAGGAAACAAAAAATAATACCACATATTGTGCTTTTTGATGAAAAGTACAGCATCATAGTAAGATTTGAACCCTAATTTTAAATCATTTAAATGATTGAGCATAATTAAAAAATATATTGAGCATCAAAAGTAGATATTTCTTTAAAATAATTTTTAATTTTATCGGCTTAATTTATTAAGATATATGTCAGACAATCATTTTAGCCTAAAAGCCATCACTCCAATTGATGGAAGATACCAAAGTAAATGCGCACCTTTATCAGTTTATTTTTCGGAAGAAGCGTTGATGAAATACAGAGTTTTAGTAGAAATTGAGTATTTTATTGCACTTTGTGAATTGCCTCTGCCACAATTAAAAGATGTTCCTCATACTGTTTTTTCGGATTTGAGAAAGATTTACGAAAACTTTTCTACCGAAGATGCGATTAAGATTAAAGAAATTGAAAAGACAACCAATCACGATGTGAAAGCGGTAGAATATTTTATCAAGGAGAAAATGTCTGCTTTACATATCGGAAATCATTTGGAGTTTGTACATTTTGGATTGACTTCTCAGGACATCAACAATACTGCTGTTCCGAAATCAATCAAAGATGCGGTCACTCAATTTTATGTGCCACAATTATCAAATATTATATCAATACTAAACCAATTTTCGCAAGATTGGAAAAATGTATCGATGTTGGCCAGAACGCATGGTCAGCCAGCTTCACCGACAAAATTGGGGAAAGAAATTAAAGTGTTTGCAGAAAGGCTTGAAATTCAATTAGAGCAACTACATCAGATTTCATATTCAGGAAAATTTGGTGGTGCAACGGGTAATTTTAACGCACATTTTGTGGCTTATCCAGAATACGATTGGGTGAAATTTGCCAATTCATTTTTGAAAGATAAATTAAAAATAGACCGTTCTCAAACCACTACTCAAATAGAACATTACGATAATTTGGCAGCACTCTTTGATGTTATGAAACGCATCAATACAATTTTGATAGATTTCAATAGAGATATTTGGACGTATATTTCTATGGAATATTTCAAACAAAAAATCAAAGAAGGTGAAATCGGTTCTTCGGCAATGCCACACAAAGTAAATCCGATCGATTTTGAAAATAGTGAAGGAAATTTAGGAATTGCAAATGCTATTTTAGAACATTTATCTGCAAAACTTCCTATTTCTAGATTACAAAGAGATTTGACAGACAGCACTGTACTTAGAAATGTTGGAGTGCCATTTGGACATATTGCTATCGCCTTTGCGTCTTTGGAAAAAGGACTTGGAAAATTATTATTGAATGAATCTCAATTCGAGAAAGATTTGGAAGCCAATTGGGCAGTAGTAGCAGAAGCTATTCAGACTGTTTTAAGACGCGAAGGATATCCACAGCCTTATGAAGCATTGAAAGCACTGACAAGAACCAACGAAGGTATCAATGCTACAAGTATTCAAAATTTTATTGACGGATTGGAAGTAAGTGATGCTATAAAATTAGAATTAAAGAAAATTTCTCCTCATAATTATACAGGTGTTAACTTAGTTTAATCAAAGTGAAATTCAAAAATCCTCTTGAAAGATACTTATATAAAAAGTTAGTTGATAGACCACAAAAAGGAGGTGGAGTAGGAAAGAACAATGTTAGCGTTTCTTCCAATTTAGTTGAAGAATTAAACCGCATTCAAAGGTCTGCTTTATCAAAAGCGGCTTTGGCTGGTGCGTTGGCAGTTATCGTTCTTTTTGTTCCTTACTATATTTGGGGAAGTCAACTGTTTCCCGTTACAGAAGTTTGGATTCCGATATTAGAAGATGTATATCCCATTGAAATCTCGTTTCTGATTTATAGTTTGGTTTTGCTTTTGATTGAAATTGCATTTTTGACCTACAATAACATTCAAACAGTCAAAAAAATTGCTTATGCTTGCGATTTCCCTGATAAAGAAGATCCGTTTTATACTGTAAATATTCAATCATTGATTGCGGTTGGCTTAGAAAAAAGTGTAAAAGAGCAAACAAAGATTGGGATTGATCCATATACAGGATTGAGTAAGTGGAAAATTACACTTTTTACAGTTGTAAATTTAGCAAAAGCAGCAGCGACTAATTTTTTATTCAAATTATTGGTTAAAAAATTATTGGGAAGAGTAGCATTGAGGTTTTTTGTGGATTTGGTGGGTATTCCTGTTTATGCTTTTTGGAATGCTTATGCGGCTCGGTTTGTTTATCGAGAAACAAGAATTAGAATAAATGCAAGTGCATCGATATTGAATTTTTCAAAACAATTGTACGAAACACAGAAAGACAATCCAGAATTTAGAGAAAACCTCTATTATATGTTAGATTTTGTGGCGATAACCAAGAGGAAATTCCATACCAACCATTACATTCTTGCAGTTACTTTATTAAAAGATTTTGGAATAGCGCCAGACCCAAATCACAGATATGACTCCAGATTTTTAGAAAGAATGGAAAATGCCTCTCCACAAACCATTGATGGTTTTTCGAAAATAAATTTAATGGGAATGATTCTCGATGGACAAGTTTCCAAAAAAGAGGAATTACTGATGTACCAATGGCGCAAAAAGGGATTCTATAAATACACCATCAAAGAAACCAAAGCGTTTTCAAAAGATTTGTATGATGGAGCGAAGTCTTTGAAGTTGTGAATGTAAAGTACTCTGAAATAAAATAATAAAAAAAATCAACTTAACAAATTAAATATTTTTATATTTGTGAATTATTAAACAAAAAAAATATAAAAATGAAAAGAAATACTTTTTCAAGTTTAGTAATGGTAGCTTCAGTTGTTACCATTCTTAATTTTAGTTCTTGTGGCAAGTACGAAGAAGGACCAAATTTTACTTTAAGAACGAAAAAAGGTAGATTAACTGGTGAATGGGAAGTAGTTAAAATGGCTGGTCAAAATATGCCTTCATCTTATGAAATAGAGTTCGAATTTGAAAAAGATGGTGATTTTAAATATACCTATTCTTATAGTGGAGGCGGATCTTCATATTCTTATTCATACAATGGAGAATGGGATTGGAAAAATGATAAAGAAGACATTAAATTAGAAATTAACGTTGATGGATTTAATTATATTTTAGATTTTGAAATTTAAACTCACCAATAGTGAATTAAAACTGAGATGAAGATGGAAATAATGGGAATTGGAAAAAAAATAATCTTTAAAAACAAAAAGCCGCTATAATTTGCGGCTTTTTTTTATATTTAATATGGAAATAGAACCTTATCAAATTGATTTCGATTCTAAATTCGCTTCTGTATTATTTGAACTTGAAATATCTGTAGTTTTTAGTACTTACCAGGCTGGAAAACTAATGGTTTTGGGAACTTTAGATGGAGGAAATTTGCATCAGATTCCAATTAGTTTTAAAAAACCAATGGGGATTGCAGTTAAAGACGATAGTATTGCTTTAGCATGTTTAGATGAGATTGAGGTTTTTGGTCGTAATAATTATATTGCTGAACAAAAAAGTGTAAATAATAAAAATTTTGACACTTTTTTTGTGAGTCGAATTGTATATAATACTTCAAGTCTTGATATTCATGATTTGGATTTTGGTCAAAATAAAATTTGGGGTGTGAATACTATGTTTTCGTGTTTATCCACTTTCGATATGTCAAATAATTTTGTTTTTAAATGGAAACCAAATTTTATTGATGAAATTGTTCCTGAAGATAGATGTCATCTTAATGGAATGGCAATGCGTGATGATTTACCTCGATACGTTACTGCATTAAGTAAAACAAATCATAAAGAAGGTTGGCGAGATAATATTATGAATAGCGGTGTTATTTTAGAAGTTCCTTCTAGTGAAGTAATTCTTGAAGGATTGTCAATGCCTCATTCTCCAAGATTTTACAATAATGATTTATATGTACTTACTTCAGGAAATGGAAATTTAATAAAAGTTGATGTTGAAAATAAATCAAAAGAACTTGTCTATGATTTTGGAAAATTTGTAAGGGGTTTATGTTTTATTGAGCATTATGCTTTTGTTGGAACATCAAAAATAAGAGAAAGTTCAAAAACATTTAATGGTTTGGATGTAAAAGAAAACTCTAAAAATGCTGGAATTATCATCTTTGATATGAAACTTAAAAAAGTAATTGCACAGTTGAAGTACAACAATACAATTGATGAGATTTTTGATGTACAAATAATAAAAAATTCAATGAAACCTGCTATAATAAGCAAACAAGATGAAAGAAGCAAGCAGGTAATTACATTTGCAAATCAAGTATTTTGGAGAAAACCCAAGGAAGACTAAAACAAAGTTATCTGCCCATCGTCTTTATCAGTGTCCTTTTTAATAGGATTACTTTTCTTTTTTGGGCTGGCATCTTGTTTAGGTTCCTCCACCTCCTTTTTTTCTTCAGGTTTCTTAGGCGTAATTTCCCATTCCACTTCTATAGGTTTTTCATCTTGAATAGGAAGTGCTTTATCTTCCGTTTTACTTGGAGTTTTTTTCTCTTCCACAACTACATCATCGTTGTTTTCTTCTAAATTATCCTCTGATGAAGTGTTTTCAATTTCATTATCATTTTCAGAAGTGGTTTCCTCATTGATAGATTCAACGAAGGATGACTCATTTTCCTCCGAAGTTTCAACGTAGGAGGACTCTGGCCATTCTTCTCCTTCTTGAGTTGGTAAAAGTGTAATTTCTTTTACTTTGAGTTTCGTCAATTGATTTCCTTGTGCTTTCAGTCCTTTAACATCTATAAAATCGTTGAGTTCTACAATTTTATCAGGAAGGTTTTTGGTTTCCTTCAAGCGTTTGTTATATTCAATATTGATTTTGGGCATATATTGCGCAGAAGCGACTATTAATTGACAACCGTCCTCTTCTGGAATAAAACTTACTTTTTTGGTTGAAGATTCTACCAGAAAACGTTTTACAAAGTAAATATCTTTTTCAGGATGGAAATATACACAGGCAATGGGTCTGCTTTCTTCCCATTTTTCGATGTGAATCATATCATCATCAAATTTGGTAGAAAGTTCAAAACCAGAAAGTTTATACACACCAGACTGATGTAAGGAAAGTATTTTGTCCTCTCCTTTGAATTGACCTAAATATTTACCTCTGCCTTCGTCATTTAATCTTCTCACGATATCATCCCACCAAACTTTACGAGCAGCTAGAGTGCTTCCTCCAGTTTCTTTTTGTTCTACTTTTGAAATGATTTCTTTGGTAACTCTATTCCCTTTGGATGCTCTTCCTTTGATGAGTACTTCTTCAAAATCGATATTAAAAGTAACTTTCTTCAAATGAGGTCTAGGACGAAGTTTTACCGTTACCACTTCTTTTCTTCCATTAGGATTTGCAGAAAAATAATGCACCTTAGAACCTTTGTTTCCTGCTGTAAGATCATACTCATTATCTCTTGTGATAGAACTCACATTGAAACGCTTCATATAAGAAATTTTGTCTTTACCATCTTCGTAAATTAAGTGGTAAATAGTTCTTTTATCTCCTTTTCTCCAAACACTTGCGTGAATAATACCTTTACCAACAAACTTTTTATCGGAGATTTTGGTCACAATCATTTTTCCTGTTTCAAAGAAAATAATGATGTCATCAATTTCGCTACATTCAGAAATATAATCTCCTCCTCGCATAGAGTGTCCAATAAATCCTTCGGCAAAATCTACGTAAAGTTTTTTGTTTGAAATAATAACTTTAGAAGCGTTTATGTTATCAAAAGTTCTAATCTCAGTTTTTCTTTCCCGACCTGCACCGTAATTATCTTTTAATTCTTTGAAGTAATCAACCGCATATTGAATCAAATTATCCAAATGATACTGTACTTCCTTGATCTGTGCTTCAATTTTTGCGATAATTTCATCTGCTTTGAAACTATCAAATTTAGAAATTCTTTTAATTTTTATTTCCGTAAGTCTTACGATATCTTCTTCTAAAACTGGTTTTTTAAGATGTTTGATAAAAGGCTTTAAACCTTTATCAATTGCACTAATTACACCTTCCCAAGTTTCCTCTTCCTCAATATCTCGGTAAATTCTTTCTTCTATGAATATTTTTTCCAGAGAAGACCAATGCCACTGATTTTCTAGTTCTCCAAGTTTTATTCTTAGTTCTTGTTCTAATAAATCAACAGTCCTGTCGGTAGAGCGTTTCAACAATTCATTGACACCAGCAAACATAGGTTTGTTGTCGAAAATGGTTACAGCATTTGGAGAAATACTTATTTCACAAAGCGTAAAAGCATAAAGAGCATCAATGGTTTTGTCCGGAGAAATACCTGGTGCTAGATGAATTAATATTTCTGCTTCAGCTGCGGTATTGTCCTCAACTTTTTTGATTTTAATTTTATTCTTTTCAGTTGCCTTAACAATACTATCAATCAAAGTATCGGTAGTCGTTCCAAATGGAATCTCATCAATTTTCAGAGTTTTGTTGTCCACCTTAATGATGTTGGCTCTAATTCTTACTTTTCCACCTCTAATTCCTTCGTTATAATTGCTAAAATCCGCCATTCCTCCGTGTGGAAAATCTGGATAAATATCTACTTTTCGACCTCTTAAGTAATCTATAGAAGCATCTATGAGTTCAATGAAATTGTGTGGTAAAATCTTAGTTGCCAATCCCACCGCAATTCCTTCTACGCCTTGAGCCAAAAGCAATGGGAATTTCACTGGTAAATTTACAGGTTCAAGATTTCTTCCATCATAAGACTTTACCCATTTGGTAGTTTTGGGATTGAAAAGCACTTGAGCACCAAACTTAGTCAACCTTGCTTCGATATATCTCGGTGCAGCTGCTCCATCTCCAGTAAGTGTGTTTCCCCAGTTTCCTTGGCAATCTATTAGTAAATCTTTTTGTCCAATCTGAACCATTGCGTCACCAATAGAAGCATCTCCATGTGGGTGATATTTCATAGTATTACCAATGATGTTGGCTACTTTGTTGTATCTACCATCATCTAATTCTCTGAGTGAGTGAAGAATTCTTCTTTGCACGGGTTTCAAACCATCTTCCAATGCAGGAACGGCTCTTTCGAGAATTACATAGGATGCGTAATCCAAAAACCATTCTTTATACATTCCAGAAAGATGTACAATAGTATCATCATCACCGTTTTCAGGTGTAATGTCTTCTTGTTCAAATTCCTCTTCGTTATATTCTTCTTCCTCGTTACTCATGATTATATTTCTTCAGGAACTTCTTCTTCAATCTTTAAATTATCTATAATAAAATTTTGCCTGTCAGGAGTGTTTTTACCCATATAGAATGTTAAAATCTCTTCAATGGATTGCTCTTTACTCAATATTACAGGTTCTAATCTAATGTCTTCTCCAATAAAATGTTTAAACTCATCAGGAGAAATCTCTCCCAATCCTTTAAATCTTGTTATCTCTGGATTTTTACCCAATTCAGACAAAGCGGTTCTTCTTTCTTCGTCAGAATAGCAATATCTAGTTTCTTTTTTATTTCGAACTCTAAAAAGTGGCGTTTGCAAAATATATACGTGTCCTTTTTTGACCAAATCAGGGAAAAATTGCAGGAAAAAAGTCAGTAACAACAATCTAATATGCATTCCATCCACATCAGCATCTGTAGCAATGATTACTTTATTGTATCGCAAATTGTCCATATCATCTTCGATATCTAATGCTGCTTGAATAAGGTTAAATTCTTCATTTTCGTACACCACTTTTTTGGTAAGGCCGAATGAATTTAAAGGTTTACCCCTCAAACTAAATACCGCTTGAGTTGCCACATCTCTAGATTTGGTAATCGAACCACTGGCACTATCTCCCTCAGTAATGAAAATGGAAGAATTCTCTCTTCTTTCGTCTTTTATATCATTAAAGTGAACTTTGCAGTCACGTAGTTTTTTATTGTGAAGATTGGCTTTCTTGGCTCTATCTCTTGCTAATTTTCTAATACCAGAGAGTTCTTTACGTTCCTTTTCAGATTGCTTAATTTTTTTCTCAAGCGTATCTGCAATTTGTGGATTTTTATGTAAAAAATTGTCAAGTTTTTCCTTAAGGAAATCCATTACAAATGCTCTTACAGATTTTCCGTCAGGTTCGATTTCTTGAGAACCTAATTTTGGTTTGGTTTGCGATTCAAAAACTGGTTCGATTACTTTTATACTTACTGCATCAACAATAGATTGACGAATGTCAACAGGGTCATATTTCAAAAGTCTTTGATCACTTTAGCCACAGATTCTCTAAAAGCAGTAAGATGTGTACCTCAACATGTTGTATGTTGTCCATTCACAAATGATGAATGAAAAATCTCATGGTAACTTCTAGTATGTGTAAATGCAACTATGTCCTCGCCTTCTAAATGAATAATTGGATAAGAGGATCTGCATCCATATTATTTTCAAGCAGGTCTTTAAGTCCATTTTTGAAATGAATTTTTGCTATTGTAATTGATTGGTAATCCTCTATTAAGGTAACAATAATTCCATAGCATTTTTCTATATAATTACTTCTAAACTGATAATTTTTAAAAATAGCCCAGGATCTGGAGTGAACATCACGTAAGTACATTTCCCTATCTGTTGGTTTCTAAATCGAATTCTTTGGTGATATTACCTGCATTAAATTCTACCTTTTTAAAACTTTGTCCTCTCTGTAACTCTACCTTGAAGTAATTAGAAGTGCATTCACGACTTTGTACCCACTCCATTCAAACCAACAGACTTTTTGAACGCTTTGCTGTCGTACTTTCCTCCAGTATTCATTTTGGAAACTTCATCCACTACTTTTCCCAATGGAATACCCCTTCCGAAATGCGAATAGAAACCGAACAAATGTGAATTTTGATGTTTATTTTTCTGCCATTGCCCATGACAAACTCATCTATAGAGTTGTCATTACTTCTTTAAGCAAAATATAAATACCGTCATCAGGGAGAAGCCATCGCCCTAATTTTCAATATACATTCCTGGACGCATTCGGACTTTCTTTTCCAATCAGGCGATCGAATATTATCTTCGGTATAGGAAGCAGAATTTTCTTCGGTCATTTATGAATTATAAAAAGAATTTAATTGCCCTAAAATTACATTAATATCTTTTTTACCTTATCAGTGTTTCCTCCTTAATTTATTAACATTTGTCTTTATGAGTGGATTATTTCAGAGGATATACGAGCAGTTTCAATGTTAAATAAATATTAAACTAATGTAAACTTAAGTTTGCAGATTTTTGTAGTTAGGCAGAAAAAATTATTTAGGTATCTATTTTAGACATACATTTGCAGCAGGGGTAGTTAAATAATTTACTTTCATTAGCAATGTTTTGTCTCGCTTCGGATTCTTCGAAGCAGTTTTTTAAAAAGAATTTTCTTTTTCCATGTTTCTTAATTACATTTGAGTAATAATTCAAACAAAAAATGCAAGAGATAGCAAGCGAACTAATGGTTCAACTCACACAGATTGTTGGGTAGAAAATATAAGTGATGTTTTGGAAGTGAGAAAAAATATGGTCAAAGATCATACAGAAGATTATATTTTCCGCCTGCAGTTGTCGTAAAACCAAGCTATCCAAGTTTCTGAGATTTTAAAGTTTGCAAATCATAATCTGATTCCTGTTACGCCTATTGGAGCATTAACTGGTTTGAGTGGAGGAACACTTGCTGTGAATGGAGGAATTGGGCTTTCACTGGAAAGAATGAACAGCATCCTTAAAATTGACGAACAAAATATGCAGGTTATAACCCAACCTGCAGTTATCACTCAGGAATTACAAAATGCAGTGGCAGAAAAGGCCCCATTACGCCTGAATCCGAGTAGAGGAACTTGTTCTATTGGGGGTAATTTGGCTGAAAATTCTGGCAGACCAAACAGGCAAATATGGTGTTACAAAGATTTTGTTTTGAATTTGGCGTGTGCCGAATGGCCAAAATTATCAATACTGGAGCCAATACACTCAAAAACAGTACTGGCTATAACATCACTCCAACTGATGATTGGAAGTGAAGGAACTTTAGGGATTATTACCAAAGCAGTTTTGAAGTTGCCTTGCAAAACATAATTTATTAATTCTTATTGCCTTTTCATCAGCAGCAAAGCACGCGAGGCTGTTGCTGCTATTTTTAATGCAGGAATTACACCTTCTGCAATGGAATTTATGGAAGAGATGCGATAGATTGGACCATGAGTTTTGTTGATAATCCACCAAATATTAATTTAAAAGACACGCATCAAGCACATTTATTAATCGAAGTTGATGGGAGTAATTTAGAAGCATTATATGCTGATTGCGAAGTAATTTCTGAAGTGGTTGCAAAATATGATGCCGATGAGGTTTTATTTGCTGATAGTGAAGCACAAAAAGAAGCGCTTTGGTTTTTAAGAAGAAGAGTAGGAGAGGCTGTAAAAGCGAACTCTGTGTATAAAGAAGAAGATACTGTAGTGCCAAGATATGAACTGCCGAAATTATTAGAAGGCGTAAAGAAAATTGGAGAAAAATACGGTTTTAAATCTGTTTGTTACGGTCATGCTGGAGATGGAAATTTGCACATCAATATTATCAAAGGAAATTTATCGGATGAAGTTTGGAAAAATGAATTACCCAAAGGAATCAGAGAGATTTTTGCATTGACAGTAGCATTAGGCGGAACAATATCTGGTGAACACGGAATTGGTTTTGTTCAAAAAAGTTATATGGACATTGCTTTTACAGAAGTGGAATTGAATTTAATGAAATCCATCAAACAATTATTCGATCCCAATGGAATTTTAAATCCAGGAAAAATCTGGATGTAAAGGTTTTTTATGAAATTATTTAGTTGGTATTTCCGCCAAAACATCTATTAAAAAGTGGTAGAACTTCGAAACAGAAGCAATATTTACCATTTCATCTGGAGAATGAGGATTTCTAATCGTTGGACCGAACGAAATCATATCCAATCCTGGGTAACGTTCATTTAAAATACCACATTCCAGACCAGCGTGACACGCTTTTACTTTAGGATCTTCGTTAAATTTGTTTTTATACAAACTTACCATAACATCCAAAATTGGAGATTTAGGATTGGGTGCCCAACCAGGATAAGAACCTGAATGTTCTACTTCACAACCCATCAATATAAAAGCACTTCCAACAGTATGTGCGATATCATATTTACTGCTTTCTACACTACTTCTTTGTAGGGATTGTGTTTTGAATTCCCCATCTTTAACAATTACTCTTGCCAATGAACTTGAAGTTTCCACCAAACCTTTTATAGCAGAACTCATTCGATATACTCCATTATGAACAGCATAAATAGTCTGAATTACTTTCAGTGAATCTTCCCAACTCATAACTTCAGTGGGAAGTTCCGTTTTTTGGATTTCAATAACTAATTTACTGTCAGAAATGGAAAATTCTTCCATAATTTCTTCTTTAGCCAAATCAAATGCTTCTACAAAAGTTTCGTCCATTACCACGACAGTGGCAACAGATTCTCTTGGAATGGCATTTCTCAAACTTCCACCATTGATTTCGGCAATTTGCAAACCAAATGCTTGCCCTTCTGCCATCAATCTATTCATGATTTTATTGGCATTTCCTCTTTCCAAATGGATGTCCATTCCCGAATGTCCACCTTTTAATCCTTTCACTGTGATTTGATAGGCAATCGCATCTTTTTCTGGTGATTGCGGAACGAAATTGTACAATGTATTGGTGTCAATTCCTCCAGCACAACCGATAGAAAACTCATCGTCATCTTCTGTATCTAAATTCAATAATATTGTGCCTTCCAAAATGCCTTGCTCCAACTCAAAAGCACCAGTCATTCCTGTTTCTTCATCTATAGTGAACAATGCTTCAATTGCAGGATGAGGAATATCAGTAGATGATAAAATACTCATCGCTCCCGCTACACCCATTCCATTGTCAGCCCCTAGAGTTGTGCCTTTTGCTTTTACCCATTCGCCATCAATAAAACTTTGAATTCCCATAGTATCGAAATCAAACTCAGTATCGTTATTTTTTTGATGCACCATGTCCAAGTGCGCTTGAAGAATAACCGTTTGTCTGTTTTCCATTCCTTTGGTAGCAGGTTTTTTGATGATGACATTTCCACAAGGATCTTCGTAAGTTTCTAAACCTAAATTTGTTCCAAAAGCTTTCATAAAATCGATGACACGTCTTTCTTTTTTAGAAGGTCTCGGTACAGCGTTTAAATCTTCAAAATGATTCCAAATGGTAGTAGGTTCTAGGTTTCTTACAGACATAATAATTTATTTATAAAATAGTTTTACAAAGATACTATTATTTAGTTTCTGAGTTATTGTGTTTCACTAAAATTAGTTATCAAATCTTAGCATTTTCAAATTCAGAATCACAGTCTGTTCTCGATACATTCCGCAAGCTCCATACTCGAACTGACCGAGGATTTTTTCGTTTTCAAATTAAACCACCTCAATCTCTTTATCGTGAGTGATTTCGTAGGTAAATTTAATGATTATACCTTCATTAGGTTTTAAGTCCAATCTCCAAGTTAGAATGCCTGTCTTTTCATTCAGTCTAGCGCCATCCAAATTAATTTTTTTGACTTTTATATTGTCATTTTTAGACACTGGAATTTGATCTTTAATATCTATTGATGCTGAATTGCTGTTTGTGTTTTTAACTGCTATTTCAATAGAGATTTCTCTAGTTTTATTTTTTCCAATAACTTTATCAATGGTTTCGTCTTCAATCTTTTTTCTAGTAATTTCTATTCCTCTTTCTCTTCCCATTGCTAAAGAAAGCGTGTCGCTCATTTGTGAAGGAAGAATTTCTGTTTCGCCCACAAAGGAATTATTAAAGTAAATGTTTGCTTTGGCTGGCAATAGGTTGTGTTTTCTCCAATCTGTGAGGTTGGCAAGCAAAAAAGCATCAGTATTAATTTTTGGTACAGCTATATAATCAAATTTTGAATTTAGATTTACATTGTTCACAACCATCATCGTTTCTTTGCCATTTGCAGGGATAGAATATCTATTTTTAATTGCAAATTCTACATTTGTTAATGTTTTGTCTGTATTAGAGACCAAACTTTTGGGGAGTATAAAATGGTCTTGGTTATTTCCAATTTGAAAACCATCTGTTGTAACGGCATTGTTCATCGTAAATGCTGAAGTTGCATTATTAGTAGGTATTAATGTGTTGCTGTAGAAGTTTCTTTGTTCAATCATAGAAATCGAATCGGAGGAATAGCCAAAAATATTGGCATTTTGTTGAACAGCAATCTTAGATTTATCTTGAATTTCCCACATCGCCAAAGTTGGAATGGTAAAACTACAATCTTGACTAAAAGTGGAAAGTGTCAATTTTACATTCTCCCAATCTTCACCTGTTTTCTGAAAAATACTTGCTTTGTAAGTCAAATTAACTGGTAAATCTGAAGATTGTGCTCGTAAATCATAAGATGGAATCCAACCTGCTCTGTTTACCAAATAGTTTACATTGAATTCTGCTTCAGTATCTATCTCGCTAAAGACTGTGAGAATAATTTGGTGAACTTGTGGCTTTACATTGGGTTTTACTGTTTTGTGTAAACTGTAATTTCTCAATTTATCTAAATCTCTCTGCGTGCTATTCTTGTGTTTTTGCAATTGATGTTCGTTTACTTTTAATTGCATCACTTGGCTTTCGATGATTTCTAATTTTTTATGATAAAACTCAACTGCTAGTATGAAAATTGCCAAAGAATCTGACTTCCCTTCTCCACGTATGGTTTTGTTGTTAGTAATGATTTTTTTTTCTTGACTTAAATTATAAATTTGATTGATTACTTTTTCCAATCTAAGGTTTTGGTAAAATAATGAATCTTCCAAGACATCAATTTCTCTTTGAATTTTCTCTGGAAGAGGCTCAGAAACAAACATAGGATTGTTGTGTTCGACATTGTGCTTAATGTCCAATAGAAGTCCTTGTTTGCAACTTGCTTGAATACTTTTTTGATTCAAATAAGGAGAAACATCATCAATGATGATTTCATTAGTTCCTTTTTTGATTAGTGTTTTTGCTTTTCTATATACTTGCGCTCCATTGATGTAAACGGTTACGTCAGTGATTTTAGAGGTGATTTTATTTGCGTAGCTTTCTGTAATTCCCAAAAACGCAGTTAAGATTATTACAAGCAATATTTGATTTTTCATAATGAATGATTTTAAATTTTAAACAAACATAGATGTAGTTGTTCTTATTTAAAAGACAGACTTAGTAGTGGGCTTTTACAGTTGGTGAGTACGTAATACAAATAAGTAAGAATTAAAGGAAGATAAAACTTTAGCGGTTTTAAATTATTAATCACAGACTGTTCTCGATACATTCCGCAAAGCTGCATCATCGACCGAGATTTTGAATTTTACTTCAACTCCCAAGGAAATCATTTTCAAAACTATAGCCGTAGGATTTGTGAGAACCTTTTTAATTTGGAAGTTCAGGAACTCTAGATTCTACATAAGATTTTAGTTGATAAATCGATACGGTTTCGTCTTTAGATAGCACATCAGAATTTCCTTGAAGTAATTCCAGAATTGCATAGGTGAAGACACCGTGCATTAGTTTCCTACTTCATTCTATTCAACATCTTGGGATGCGAGGAAAAATGTTCCTGTATTTCTTGCCAGTTGAGCAATGGCTTTTTCTCTAGAAACACCTCTTTTGAGTGCATGAGAACCACCAGCCCAATACCAACACAAAAACTTGTTTTTGAGCGGGTAAATTTTTAGAAATTTCAATAAGTCTAATGCACTTATTCCTTTGGTGTCTAACATTTTTGTCTCCATAAAGATTTGTAAATATTACCATAATGAGGTAAAAATCATTGGTTTTTCTTGCGCGTTTTTCATACATCATACCATGTCCAGCGTAGTAGAAAATAAAAGCATCTTCTGGACCCATTTTTGTTTGATTGCGGCAATTTCTTTGAGAATATTTTCTTTAGTGGCTTGTTTGTCTGTGATGATAACGGGATAAACTTTCTCGAAAATAGACGAAGCACTTTCGCTAACGGTTTTCGAAAATGATGTTGCATCATTTTTAGCAAATTTCAAATTATAAGTATTATTTTCATATTCATTGATGCCAATGGAAAGTATAAAAAGTTCTGTTTGTCCTGCTAGGTATCAAAATATAGTGTTACTTTTTCTTGGAGTTGTTATTCCGTTTTTTGGTAGTAAGCGCAATTTCTAGATTATTTTCTTGTGGGTTTAGCGTCACATTACAAGTTCGTTTTTGTGCTGAACCTCAAAACTACTTCTTCAGAAAAGGATTCTTCTTGAATTAATTTTTCTGATTGTACAAACTTATTTTATCGATATTTTGGGATTATTATTTACATTATCCTCCAAACTCAAATCGCTACTTTGGTGCTGAAAAATAGTGTCTTGGTTGATATCCATTGGTTTTGAAAATTCAAAATTTAATATCAAAGTTGGGAATATCAATCCATAGTTGATGAATGCCTTGTTCTTTGCTATCGATAAATCGATTGTTATTTTGAAGGTGTTTTGTACAAATCTGATAGAAATATTTCTTAAAAAATGAACCTACTTCCAACGATTTTAATCCCGAAACATAGTTGATATGCTTCATCGCATTGGAAGTTCCATCAAAATAGCCATTAGGTTCAGAAACCAACCAATCTTTGCTGAGAAATTTGCATAATGGTCATTTTTTCAGAATGGTCATCTAAATTCCATATTTTAATTTCACCTTCTTATATTTGAGAATAACGTATTTTCCGGATGGATGTAATTCTAAAGCGACAACGCCATTGATGCCTAAAAATGAGTGTGAATACTATCTTTTTTTTGATATCAAAAACATAAATTTTCTCTCTGAACTTCCAAAATAGATGAGTCCTTTATTTTCATCTTTTACTACAGAAGAATAGCAGTTTTGGAAGAGATTTCTTTTGCTTTGAAGCATTGTGGTATTAAAATCCCAAAATTTCACAGTGCCGTCCTAACTGGTAGTTATTAATTCTGGTTGTTTTCGAGTAAACTCTACTTGTGAAATTTGGGTGCCCAATGATGACTTTCAATTCTTTTTGAATCTGTTTCATACAAATGAACTTTATCATCAGACAAATTGTTACTATATATAAATCTTTATGCGAAAAGAAATTCCATACATTGGATGGAAGTATTATAACCAATGAGTTCTTGTTTTTCTGATGCTATATTCCAATGTTTGATAGTGTTGTCTCTAGCAACTCAATATTTCGGTTCCGTTAGTATTAAAGCAAGATCAAAAAATAACATCTCGATGTGCTTTGAAATTTGTAATTGCTTTTCCAGTTTGTGTGTCCCAAATGAAAATAGTTCCTTCTGCATCTCCACTTACCAATAGTTTCATCTGGACTGTATGCGAATGCAAAAACTTGCTGACGATGACCTTTCAGAATATGTTTTGGTTTTCCATTGATAGGTCAGTGATTATTAATACAGTATCAATTTTTGCTTGAGTTAATTGATGCCATCTGAAGATTTTAAACGGGTTTTTGTGTTTTAAAAGGTTTAAAATACTTGCATCTGTCCAATTTATATTCGTAAATAAGGTTGTCGCTTTTGGGTTATTAAAAAAAAATCCTTTATATCGTTGAGTGACTTTATTGGAAGAAATTTGGTATTTTAGCAATACTGAAATTCGCTTCCCAAAATAATAGATTTTCCATCTGCTATATTTGGACTATAAAAACTAAGGTTTTGTTTTTCAAGATTAGAAAATAAACTTTTGTTTTGAATAGAAAATATTTCAATTTCTGTCTTATTGCTCAACATTAAAGTTTTGTCGTCTGGTGCAAATTGGAAAATCATGAATTATTTTTAGTAAGTACTTGATTAGTTTTTTTGCCAGAATTAGTATCCCAGATTGAAAGACCATTATGTTTGTCCCACATGGCGAGTGATTTGCCATCGATACTAAAAGTGATTTTAGGGTTACATCCGTCACATTTTTTTTCTTCATTAGGAATTAAAGTATGAATTTCTTTACCAGTTTTTACATCTAATATTTTAGCAAAAAGTTTGGTGGATGCAATTGCGATAGTTTTACCATCAGGACTAAAACTGAAATTATTTGCTTTATCGAAATCCAAAACTAAAGTATCATTCGTTAAGGTGGAGATTAAGTTAACATTTTTGTAATTGACAAATTCTAAAAAGGTATTTCCATCAGGTGAAATAGATTTTTCGTGAGTGAATATAGAGTATCCCTTGTTTAAGAGCGTTTCTTGATGAGATTGCCTGTCAATTATAAGCAATTTGTCTTTATTGTCACCGATGATTATTTTGGATTCATCTATAGAAAAAGAAGCGTTAATTGGAATAGCATTTTTTATTTTAAAATTGTATTTAAAAACAGTTTTGCCCGAAGGAATTTCTGTAATATATATCATATTGTCCATTCCTGAGGAAAGAATTTGGTTGCCATCTTTTGAAAATGATAGGTGATTGACAGTTCCTGTATGGATATTTACAGACAAAATTTGTTTTCCAGAATTAATGTCCCAAACTTTGATAGTATGATCCATACTTCCCGAAGCAAAATAATTTCCAGAAGGATGATACGCTATTGCACTTACAGGTTGGACGTGCCCTTTTTGAATTACAGTTTGAACAACTCTATTTGCATCTTCACTTTGATTGTAAAATGAAGAAAAATTGATGCTTAAAATAAAATAAGCAAAAATTGAAAATATGATTTTTGGTAAATTATGTTGCATAAGAATGAAATAGTTAATATTATAAAAGTAATATATTTTTGTAATGTGTTACTTTGTAGCATAAAAAAATATTTCAATGAAAAAATTAGCAACCATATTTTATACACTTTTAATTGTAGTCTTGATAGTAAGCTGTGATGCAACTGAAAATTCAGAAAGTCAAACATTTTATTTGGTAAGACATGCTGAAAAAGACCTTTCTGACACTACAGACAATCCTGCTTTGACTCAAGAAGGAAAAGAAAGAGCGTTCCAACTAGTTACTGTTTTGAAAGACGTGAAAGTTGATGCTATTTACAGTACAAAATATGACAGAAACATAAACACAGTTAAACCTTTGTCTGGAAAAACGCACAAAGAAATTGAAGTTTACGAATGGCACGATTGGACACCAATGTTGGATAAAATAACTAAAGATAAAAACCTTAGTACTATTGTAATATGTGGTCACGGAGACAATTTACTTCCTATGATAGCGCATTTAGGAGGCAAAAAACCTCAAGAAAGTTTAGGACACCACGAGTACGATAAAATCTTTAAAGTAGTCGTTTATCAAGACAGCACTTCTGTGGAAGTGATTGTTTTTTGATAGTTCAAAAAATTATCATTCACTGGAGTTTTTTCAAAATTCATTTAGAAAGTAAACTGATATTGGAAAATTAGTGTTCTTGGAGGCATAACGTTTCCAGGTCTATTGGAGTATTCTCTATTCAGTACATTGTTCATTAATATGGCAACTTTAGAAGATTTGGAAGCTTGAAAACTAAATCTCATATCCAAAATCATGTCTCCAGTTCTTCTTGCATTTCTATAGTCAGTATAACCAGGAAGGATAATTTGACCTAAGAAAGGATCAACAAAAGTTTGGTCAACATTAGCTTGGAAACTATTGTATCTTGTACTCACTCCTAGAGATAATTTTTTATAATCCATTTGTACATCTGCTTTTCCAAGATGTTGGCTTCTATATTTTAATATATCTGGTGAATCACTAAATGTTTCTAAATAAGCAGAATCCGGAGTTCCAGCCGATCTAGGGTCAATATAAGTGTATCCGATTAATGCGGTTACGTTAATGGGACCGATTTCACCTTGACCAATCAATGAAATTTCACCACCTTTTATTATTGCATTTTCAACATTTTTACTTTGAGCTCCAAAGTTATTCAATGTAAGTGTCCCTGAAGGATTTTGAAAATTCCATGGTTGTCCATTAGTTTCATAGAAGCCAAAAGTAAACTCCATCATATTGTTGTAGCCTGTCATGAAACCTGCTAGATCCAAAAATCCTTGGAAATTTCCTATTTTTACACCTTGTTTTACTCCAATTTCAGCACTCCATCCAGTCTCAGCATTAACAGAAGGGTTTGGGAAAATATTTAAACCTCCTACTGTAGTTTTGATATATCTTTCGGCAATAGTTGGAAAACGATATCCTTCTCCATAAGACGCTCTAATAAATGTGTATTTTGCAGCTTCATAGGTAGTACCAAATCTCATTACAGGTTTGAATCCTATGGTGTCTCTAAATAGTTTACTGTATTCTCGAGTCTGAGTAGAATCAATTTGATAGTATTCAATTCTCATTCCACCAGAAAAAGTGAATTTTTTGTATTTTTTGTCTGCTTGTATAAATCCTGCGGTATTGTTTGCAAAGTGATTTCCATACAATTCTGAGTCAACAGTAGAGTAATTGTTCATAACTCCAATAGTTGTTGTGAAGTCATTTTTCCAATGTTTTTGAAATTGATATTCTGCATAATACAGATTAGCTATTGAAGATTGATCTGTAGTATTTTCGTTGATAGTACTAAACCATCTTCCTCTCAAACTGTGTCTATTTCCGGAAGAATCATAATAAGTGATGTAAGGGTCAATATTGGTTCTATAACTCGTGTAAGCAGTAAGTGTGGTAGTTGCAGTATCCAAAAGACCTTGAGGATAAAAAACACTATCAGCATTTTGCCATAAAAAGAATAGATGTCCTTTAGAAGCGTTAAAGTTTCCATTGAGTCCAGCACTCAATCCTTCAATTTTTTTAGATCTATATCTCGTATTGAAATTGAATCTTCCTCTATGTTCATCTTCTCCAAGTCTGTATCCCAAATCTGAAGTGTAGTTTCCACCTACAACTAAATCAAAATTTTCTTTTATTTTTCTTGAATGTAAAAAGTTGGCAGAAACATAATAATTGGTATTTGGATTCCAGTTGTTAACAGATCTATCAAGGATACTGTCTCCTCCATTTAGTGAAGTACCTCTTTGAGTTCCTGAGGAGGGAAGATAAATTCCATTAGATATGTTTATTTTTGTAACAGGTTCATTTCTTGGGTACTTAGTTCTGATGTTGATAATTCCATTCAGTGCACTAGATCCGTATAATACTGAAGAAGCACCTTTCATTACTTCTATTTGCTCTGTATTTTCAAGAGGAATTGCAGACCATTTAACATCTCCAGCATCGGCACTCAACATAGGTAAGTCATCTACCATTACCAAAACCCTACTTCCAGATCCATAACTAAATCCACTTCCACCTCTTATACTTACTTGGTTTTCATTCATTTGAACACCTGGGCATTGGTCTATAATATCTTCTGGGTTTACAATGGCTTTGTTATCAATCAAGTCTGGTTTTATTACATTCATAGAAACAGCAACTTCACCTAGTTTTTGCTCAAATTTACTTGCAGAAATTACTACATCGTTCAATTGGTTCCCCTCAGAAAGTTCTATGTCAAGTACATAAGTTTCTCCATCACCAACTGCTACCTTTTTAACGACATCTTCATAGCCAACGTATTTAAAAGTAATAGTGTGCTCACCAGCTGAAGTTTTTATTTTGTATTCACCATTAAAATCAACAGCGGCTCCCGTGCCATCTTCTAGCAAAACATTAGCTCCTATTAAATCTTCTTTAGTTTTTTTATCTGTAACTTTCCCTTTGATTGTGGCACTTTGAGCAAGGTTGTTCAAAGTAAAAAGTAGGGGTAAAATAATTATTAATATTCTCATAACTTTAGTTTAACAAAAACTAAAATTATAAATTACTTTTCAATTATGTTAAAATATTTAAAAATTTCGACAGAGTTATTAAAAGTGACGACCATTAATAATGAACAAAAATAAATAAAATAGTTTCTTAGATGCACTATATCAATAGATTAGTTTGTTTTTTGGAAATTGAATTTTGTTGATAAAAAATGAAGTGCTAATTGTACTTAAATACAGTTTTAGTAATTTCATCTTTTACTTTAACTCCATTTTTATAGACTAAATGTTGAATTAGATTGCCTTTAGTATCCCAAATTTTAAAATCTCCATGCTTTAATCCTCCTTTATAGTTGACTTCATTGGTCTGATTGCCTTTTCTCGAGAAAGATTTTGAAGTACCATCAAGCTTTCCATTTGAATCGTAAGAATTTTCTTGCGCCACTACTTTTCCACCTGGATAATAATATTTCCATACACCTGATTGCCTTCCTTTGTTGTAGTTTCCTTCACTTACTAATTTTCCATCTATTTCACTGTAAGAAATCCATTTGCCGTGTTTGTAACTTCTTTCATTTTCGGTTCCTAAATTATATAAATCCTCTTCTTCTGTAGTTTTGATTATTTTATAATTTCCATCATCTTTTAACTTTCCTTTTGAAGTATAAAATTTCCAATTACCTGTTTTCATATCGTTTTCATACCATCCTTGATAGTTGAGTTTTCCATTGGGATACCAACCTGTCCATTGTGCGGTCATTTTTCCATTGTCATAACTACCTCTGTCTTTTTCTTGTCCATTTTCAAACCAAGAAGTCCAAGCACCGTGTTGTTTATCAGAAATATAAGCTCCTTGCATAAGATCGCCTCCATTTTCATAATACAAATTCCAAACACCTTCTTTCAAGTCGTCTTTGTAGGTGCCTTCTCTCCATAGTTGACCATTGTTGTAGAAAAATTCCCAATCGCCAGTTTTTTTACCTTCATGATAAGCTCCATGATAATAAAGTTGTCCTGATGGGTAAAAGTATTCCCATTTTCCATGTTGTAAATCATCTTTGAAATGACCTTTCATATCTGTTTTGCCATTTTCAAAATTATATAACCACAAACCATTTTTTAAACCATATTCATAGTTGCCTTTGAGAGCAAGAGAATCATTAGGCATGAATTCTACAAATTCTCCGTGTTTTTCTCCTTCAAGATAACTTACTTTTTGGTATATTTTATTGGAAACAAAATAATAGAAGGTCCAGTCACCTGATTTTAAACCATTTTTGTAAAACCCTTCTGTGTTTTTCTTTCCGTTGGCATTCCATTCTAAGAATTTCCCATTTTTCAATCCATCTTTATATTCAATTTCTAATTTTGGTTTACCAGAAGCAAATTCTTCTTTCATAATACCATTTCCTTTAATGACTTGTAAAAGTCCTTTTTTGGAATAAAATTCTTTTAAATACGGAATAGTATCATTCGGTTTGTAAAGAACTTTTTCCCATGGTTTTCCATCTTCATAATAGGTTTTCCATTCTCCAATTTTTACAGCTGGCAAATAAGGGATAATTTTGATGTACTTAGAAGTGGTATCTCTAATGCTATCTGGTATGCTATTATACAAGCCTTCTTCAGCAAGATTGCCATTTTCATAATATACTCTTGAGATACTATCAGGAACTCCTAAAAAGAAATAACCTTCAAATTTTTTCTTTTGATTGGGATAGTATTGGATTACTTGACCATTATATTTTCCAGCATAAAAATTCGAAACTTCTTCAAAAGATCCATCTCTGTAATAGAATTTCCATTTTCCAAATCTATCTCCAACACCTGAAAAACCATTTGCTTGAATATGCCCTTCACTTCTTTTGCGAGTGTTGTCTTTGTCCCAATATGTAATTTCTTTTTTGAGTTCTAAAAGTCCAGTAAAAGTGTTTTTTCCTTGAGAATATATCACGGATGATAAAAAGAATAATGCTAATATATATATTATAGTATGTTTCATAATTACAAATTTAAAATAATAGACAACTTTCATTCCTAAAATTAATAAAAGTAATTAACATTTTGGGTTTGAAGTTTATGTTTTCTATATCCCAAATATCTTATAATTAACCCCTAGTAACTGAAGGCACCTATAACTATTTTTAAAGATAATGTTACTGATTGATAAGTTTTTTTGACCAACAGCGTTTTCTTTTATGTTGAATGTGCTCGTAATTTTTCCAGTTTTGAATGGCTTTAGTATTGGTTTCGAAAATTCCGGTGGTTTCCACATCTGTAACTTCATGCTCAATCATTACTTTTTGTAATTCATTGATTAAAATTGCTGCAACACCTTTTCCTTGATATTCAGGTAAAATACCAGTAAGCATTAAATCTACTACTTTTGGATTTTTAAGAGCCTTTCTAATGTGCCACCATCCAAAAGGGAATAATTTGCCGTTTGCTTTTTGCAGTGCTTCCGACAATGAAGGTAAACCAATAATAAAAGCTACTAATTTATCAGATTCGTCAAATACCAATTTTACAAATTTTGGGTTCATCAACATTAAATATCTTTTAATGTAATAGTCAATCATCTCACTGTTGAGTGGAACTACGCTAAATAATTCATCAAATGCAGTATTTAATAAATTGAAAATTTCTTTGGCATAAGGTTGAAGTTCTTTGGTTGAAGTATAGTGCCCCACTTTCAATTTGTTTCTTGTAATCATCATGTCAGAAATTCGCTGCGCTTTCTCTGGAATTTCTTTGATAAATAGTCTAAACTCCAACCAGTCTATATTTTTTTCATAACCCAAACGCTCCATTTGGTCTTTATAATAAGGCAAATGATACTCAGATGCAGCACTTGGAAGGTGATTGTGACCTTCTATCATCATACCTTGGTGATCTAAATTGGTATATCCAAGTGGCCCTTGAACAGTTTTCATACCTTGGTCGATGAGCCATTTTTCAGCAGTGCTAAATAACAAATCTACTACTTCGTTGTCATCGATAAATTCTGAACGAGTAAATCGCCCAATATTTTCACCTGTTTTTTCAAGTGCTAATTGGTTTACAATAGCCCCAATTCTTCCGGCTACTTTTCCGTTTTTGAAAACCAACCAATATTTTGAAGCACAAAACTTAAACGCAGGATTGTATTCTTTTTGTAAAGCCTTGATTTCATCTTTTATTATTGGAGGAACCCAATAAGAATTGTTTTTGTATAATTCAAATTGGAACATTACAAAATTCCTGTAATCCAAAGCTGTAGAAACCTCTTTTATACTGATGCCCATTCTATCAATTTATCTGAAAATTTTGACAAAATTAGGAATAACTATTATAGTCTGATGTTAAAAACAGATAATTCAAATATTTGATTGAAAAATGTAAATTTTAAAGTGCAGTTAAACAGGTTTTTAGATACTGAAAAAATATTTTCAACACTTTGTAAAATGTATTGAAATTTTGCATTCATTTGCTGAATGAAATAGAACATAAAAAATGATTTTCCCAAAAACAGAGCTGAAGTTCATTAGTAATGAAATAGGCTATGGCGTGGTGGCCACCGAATTTATACCAAAGGGAACTATCACTTGGGCATTAGATGCCCTTGATAGAGAATTTACCCCAAGTCAAGTGGAAAGAATGAATCCACTTTATCAACAAATTTTAGATTTTTATACCTATCGAAACAATAAAGGGAATCATGTCCTTTGTTGGGATTTAGGAAGGTATGTGAATCATAGTTTCAATTCAAATTGTCTTACAACGGCATATGATTTTGAAATTGCAATTCGAGACATTCATCCAGGCGAACAGCTTACAGATGATTATGGTTATTTGAACATCATATCTCCTTTTGAAGCTTTGGACGAAGGTCATAAAAGAAAAATTGTGTATCCAGATGATTTGACAAGACACCATGAAGAATGGGATAATAAATTAAAATCCGTTTTTCATTTAATTGTTGAACAAAATCAACCTTTGAAAGATATCATACCTTCTACAACTTGGGATGAAATTAATAGAGTAGTTCAAGGTAAAGAGCAGATGAAGTCCATTTTCGAATGTTATTTCAAACTATAAAATGTAAAACTATATTACCTCTTTTTATTTTTTACAAATAGAAGAGATTGTATTGATTTCAGAAGGTGACTTTTATAAAGTTGAAATTCTATCATAAATAAAAAAGATGGAAGAATATCGTTTTAGGAGTCGCCTTTGTTTTTGTTTCCAAAGTGTAACTAGTTCATTTTCAAAAATCAAAGTGCCTGAGTTTTGAATTTCTTTAAGGATTTTGTTGTCTTTTTCAGAATCTATTGAACTTTTGCCGATGATGATTACATAATCTATAGTAATAGATGAATGAAAATTTAACGTAGGGTTTTCATCTATCATTTTTTCGTACTGTTCTATATATTTCAATGGAAAGTAATCTTGTCTTGCTGCAGAGTTTTCAAGGATAAGGATGTTTTTTTCTAGGCCAAGTATATTTGAAATGTGAAAATGTTCCCAAACATTTGAAGCGAAAATAGGGTAAACGACCGATTCTTCTTTAATGAATTGATTGGCTTCAAGCACTTGTTTAGTTGCTGAATTTAAAGGTTGCCAAAAATGAATATTATCATAAACTTGAACGCTTAAGAAACTTAAAGATAGAACGTATAGACCAACTTTTAATATATAATTCTTTATAGGTATTCTAATAATCCAAGCGATTAGGAAAAGCCAAAAACAATAAGCGATTCTTACAGAAAAAACACTAGCAAAACCAACAGAATCAGGAATGATAAAATACAATAATAATAAAGTAAAGCTGGTAATAACAAGATAGTCATATTGCTCAAATCGAGTTTTCAATTTTTTAAATAAATAAAATAAACTCAAAACAAATAAAGCACCTAAAAATATTACTTTTAATAACCACCCCCAAAAAGAAATTGAAGTTAGAGTAAATCCTTTAGCAAAATGGTTGATCAATACATCAAAAGGTAAGTAAGTGATTTCAGATGTTCTAGAATTCATAAAAGTAAGCGATAAAAGAACGCAAGGTAAAGCTGTAATAAAAAGTAGGCTTAATTTTTTTAGTAACAATTTAGGCGAACTCTTTAAAACAAAAAAGTTTTGTAATTCGTAGATCAATAATGCCAAACCTGTGAAAGCAAATACAATGGAGTGAAATAGGTATAATATCAACAGTAATAGAGAAAGCCAAATGTATTTTGAAAATGTTATTTTGGTATTTTTTTCATAAAAATACAAGATAAAAAACATCAAGATTATTCCTAGAATAAAATTGTAGAAACCACTGAAGAAAACAAAGGAATATATCAAGGGTAAAACTAAAACTATCAAACCTAAATTGTTTTTCAATTTTTTCTGTTGATTCCACAAGTAAAAACCAAAAATAAATGATGCAACTAATAAAATGTGAAAGACTTTTAAGGCAATAACATTATTGAAAAAATATAATAAAATAGAGAGCAATAAAAACGAAGCATAATTAGGTGTGACAGATGGATTCATTTGAAAATATTCAATCGAAAAAGTATCGCCACTTACCATTCTATTGAAAATTTTCGAATTGTACAAATGATTTGGACCATCCAATGTGATTAGATAATCCATTGAAAAAATAGGGGATAGCACTAAAGTTATGCCTATTAGGACAATAAATAGTTCAATAATATTTTTTTTATTTAATTTCAATTGTCTGATTTTACAATTCAAAACTACACTTTTATGATGATTTTTTAAATAAAGATAATTTTAAAATCATTTTCGTAAACTTTTCTAAAAATTTTTTAAGTTGATTTTTGTCATCTTAATAAATGATTAAAAACATTAATAAATATATCTTTTATTCTGTTTGAGTTAATGTTCTTTGATTATTTTTGCACTAAATATTTGTTTTGATTTACATCCTACTCAATGGCATATTATCAGGAATTATACTCAGTTTCTTAATTGGACCTGTGTTTTTCTTCCTACTTGAAACTAGTATCAAAAA
>JAGYKU010000022.1 GCA_018401455.1 Flavobacteriales bacterium
GTAAGAAAATAAATATCTTAAAAAACGAATTTAAAAAACGATATTTACAAATAATACTATAGACAATATTTTCTTTGAAAACTTTCATTCTATCAAAATTATATAAAAAAGGAGTTTAAAACTATACTTTTAGACCAACTAAAGTAAACTATAGATAAATTAAGATATAAAGGACTTAATACCCATACTTTCCTTTCCAAACCTGTGCTAAAAATCTTTTTAGTTCTTCCTCTCTTTTGGTTGAGGAGGGTTTGTAAAAGGCAGTATTGCTGATTTCTTTGGGTAGAAACTCCTGTTTATGCAACTCGTTTTCAGGGGTTTGATGTGAATAAACATATTCTTTCCCGTAGCCCAATTCTTTCATCAATTTGGTGGGGGCGTTTCTCAAATGAATCGGAACACTTAAATCTCCAGTTTGTCTTACCATTTCTTGGGCTTCATTTATGGCAACATAACTGGCGTTGCTTTTGGCAGATGTAGCCAAATAAATAGCGCATTGTGATAAAATAATTCTACTTTCTGGCCAGCCAATTTTACTCACGGCATCAAAACAAGTATTTGCCATAATCAAAGCGGTGGGATTGGCATTCCCAATATCTTCTGAAGCCAAAATGAGCATTCTTCTTGCGATAAATTTGGGGTCTTCGCCTCCTTCTATCATTCTCGCCATCCAATAGACCGCACCATTCGGATCACTTCCTCTTATGGACTTTATAAAGGCACTGATGATATCGTAATGTTGCTCTCCACTTTTGTCGTATCTAGCAGGGTTTTGCGTAATATTTTGAAATACAAATTCATCTGTAATCGTGTTCTCTCCTGAAGGTAAAGATTGAACAGAAATTTCGAGAATATTTAGCAATTTTCTAGCATCACCACCAGATAAATGAATGAGGGCATCGTATTCCTGAACTTTCACTTTTTTAGCACTTAAATAAGCATCTTTTTGAATGGACTTATCTATTAGCGCTATCAAATCTTCTTTGGTGTGATGTTCCAAAACAAAAACTTGACTTCTCGACAAAAGTGCAGAAATCACTTCAAAAGATGGGTTTTCTGTGGTGGCACCAATTAGTGTAATGATTCCTTTTTCTACCGCACCCAACAATGCATCTTGTTGTGATTTGCTAAATCTATGAATTTCATCAATAAATAAAACTGCATTTCCACTGCCAAACATGCCTTCTCTTTTCACTTTTTCGATAACTTCTCGAATATCCTTCACCCCAGAATTAATAGCTGATAAATTAAAAAATGTTCTGTTGAGTGTTTGGGTAATAATATGAGCCAATGTAGTTTTACCTACTCCGGGAGGTCCCCACAATATCATAGAAGGAATCGAACCAGACTCAATAGCATTTCTCAATGGTTTTCCTTTTCCTATTAGATGCTGCTGTCCGATGTAATCGTCCAATGTAATAGGACGCATCCTTTCTGCTAGCGGTATGTGTTGATTTGAGTTGATGGATTTATAGTTTTATTTTGGTAGTTCTTCACCTTCTACCACTTTGGAAACTTTGCCTTTATTGTAGTAAACTTCTTTTTCAATCTCTCCTTGGTTATTGAAATACAACCATTGTCCATCGTACTTTCCATTGAAGTAATAACCAATATATAGCATTTGTCCATTAGGAGTTTTTGCCATACATTTTCCGTTTAAAACACCGTTTGAGTATTCATTTTCACTTTGTAAAATTCCATTGGGATGGTAAGCCGTCCAAACGCCTTCTCTTTTGCCATTAACTATTGTTCCCATTACTTTGATGGTACTATCAGGGTAAAAGAATTGATAATCGCCATCACTAAGATTGTCTGTGTCGTAGGTGTCGCTTATGATTACATCTCCGGGATTGGCGTCTGCTTTTAGGGAGTCTAATAAAATATCAGAACTTGATTTTTCAATGTTTATTGGATTGGTTGTAGTAGCTTTTACCTGAGTTCTATCTTCTTCATTTTTACACCCACTGATAAAAATGACAAAAAATAAAAGCGCCAATATTGTTGATGATTTGTGAACCATTGTTTTCTTGATTTTTAATATACAAAGATAGGTAAACAGATGAAAAAAGAGAGATATGTTATTTGAAATTTGAATTCAAAAAAAATGACTGTCATTTTCACAACAGTCATTTTTAAACTTTAAAAAAGAATTTTCTATGAATCTAAAATGTCAGGATCTGACATATCCATAGCATCTTCATATTGGGCATCTCCAAATCCAAGAATAGGCCAAAATATTGGTGCTAATAAAGCCATTCCAACACCAAAACCAGTTTCTTTACCAAACTTTTTTGCTATTTCGATATTGATTACAAATAGCGCAATGTAATTGATTAATGGAATAAAAAATAAAACAACCCACCACATAGGTTTTTTTGAAATCTCAACCATCACAATTAAATTATAAATAGGCACAATTGCAGCCCATCCTGGTTTTCCTGCTTTGCTAAATACTTTCCAAAAACCGGCAATAACAACAACAATTATTGCCAAATAAATAATAATAAGTAAAATTTCCATAGTTTATAAGTTTTAGTTAATAATTACACAAACATAAGAAAAATATTTAATTACAAATAAAAAAATTAAAGTGTTTTAATTTTTTTTACTTATAATTAATATTCTTAATCGACTTACTCATAGGCACATCCTTGTGGCTCTTGTATGTTCCCAAAATTTTGTCGCCAATATTATTGGTAATGCCCCACCAATAATTTTCATTTCTGTAATGATGTAATTGATGCGCTGTTTTGAGTTTGTTGCTCCAAGGAAAGATGTGTTTGTATCCAGGTATATGATGTCCTAAGTGCATCCATTCGTAATGTAGATAATAAACAATTACACCCAACAAAAAAACTGTTGCAATGCTTAAATTAAAAGTTAATAAAAGTGCCAATCCAAATAAGGCAACAAACAATATAATTACCGACAAAATTGGCGCAAAAATCAAAGGGACATGATTTGGATCTTCGTGGTGTCCGTAATGTAATACATTCATAAAATCTCTTAATGCCTTCATGTTTCTTGCCCAACCATATCCAATGATCATTGAGTTTTTGCTCTCGTCAATTTTAAGTACTTGCATTTTTTTTGGCTCTCCAAACATTTCGGAATCTATCCAATCTCTTTTTTTAAGGTTTTTTTGAAGCGGAACTTCTTTTACATTTCCAATTTGAGCGTGAAGAATATACTTATGGGCAAACCACTCAAAAAATGGAGCGATAATTATGGGGGCAAACAATACGTACCAATGTTCTTGAATGAAGTTGAATTTAAAAGCAATAAACTCCTACTGCTATTCCAATAGCAATATAAGTCCATACAGATGGATGTTTGAAATAATGTGCGGCTACTTTTTCATTGTTTTTTGTATTTGTTAATAAAAGCAGCGTGTGTAGTAACATCAAAATTACAAAAAAATAAACTCGAAAAGAAGAAAAATTTGAAAATTCTGAGAAAAAAAGTATAATATTATCTATGCTCAAAAAAATGTCTCAAACCAAGGCTTATATTTCTAAGCGGAGCAAACCTCAAAACTGCTGTTTGTCTTGTAATATTACCTATTCCAACAAAGTCTCTAAAATAACCAAATCCAGAACTGTATTGCATAAACAGTGAGAGATTCTCTTTCAAAGCATATCCCGCACCAACATAAGGCGCAATTCCCACACTGTAATCATCTCATGAAAGGGACTCAGCTTAACTTTCTCAAAAGACATGGAATAAAATAAATCACCGCCTACTAAAAATAAAAATTGTTTTTATAAAAATGCTTTCAACTCCAATGGTAAAATTAAAAGGAATAAAGTCGTGCTGTGTCAAATTTCCTTGAGGGCTTCTGCTATAATTGAAAGAAATGCTTGCTCTATAAAAACTTTTTACTTGAATATTGCGCATAATCAAAATACACTTGAGGTCTATAAGCGTTGCTCATTGTAATTCCCTCTAATAAATTACTTATCCCATAACCAAAACTTCGATTAAACTTGGATAAAACTATCTGTTTTGTATCTGTCGTGTTGAGACCATGATATGGTAAAACTGAGAAAAAGGAATCCTAAAAGTATTGAAAAACGTCTAATTGTAAACATGCAATTGATTGTTATCTGGGTAAAAGTTGTATTGTATTGATATAAACAAAAGTGGCCGGCCCTTCAATAACTGATCCATCAAAAATATGATATTTGGGCTATCACAATCACAATTAATTGTAAACCCTGTGCTGTCAACTACGCCTGCTCCAAGCCTTGTCTACATTGTAAAGTACATCTTCTTTCGTACGTTTATTTTATCATACGTTTGTCTATACAAAATAATTCCGTTGTTTCCACCTGTAGCATATACCCAACCTCAATATTCAAATTCGAATAGGCAGGCAAAGATGTGTTGATGTATAAAATCAACAGGCGCATAAGGCATTTGATTTCTATTTCTATTGCACCCTGAAAGCAGCAATAACAAAATAACCAAACTTAAAAATATACTTGTACTTTTCATGTATTTGTGTTTTTAATATTATACGATATTAAAACGTAAAATAATAAACAAATGATATTCAAGTTTCAACAAAAAGTGATTTTCACTTGTAAAGTTAATGATTTTCTTTTAAATTTACTGTTATTATTTAAAAATTAATTCAAAATGAAATATTGGATGGTCATAGTGTTTTTTATTGGTATGTCGAGTTTTTACAAGTATTTCATACGCTCAAGAAGAGCCTGTGAATAAGCATTTTGAAAAAAAGAAAAAGGAAAGAGAAAGTGAGGCTGAAAAAGCTGAAAAAGAAATTCTGAAAAAACACGAAGACATCCAAACAAAAAACACTAAAAAAATGATGAAAGAGTCTAAAAAGAAATCCAAAAGACTCAAAAAAGGAAAGTCTAACGAGCCTTTTTACAAAAAGTGGTTTATTAAGAAGTAAAACTTTTTGTACAAGGTATTATGTTTTAGGTACAATGTATTTTATAAATTACAACTAACGAAGAAACTTTAAGACTGAAGAGAAAAACTTTTGTAAAAAGTACAAGGCCTTTGTTATTGGGTAAAGTGAATTAAATTTATTACTAGACCTAAACAAAGTAATTGTAATCTTTACATTTCTCTCCTCATCATTTTCTGTAGTCCTTTGTGTAAAAAGTAATAACAAACCGCTGCGCTCAAAATATCTGCAATAGTGAAAGAGTACCAAATCCCATTGAGTCCCCAATACTTAGGCAGAACTACTACAAACGGAACTAGAAAGAAAAGTTGTTTGGTAAGTGTCAGCAATAATGCTGGAATTGCTTTCCCTAATGCTTGATAATAACTGGCTCCAACTAACTGAAAAACAACCAAAAAAGAGCCCATAAAGACATAAAATATAGCTTTGGATGTTTCTGGAATAATATCAAGTGATTTTTCATCCACAAATAAATACGGAATTTGGTCGCTAAAAAGCAATAATAATCCACATAGAAAAGATGCTATAAAAAACCCAGAAATATTTGATAATCTTATAACCTCTTGTACCCTATCGAATCTTTTTGCACCATAATTATACCCTGCAATAGGAACTAAACCTTGAGCAATACCAATGAGAGGGAAAAATGCAAACATTGAAATACGGGTTGCAATGGCATACACACTTATGGCATTTTCTCCACCGATTCCGTCCAAATTGCCATATACAAATAGCGTATGATTCAATAAGACCACCAAAATGCTTATACTTCCTTGCCTTACTATACTTACAGAGCCAATGCCTACAATTTCTTTTACAATAGCTTTTCTTAATTTAAAAAGATGGGGCATTACTTTTAATTCTCCTTTTCCTGATAAATAAAAGTATAAAATATATCCTCCAGAAGAAAAGAATGAAATCGTAGTTGCCCAAGCAGCGCCTTCCATTCCCCAATCAAATCCATAGATGAAAATGGCATCCAAAATCATATTCAAAATAGAAGGAATCAAAAGCACCATCATCGCTTGATTGGCTTTGCCTTCGGCTCTTAAATTATTGTTTCCTGTCATTGCCAAAGACAAAAAAGGAACTCCAATCATGGTGATGGAATAATAAATTTCTGAAGGTTCTTTTAGTGCGCCCACAGCTCCAAAAAGTAATAAAATTTGGTCTTTGAAAATAAAACTTATCAAAGCAAAAAAGGAAATAACAATCAAGGCCAATGAAATCTGATTGTTGAAAGCCAAATTGGCTCTCTCTCTATCTTTTGCTCCGAAAGCTCTTGAAACTATTGAAGCGCCTCCAATTCCTATCGCCATTCCAAAAGAGGACATCAAAAACGCAATTGGTGTAACAATACTCACTGCGCCAACTCCAAACTTACCCACAAATTGACCAACAAAAATAGTGTCAACCAACATATTGATGGCCATCAAAGCAAAACCAATGGCTGCTGGCACTGCTTGTTGAATCAATAATTTAGAGATTTTTTCTGTTCCTAATAATTCGGACTTACTCATGAAACATCCGAATTTAATTCAATGACAGTGATTTCTGGCCAAATCCCAACTCTACCGGGCATTCCTAAAAACCCAAAACCTCTATTGACATATAAAAATTGATTTTTCTTTTCGTAAAGTCCCGCCCATCTTGGATATTTATATTTTACTGGGCTCCACTTAATCCCTGGAATTTCTATTCCAAACTGCATTCCATGCGTATGTCCAGATAAAGTTAAATCTATTTGTTTGAAATGATCTACAACTTCCGCATCCCAATGACTTGGATCGTGAGACATTAACAAGGTGAAATTATCGTCAACCCCTTCAAGAGCTTTTTGTAAATCCCCATGTTGTGGAAATGGAGGTAATCCCCAATTTTCAACACCTACCAAATTAAAATGTTGACCTTCTTTTTCAATTTTAATGTTTTCGTTTCTCAACAAATGAAATCCTAAGTCTTTATGTTTTTGAATAAATCTTTCGAAATTTTCTTTCTTTGCATTATCACTTTCCCAAGGAAAATAATCTCCATAATCATGATTTCCAGTAATGCTAAAAATGCCGTCTTTTGCATTTATCCCTCTCAAAACAGACAAGTAAGCATCTACTTCTTCTGCCCTATCATTTACCAAGTCTCCTGTAAATAATACCAAATCCGGATTTTGAGCATTGATCATATCAATTCCTTTTTTAACTTGTTCAGGACTATCAAAAGAACCTGCATGAATGTCGCTAATATGTACTATTTTGTAGCCATCAAAAATTTTAGGAAGGTTTTTAAAAGACAGTTTTTCTTTTTTGACTTTATAATTATATTTACCTACTGTAATTCCATAAATCAAAGAGAAAAATGGTAGAGCTGCTAATCCCAAACCTGCTTTAATTAAAAAAGACCTTCTGCCTTCTAAAGTAAGTTCACCATCAAAACTACTGTTCAATTTCATTAATTTATCCGAAACCCAAACAAGAAATCTTGAAGTATCTATAAGAACTAAAATTCCAGAAAATATAAGTTTGCTAACAATCACTGTAAAAGAAAGTCCAATAAACAAATTCATTGCTAATGTTCTTTGTACAAAAGGTAAATTATTTTTACCCATATTATACATAGCGGTAAAAATGGCAAACAATACAAAAGCAATAGACAAGCAAGATTGATAATATAATATATTAATGCATTTTTATTGTCTTTGAGAATAACTTTTAAGTTGAAATAGATATACAACTCTGCCAACCCATAAATCAAAATGATTATTAAAAATATGATTACTCTTGAACTCATATATTGATAATGTATTCAGATAAAGGAACTCTAACTTTAGGTAAATTTTGATTCGCGTCTTCTGCTGCTCTATATCCAATAGGAAGCATCAAAACAGGAAATAGATTTAATTTTTGTAATTCTAAAATTTCCGAAACTTGTTCGGGAACAAACCCCTCCATAGGGCAACTATCCACTTGTTCTAACGCACATGCAGTAAGCATCGTGCCTAAAGTTATATACGCTTGTTTAGCAGCCCAGTTGACTCTTGAATTATCGTCTTTTAAATTTGTAATCCACTTATTTATTGAATTCTCAAATCCTGCTAAATTTTCGATCGGCAAATTTCTTGTAGTTGAAATTCTTTGGATATATTGATTTACTCTTTCGGTGCTAAAATTGGCATCTACACACAGCACCAATAAATGACTCGCGTCCGTAACTTGAGATTGGTTGAAACTTGCGCTTCTTATCTTTTCTCTCAAATGACTCGGCCTAACATTTATAATTTTTATAGGCTGAAAACCTAATGATGTCGCGGTTAAATTGGCTGCAGATAAAATTCTCTGAACGATTTCTTCAGGAACTGTTTTGGTGGCATCAAATTTCTTGGTAGCATACCTCCACTTTAATGAATTGATATATTCCATAACTACCCTCTTAACTGATCCATCAAAGCAGAAAGTTTTTTGGCTTCTTTCTTTGTTAAATTATTAGAGAATTTATCTGATATATCAAACGCTTTATCTTGATCTAATTTTTTTAAAAAATCCAATCCAGTTTTAGTTATTTTTACAAATACCACTCTTCTATCTTCATCGCATCTTCGTCTTTCGACATATTCAGCAGAAATTAATTTGTCTGCCAAACGAGTTGTATTAGGCGATTTTTCTATCATTCGGCTTTTTACATCATTCATTGCCATCCAGTCTTTGGCACCTCTCAAAATCCTTAGAATATTGTATTGTTGTGTGGTGATGTCGTACTTTTTTAGCGAATCACTGTGGTGATTTTTGAGCCAATTAGCCGTAAACATAATATTTACAATCGCTCTTTGATGCTCTGATTCGAATTTGCTTTTAATTTCTTGATCTATTGTTGCCATAATATATACTTAAGCAACAAAGTTATATAATATTTTACAAGTAAAATACTTTTTTTAAACTATTTGTTATAATAAACTTTTAGCAGACAATAATAACTCTCTTACTGAAAATAGAAATTAATTAAATACGAATTTACTGAAAATTTTATTACAAGAGAACTAAATCAATTTTTCTCTAATCAAATATTCAGCAATCTGAATGGCATTGGTAGCAGCACCTTTTCGGAGATTATCAGATACTACCCACAAATTCAGTCCATTTTCTACAGAATTGTCTCTTCTAATCCTTCCTACAAACACATCATCTTTTCCATGAGCGTGAATTGGCATTGGGTAAATATTCTTTTTAAAATCATCTTGTATGGTAACGCCTGGCATTGCTCCCATCTGATTTTTTACCGTTTCTAGGTCAAAAGGCTTGTGTAGTTCTACATTGATAGACTCAGAATGTCCGCCTACCACAGGAACTCTCACAACAGTTGCAGTAACTTTTATGGAATCGTCTCTTAATATTTTTTGAGTTTCATTTACCAATTTCATTTCTTCACTGGTGTAACCATCTTCATAAAAATCGCCACCGTGTGGCAAACAATTTTTGTCGATAATATAAGGATATACTTTTTCTCCTTCTATGCCTGCTCTCTCATCTTCCAATTGTTTAATCGCAGCAACTCCAGTGCCTGTAACACTCTGATAAGTTGAAATCACCAACCTTTTCAAACCATAATTATGGTGTAAAGGCGCCAAAGCCAAAACCATTTGGATGGTACTGCAATTGGGATTCGCAATTATTTTATCTTCTTTAGTTAATTCTGAAGCATTAATTTCGGGTACAATTAATTTTTTTGTTTTATCCATTCTCCACGCAGAAGAATTATCAATGACAGTTGTCCCTACTTCTGCAAACTTGGGTGCCCATTCCAACGAAACAGATCCTCCTGCAGAAAATATTGCTATTTCGGGTTTAGCATTTACAGCGTCTTGTAAACCTACTACGGTATATGTTTTACCATTCCAATCTACTTTATTTCCTTTACTTCTTTCGGAAGCGGCAAGAATTAATTCTGTAATAGGTAAATTTCTCTCAAGCAACACTTCTAGCATTACATTTCCTACCATTCCTGTAGCACCAACAACTGCAATTTTCATAAATTCATTTTAAGTTTTCAAAAATAAATTAAATAATGATGTGAAGTATGATTATAAGAGAAAAAAACAAGTGCTAAAAAAGTTTTAAGAAAATTTATAGTTTAAATTATGTGTTTTTAAATGTGAGTGATTAATTTTACAATTATTAATTATTAACCATAAAAAAATATAATATTATGTCTTTTGAATTACCAAATTTACCTTATGCACATAACGCATTAGAGCCAAATATTGATACCAAAACTATGGAAATTCACCATGGAAAACACCATGCTGGATATACCAACAATCTTAATGCTGCTATCGAAGGAACTGACCTTGCTGGAAAGTCAATCGAAGCAATTTTGAGCAACTTGGACATGAATAATGCTGCTGTTAGAAACAACGGTGGAGGTTTTTACAATCACTCTTTGTTTTGGGAAATTATGTCTCCAACTGGAGGAGGAACTCCAACTGGAGCGTTAGCAAATGCTATCGATGCTGCTTATGGATCTTTTGATGGATTTAAAGATGCGTTTGCTAAAGCAGCTGCTACTCGTTTTGGGTCTGGATGGGCTTGGCTTTGTGTTCACAAAGGTGGAAAAGTAGAAGTTTGTTCTTCTCCAAACCAAGATAATCCATTGATGCCAGGTGTTGGTTGTGGAGGCTTCCCAATTTTAGGATTGGATGTTTGGGAACACGCTTATTACCTTAACTACCAAAACAGAAGACCTGATTACATTCAAGCATTTTTTAATGTGATTAATTGGACAAAAGTTTCAGAATTGTACGAAGCAAACAAATAATCATCAAAAAAATAAGTAATTTTAAAGCGCACTACAAACAGTGCGCTTTTTTTATGTCAAAACTTTTAATCTTTATAGGAATTGTTTTAATGTCTTTTTCTCTAATTGGACAACAACAAAATAAATGGTGTAATCATTTTTATAAGAATTTGATGCCTAAAAGAAGTGTTGAAATTCAAAAAAGAAGTTCCGAAAAACATAGCAAATCGGTTGCTGCTGGTTTGAATATAACTTTAGGTTTGTTTGGTGTTCACAGACTTTATTTAGGAACTGCACCACAAATTCCAGTTATTTATACACTTACACTAGGGGGTGGCGGTTTTTTGATGTTGTCTGATTTAGGGGTAATTCTTTTTACCAAAGATTTAGAACAATTTAGTAACAACTCTCAAGTAATAATGTGGAGTAAGAATGAGGAATAATTAATCCTTTTTCTTGATTTTTGAATTTACACTTTCTGCATTAATCAATTTATAATGAGATTCTGCATCATCTTCTCTATTTAGGATGAGCGTTCCTTTTACTTGAGCTTTTTTACCAAAATAAATTTTTGAAGATTCGTCCAACTCAATAATCATGATTTCGTCTAGTTTCATAGGCGTTTTGATAATTTCATCTCTAGAAAGCAAATGTGTTTTCGAATCAAAATTATTCAAAACATGATAATTTCCAGCAATGATAACTTCTGTAGAGTCTAAAGCTTTTTGTTTTTTAGAAAATATTGGCTTGTTAATTTCAGTCTGAAGAGTTTCAGAAAACTTTTTTTCGTATTTCTCAATTGTCAAATCATCCCAAGTGATTTCATTGATGCTTTTTTGGGCAGAAATGAACTGTGGAATAATGAAAATGAAAGAAAATAATAGTATAATGTTTTTCATGGTTTGTTTTTTAAAGTTTTAAAGTACAATAATTCTAACGAGATAATTTCCCTTTAGTTTCAAATCTTATCATTGGTTTAGACCCTTTGGTCATATGAGTTTACTCAATGATGACAACATCTTCCAAAATATAGGTCAATTGAAGAATATCATCTGCATTCAACCTCAGTTTTCCTTGCACCGTGATGATTTTATCCATTCTCAAACCATCATATTGTTTAGAAAGTTGAATTTCCATTACTGATTCAGGTCCTGCTTGTCCACAAAAGAAACAACTGCTATAAGGATTGGCAGAAAGTACATAATAATCTGCCAAAATATCCACAGGAATCACATATCCACGAATTTGAATTTTCTTTCCGTCTAAAGATTTTACTTTACTTCCAAATTTTGGAACCATATAAACAGCGTTAAACTCTTCTGACCAAACTTCTTGAAATTCAATGTCCTTGAGCAACTCCCAAGTGATAACTGTTTGAGCATTTGTCTTTTGAGTAAAACTCAAAGAGAATAAAGTGCTGATGATTAGTAAACTAAAAAATTGTTTCATTATGTTAAAATTAAATTGTAGAATCATTACTTAGCAAAATACATTCCAAAAGCAATATTTTCAAATGCAAATATACACAATAGGATTGATATTGTTTAGTTGCATTTTATCAAAAAACAAAAACCCCAAGACTAAACAGAATTGGGGTTTTGAAAGTTATAAATGGTGTTATAACTGTAAGGTTACTTTTTGGTACGAATCAAGACTTCGTCTATCATACCATACTCTTTAGCTTCTTGAGCAATCATCCAGTAATCTCTGTCTGAATCATCCCAAACTTGCTCTGGAGTTTTTCCAGAATGTCTCGCTATAATTGCATACAATTCTTTCTTCAATTTTTGGATTTCTCTGTGCGTGATTTCGATATCTGACGCTTGTCCAGATGCTCCACCTAGCGGTTGGTGAATCATCACTCTTGAATGTTCCAAACCTGTTCTTTTTCCATCAGCACCAGCACACAATAAAACTGCCCCCATTGATGCCGCCATTCCTATACAAATAGTAGAAACATCTGGATTGATATACTGCATGGTGTCGTATATTCCCAAACCAGCATAAACACTTCCTCCTGGCGAGTTGATGTAAATTTGAATGTCTTTTTGAGCATCAATCGACTCTAAGAAAAGCAATTGTGCTGTAATAATATTGGCTACATAATCATCTATTCCTGTTCCAAGAAAGATAATTCTGTCCATCATCAATCTTGAGAAAACGTCCATGATCGCAACGTTCATCTGACGCTCCTCAATAATGTTTGGAGTCATTCCCACAGGAACTTGCCCCATTGCAGAAGCATATTTGTGCATAGACATGGAAGAAATTCCCATGTGCTTAGTTGCAAATTTTTGAAACTCTGAAGAGTCGTATGGATTGTTCATTTTGTTGTATGTTTTTAAATGTATAATCTGTTTGAAAGTCTAAAGTTATTATTTTCTTTAAATACTGATTCCTTTTTTATGATTTTTTAATTGACAAAATAACGTTGAAATTTAAAACTGCCTTTTAAACAATGATGGATTCGAGGGTTATTGACAATATGATGAGTTGGTTGAGATAAATTTTGCATTACCTAAAAATTGTTCTGTAAATTTGCTTCGAGATGTCAAAGATAGAAGCGCTAAAAGAAATCATCAAAACCTTACCTCCAACTCCTGGGGTGTATCAATACTATGACAGTAGTGGCAAAATCATTTATGTAGGAAAAGCCATTAATCTCAAAAGTAGAGTCGCTTCTTATTTTGCCGCTAGTGCCAATCACAATGGAAAAACACAAATTCTCATCAAGCAAATTGCGGATATCAAAACCATCAAAGTGGCTACCGAAATGGACGCTTTGTTGCTCGAAAATAGTTTAATCAAAAAATACCAACCGAAATACAATATTCAACTCAAGGACGACAAAACTTACCCTTGGATTGTGATCAAAAAAGAACCTTTTCCAAGAGTTTTTTACACCAGAAATGTCAAAAAAGATGGCTCGGAATATTATGGTCCTTTTCACAGTGTAAAAATCATCAAAACTTTGATTGAGATGTTTCAACACACTTTTGATATCAGACATTGCAATCACAAACTCAACGAAAACAATATCGGGAGTGATGAATTTATGACTTCTGTGGAATATTACATTGGCAACTGCAAAGGTTGCTGTCAGGGAGAAACCAGTAAAGAAGAATACGAAGAAAGACTCCAAAATATCAGAAAAATTCTAAAAGGAAATGTGAATGGTGTAATCAGCGAACTCAAAAAAAGAATGCACCAATTGGCAGAGAATTACGAATTTGAAAAAGCACAAGAAATCAAAGACAAATTGATTTTGGTAGAAAGATACCAATCCAAATCTACGGTAGTAAGTGCTTCACTTCACAATTTGGACGTATTTACGATTGAGTCGGACATTAACAGCGCTTATATCAATTTCATCAAAGTGATGAGTGGCGCCATTATTCAATCTCACACACTAGAAGTAAAGAAAAAACTCGAAGAGTTGGATAGCGATGTATTAGAATTTGCCATTCTGGAAATTCGAGACCGTTTTCCAAGCGAATCCAAAGAAATTTTAGTTTCTCATGAAGTGAATATGGAACTTCCTGGAGTAAAATTCTTAGTGCCTCAGAAAGGAGAAAAGAAAAGTTTGATAGAACTTTCTCATCGAAATGCCATGTACTACAAAGTAGAAAAATACAAGCAAATCAAAAATGTGGACCCCGACAAACACGTGAATCGAATTTTGGAAACCATGAAAAATGATTTGAGATTGGCAGATTTACCTCATCACATAGAGTGTTTTGACAATTCTAATTTTCATGGGACCAATGCTGTAGCTGCTTGTGTGGTTTTTAAAGATGGGAAACCTTCCAAAAAAGATTATAGAAATTTCAACATCAAAACCGTAATTGGCGCTGATGATTTTGCGAGTATGGAAGAAGTCGTGTTGAGAAGATACCAAAGGCTTTTGGAAGAAAACGAACCCCTACCCCAACTCATTGTGATAGATGGAGGAAAAGGACAATTGAGCAGTGCCGTAAAAAGTTTAAAAGCATTAGGACTTTTTGGTAAAATTGCCATTATTGGCATTGCTAAAAAACTGGAAGAAATTTATTTCCCAGGCGATTCTATTCCAATTTACTTAGACAAGCGAAGTGAAACTTTAAAAATAATTCAACACGCAAGAAACGAGGCCCACAGATTTGGCATTACCCACCACCGAAACAAAAGAAGTAAGAATTTTATCCAGTCCGAACTGCTTGGCATCGAAGGCATTGGAGATAAAACCCAACTTCAACTCATCAAAGACTTTAAGTCGGTTTCTCAAATCAAAAAAGCTCATTTTGAAGACCTCAAAGAATCCGTAGGATTTGCCAAAGCACAAATTATTTGGAAACATTTTCATGGGTCGAGTTTTGAAGGGTAATTTTTGACTTTAAAACAATTATTTTTTAGAAATCCAATAAATTTTTTAAATTTACAAACTAAACCACCAAACACATGAATGGAATAAACGCGAGTAGCTGGTGTTTATCTAAATGTTAGCTGCAATAGAAGAATGAAAGAAGCATTAAAATTATTTATAACAGACCATGTCACTTCTCCAAAAGAAGAAGAGATAAATGATATTCTTGCTCTTTTTGAAGAAAAACAATTTAAAAAAGGAGAGTTCTTTAAAAAACCATTTAAAACAGGAAATCATATTGCTTTTCTATCTGTAGGAGCAGTGAGACTTATAATCTATAAAGAAAATGGTGATGAGGTAACCGCTCGAATTCGTCAGGAAAACTCATTGTTAATCGACCCTTTCCGACTAAAAGGAAAGGACATTTCTCCACTGGGAATAGAATGTTTAGAAGATTTGCCTTTATTAATTGCACCTCTAGAGAAAATTCAAAAGTTACTTGAGACCAATCTTGCATTAAATATTGTGGTTCGTAAGCATCTAAAAGAACAACTTTTAGAATTGGCAAATAGTCAATATTTATTCCTTACTGGAACAGCAAAGGAACGGTATCAATTTATTGTTGAAAACAACCCAGAATTATTAAAAAAATTCCCACTGCGCTTTATTGCTTCTATGATTGGAATTACGCCTACCCAGTTGAGCAGAGTCCGCAGTAAAAAATAATTCTAATTCATTTCTCAACATATGTTGAGGAGTCTATCTTAAAAACAATCTAATTTTGTGAAATAAAATCATATAAACAAGAAATTAAAAGACAAGTATGAATAAGATTGCAGTAGTTTTTTTAGTATTGACCAGTTTGATAATTGGCTTATCTAGTTGTAAATCATTATTAAAATCAAGAGGATTGCATCCCGATTATGAAGGGCAGACCTACGAATTAAAAGGTAAAAAAGCCTTGATTGTTACAACCAGTCATGGAGTTTTGAGCAAACCGGGAGAAACAAAAGGTGATTCTACTGGAGTGTTCGCTTCCGAAATGACGATACCCTATTACGATTTTCAGGATGCTGGCATGGAAGTACATGTTGCTAGTATCAAAGGTGGGCAGATTCCAATAGATCCCAAATCCTTCAAGAGTTTTATCCGGTCACATGAAGATGATCGCTATTTGAAAGATGAGATTTTTAAGGAAAAGGTAAAAAACTCCATCCCTGTCATAGATGTTGATTTCAAAGACTATGATGTGGTTTTCTTTGCAGGAGGTTGGGGAGCTGCTTACGATATGGGGCAATCTGATACTTTGGCGAAAAAAGTTTCAGATGCCTATTACAATTCAAAAGTTATTTTTGGTAGTGTTTGCCATGGAGCTTTGGCGTTCGTGTCAGCAAAAGACAAATCGGGCGAACCGCTTATAAAAGGACGCAAAATGACAGGAGTTACCCAAGATCAATTAGATCAACTGAATGTTGCATTTACCCCTCTCCATCCAGAAGAAGAGCTTAGAAAGTCAGGAGCAGACTATCAATGTAGTAAAGGCAAAAGAGATTTTTTCGAGACTCTAACTGTGGTGGATGAAGAAAAGCGTTTTGTGACTGGACAAAATCAAAACTCAGGACATGAAACCTCACATACCATTATGAAGATTTTGACTAATAAGGAAAATAAATAAAAATGAAATTTCTACTAATAATTATCTTGTTATCGGGCTTTGCTTCTAGTCTTAATGCTCAAGTTGATGGCAATAACGATTCTCCCAACATTGTATTGATTTTGGTGGATGATATGGGGCTAATGGATCTAGGCGTATATGGTGGAGAGGCACAAACCCCCAACATTGATAGCCTCGCCCAAAAGGGAGTAATGTTTACAAATTTGCACGCTTCTCCCGTATGTGCTCCATCAAGGGCAATGCTCATGACAGGGTCTGACAGCCATATAGCTGGAGTAGCTAATCTGCCTGAAATGCTTCCAAAGAAATACTTAGAGGCAGAAGGTTATGAAGGTGTATTGAATGATAACGTTCAGACAATAGCTACCCGACTAAAAGAACACAATTACAATACTTATATAGCGGGCAAATGGCATCTTGGACATGATGAAAATACATTACCTAACGCTAGAGGATTCGACAGATCAATTATTTTTGGCGGTTCTGGAGCTGATAACTACTCAGAGGGTGGGTATCTTCCATTCAAGCCAGAAGTAAAGTGGTTTGCAGATGGTAAAGAAACAAGTTTACCTGATGACTTTTACTCTTCAGAGTTTTATATAGATCAAATGATCTCATTCCATAATGATGAGCAAAACTTGAGTAATCCTTTCTTCGCTTTTCTTTCCTTTCAAGCGGTTCACGCACCTATACAGGCACCAAAAGAATTTGTAGAGAAATACAGAGCCATCTATAGTAAAGGGTGGGATGTATTACGTCAGGAACGTTTTGAGAAATCAAAAGAAATGGGAATAATACCTGATAATGTACAGATGAACCCAACACTCAATGGAATTGGAAAATGGGAGGATTTATCCGCTGAAGAAAAGGATGCGTATGCAATCGAAATGGCTATGTTGGCCGGGATGATTGAAGCAATGGACTTTCACATAGGTCGATATATAGAATACCTGAATGAAAAGGGATTAACTGAAAATACCATTTTCATTGTTACTTCAGACAATGGCCCTGATGGAGGAGACTATTCGGGGATTATAGGCTGGGCCAATCGACATGGATATCACCATGACTATAAAGAAAAAGGTGGAGAAGGTTATTATGGTCATATAGGGCCAGGATACGCATCTGCCATTGCTGCACCATTTTCACATTTCAAGTACTTTACAGGAGAAGGAGGTTTACGTGTTCCGTTGATTATATCGGGAGGTGACTTACCTTTAGGAAAAAAAGATAATGAACTATGCTTCATTACCGATATTGCTCCTACAATTTATGATATAGTTGGCCTATCTACTTCAGCTAATGAGGGTTATGCGTCTATTGCGGGCAAAAGTATGCTGCCCCATATCAAAGATAATAAACATCCAATTTACAAACAAGATGAAGGTGTTGGAATAGAGGCTGCAGGCTGTTCAGCTTATTTTTTAGGGGACTATAAAATAGTATATAATAACAACCCATATGGTAATCATCAATGGAGAATGTATAATCTAAAGGTTGATCCCTGCGAAACCAAAGACATCTCTGTTGAAAATCCACTTATGTTTCAAACGCTGTTATCAAAGTATGAGATTTTTGCAAAAGATGTTGGAGTAGTTTCAATGCCAAAAAGTTACAGTGCTCAAAAAGAAGTAGGAAAAAAATCAAAAAGAGCAATCTTAAACCCCTTTAAATAAAATAGATGAAATTAATATTTTATTTTCTGTTAATATTGATAGTCAATTCGGCAGCAAACGCTCAAAAATTGGAGGTAGTTACTTATGAGCAATTCGAAACTTTCGTAAAAGAAACCAATTATACAACAGATGCAGAAAAATTTGGTTGGTCAATTGTTCAAATAGATGTTTTTACTTTTAAAAAAGTAGAAGGAGCCAACTGGAAAAAACCAGACGGAATTAACCCTGTAAATTCCAAACAACTTCCTGTCAATCAGGTTAGTTATAATGATGCAGTCTCTTACTGTGAATGGGCTGGTAAACAGCTCCCAACTTACGAGCAATATTGGAAATTAATTGAACATGATTACCGCAAAGTAGTAACCAACAATAATGCCCCAATATCTGATGTGGATGATGTAAATATTTTGGGAAATGTTTGGGAAATAACAAAGACCTCTAATGGAAATGAAGTTCGCTTAGCTGGGGGATCTGTCTTTTGCTCGCCTTCAACCTGTCACGGCACGTCAAAGGCTCGTGAACTATATGTCGACAAACAAACAGGAAACATTCATATTGGGTTTGCTGTTATTACAAAAAGCAGCTAACATGGTATAAACGGCATTAAAACGGTCGCTTATACTAAACGTTGTAGCACATAGGATGAAACTAATAATATACATAATACTAATTCTCTGCAATACAATAGTTTTTTGTCAAGATTGTGAGAATGTGCTTTTCACTGACGACTCATTAATTCAAGTCAATCCTGGAACCTATGTAATTAACTGTGAAAAAATAGTTTACGATACTACTTATGATTTTATGCCTTACAAAGGGACAAAGTACGCTGAGTGCTATAAATTAATTCATAAAAGCGAAAATTGGCTAATTCGAGAAAGATGGACATCTAACGATACCGCTTATACCAGAGAATACTTTAAGTCAGGTAAATTGAAGAGAGAATCATATTTTTATGACTATTTAAACGTATCCTCAACTACCTATTATGAGAATGGGCAAATTGAGTATGGAGGTAATAAAAAAGTTGACTCCTTGCAAAAAAGGCAGTCCTTTTACGAAGATGGTTCAATTAGACACGAAGATTATTATTTTGCAGGAAGTAATTATGATAGTATAACCACGTATTATAAAAACGGAGTAGTTTCTGGAAAAACTTATTTAACTCCCTTTTCTTCTGAATTACTCGTTAACTTAAATTATCGTTCAACTGAAGTTATATCGGAATACTACTTTGATGAAAACGGAGATACCATACCTTACCCTCAAGACGAGACCTTAAATGTAAATGTGTTTAATTACCCTATGTTGGACACTTCATTTTATCCAATCAACGGTGACACATATTCTTTCTATCACATCAAAGATCAAAAAGGATATTCGAATGATATGAACTTACTAAAAGAAGAAATAATCAAAAACACAAAATTTCCTAAAACTATAAATTGTCCGGTTGCTTATTGCTATTTATATCTCACCATAAACAAAAATGGAAGTATTGAGATAAATAAAAACAGTTTAAAAAATGATGAAGTTAGATTTGCTGTAAACAAGGCTATAAACAAAATTCGAAAATGGGAAATTGGAAAAATCAATAACGAACCTGTAAATGTCCATGTTTACATCGGACTTCTGCTTGAATTCGATAAATAAATTAGAACGTGCTACAACATGATATATAGAATATAGGGCGGTTCAGATGTTTACAGAGAGCCAAGTTTTCTACTGACACCGCCAAATTTACAATTTGGCTTTACAACCAATAAAATGTAAAAACAAAATTGTAAATTTGGCTCAGAGCAAACCGAAAGCGCAGTGCTTCCTAATGCCCTACATTCCATACATAAATCGTTGTGGCTCATACTGACTCGTCCTGAAATATGTATACATCAAAACAATGTATATGTATAATAACAACAAAATTCTAAGACGTTATAGCGAAAGTTTCAAACTCAAAATTTTAACCGAACTTAGTCATGGGAATTACACCAAAAGTAAACTTGGAAAAATCTATGGGATCAATCCAACTACAATTAATCACTGGATTAAAAAGTATGACCGCAAAGACTTAATGAACACTAGAGTTATGGTAGAATCAAAAGACGAAATAAGTAGATTAAGAGCACTTCAAAAGGAAGTAGAACAACTTAAAAACCTCCTAATTAAGAAGGATTTAGACAAGTTAGTTCAAGATTCCTACTTAGAGGTTGCAGCTGAAAACCTAGGCTATAAAAATGTAGATGAGTTAAAAAAAAACTTAAACATAGAGCCTTAATGAAATCGATAACTAAAACTCAAAAATCGAGTTTCTACAGCATCAGAGAAGTGTGTAGTTCCTTTGATATGAAAAGAGATGCCTATTATAAGTTTAAAACTCGTTTTCGTAGAAAAGAAGAGGTTCATTCTAAAGTAATAGAACTAGTCAAAAAACGTAGGGATACTTTACCCAGGGAAGGTGGCAGAAAGTTACTTCTATCACTAAAACCTGATTTTGAAGTGGCTCAACTTAAAGTTGGAAGAGATAGTCTTTTCGATATTCTGAGAACGAACAATTTACTCGTGAAGAAGAGAAAATACTCATGTAAAACTACCAACTCTTATCATCGATTTCATAAGTATAAGAACCTTATAAAAGAGTTCGTTCCAACAAAAATAAATCAGGTTTGGGTCACGGATATAACTTACATAAGAACTGTAAATGGGTTTTGTTATTTAGCTCTTGTCACTGACTTGTTTTCAAGAAAAATAGTTGGATATGACATCAGTAATAGTCTGGAGTTAGAAGGTGTATTGCGTGCTTTAAAAAAGGCATTATATCATGCGAAAGATGTGTCAGAATTAATTCATCATTCAGACAGAGGAATCCAATATTGTTCTAATGTATATACGAATGAACTTTTAAAAAGAGACATTAAAATAAGTATGACAGAAGAAAATCACTGCTACGAAAATGCCGTTGCAGAAAGGGTTAACGGAATTTTGAAAGATGAATTCTACCTTGATATCACCTTTACTTCATTGAAACATGCTAAAATAGCAACAAAAAATGCAATTAAACTTTATAATAATGAAAGATTACATCTATCTTTGAATTTCAAAACACCTGATAATGTGTATAAAAATATCGCCTAAAATAATTTTTTAACCTGTAGCCATATTTTAGGACAAGACATTGACTTTATCGCATCTTCAATTTCAGTTAAAACTTTATTAAATTACTGCTTTTACTTCCCTCCACTATTTTTCAAAGCATCGTTCCATGCTTTGTTGAGGTAATTGTGGTACTGTTGGTATTGGTTGGCGCCAAAGAAAACGAGTATTCCTAGAAGTTCTTCAGGAGATTTGTAGCCGGGATATACAGCAATTCTGTTCAAGTTTTCGTCCAAAATAGCATAAGATGGATAGGACATCGAGCCATCTAAAAGACTGTAAGCAAACCAATGTGTTCTGCCTCTCGCATTGGGATTTGTTTTTACAAAGGATGGCTCAGAATTGATAAATGTATGTCCATTGAAAACAATGGTATCAAGCATCTCTGCATCTAACTTTACGGCATAATATCTATCATTCATATATTGCGCAATATTTGGGTCCAAAAAAGTGCTGGCATCCATTTTTTTACACCATCCGCACCAACCTGTGTAAAGGTCAATATACACTTTTTTCTTAATGCTGTCTTTTTCGCGCTGCTCTACCATTTCTTCCCAAGTCATCCAATTGATAGGTGCTTGAGCAAAATTTTGAAAACTTAAAAATAGTGTAAGTACAAAAATAAATTTAGTCATAACTTATAATTTTTTGAGTAAATAATCTGTCATTAGGTTGTATAAATGTTCTCTGGTAACACCTCCATAAATACCATGATTTTTGTTGGGATACGCCATAAAATCAAACTGTTTGTTGGCTTTGACCAAAGCATCTACCATTTCCATAGCATTCTGAAAATGTACATTATCATCTGCTGAACCGTGAATCAAAAGATAATTTCCTTTGAGTTTGTCCACATGATTAATGGGCGAATTGATATCATAATTCTCTCCGTTTTCTTGAGGTGTACGCATGAATCTTTCTGTGTAGATATTGTCGTAATATCTCCAATTGGTAACTGGTGCAACTGCAATAGCCGTTTTGAAAGTTTCTGCTCCTTTGGTAATGCACAAAGAAGACATATATCCTCCATAACTCCAACCAAAAATTCCAATTCTTGAAGCATCGATGTATTTTCTTTTTCCTAATTCTTTAGCCGCTGCAATTTGATCTTCGGTTTCGTATTTTCCCAATTGCAAATAGGTGCTGTGCTTGAAGTCTCTTCCTCGATATCCTGTTCCTCTTGCATCTACAGAAACCACAATATAACCTTTTTGTGCCAAAGATTGAAACCAAAAATAATTACCATACGTCCATTCGTCATTCACTGTATTGATTCCTGGTCCTCCATACACAAACATCAACATAGGATATTCCTTGTTTTCGTCAAAGTTGGATGGTTTAATCATCCACGCATTTAAGTCTGTTCCTTCTGCATTTTTTACTGTGAAAAATGTTTTTGATGTCAAGTCATACATTGCCATTCTTTCTTTTAAGGCTTTGTTGTCCACAATTACCAAAGGGGTTTTTAGTTTTGATTTCTTAAAATTACTATGAATAGAAACGGTAAATGGGGTGTTGGCGTCTGAATGATATAGCAAATAATATTTGTAGTTTTTGCTAAACAAAGCATTATTTGTTCCCGGATTTACAGAAAGTTTTGTAAGATTGCTTCCATCGGTTTTTACGCTATAAACTTCTCTTTGCGTTGCGCTTTCTTTAGCCGCTTGAAAATATATTGTGTTGCTTGTTTCGTCTAGTCCATAAACAGCTGTCACTTCCCAATTCCCTTTTGTTACTTGTGTCGTTTTTCCATTGGTAACGTCTATCAAGTACAAATGATTGTAGCCATCTATTTCGCTAGTCCACAATATCGTTTTGCTATCAGAAAGCATTTGCATATTGTCGTGCACATCTATGTAAGTTTCTGATTTTTCGTTATACACTACTTTGGGCTGAACCGAAGCAATCATATTTCTACTTGGATTGAAATCGCCTGTTAGAATTTCCAAATGATTTTGAAGTCTATTTAAACGTTGCACCAACAAATTATATCCATCATTTGACCAAGAAATTCTAGGCACATAAATATCCATATTGTCTCCCAAATAAAAATCATCGGAATTGTTTCTTGAAACGTCATAAACATGAATGGTTACTACTGAATTGGCTTCTCCTGCTTTGGGATATTTGAATTTGTAATGTTCTGGATATAAAGTTCCGTACATTTCCATTTGAAATTCTTTTACCTCACTTTCGTCAAATTTGTAATATGCCAATCGATCACTTTTGGGGTTCCAGTACAAACCTCTATCAAAACTAAATTCTTCTTCATAAACCCAGTCTGTAGCTCCATTGATGATTTGGTTGTACATACCATCAAAAGTGACTTGAATTTCTTTGTTTTCAATGTAATTTTTAATAAAAATATTGTTGTCTCTTACAAATGCAATTTGGGTTCCATCTGGAGAAAAAGTCGCGAGTCTTTGTTTGCTCAAACTCATGTCTGACAAAGGCTCTAGTTTTTTGGACTTGATATCATACACAAAATAATACGACATACTACTGTGACGATAAATGGCTTCTTGATCCGTTGCAATCAAAATCTTGGACTCATCCGCATTGAAAGTATATTCTTCTATTGAAATGTTTTTTCCTTCATATTTTAACGCATCTGAGGAAACAATCGTAGCGATTTTCTTATATTCTTCAAAAGTATATTTGTCAATAGAAGTTGCTCCGTTGGCATAATTCAACCTTGTGAAATGTACACCATCGTTCATGCTTTCTACTCCGTAAACATTATCTGGACTGAATGTTCGAGAACTCCAAATCGTTTGGTTGTCAATTTTTTTGGTGCCTTGAGCAATGGAAACATTTCCCAATAACAATAGCACAAGTGAGGATATGATTATTTTTTTCATTGAATTGATTTAATATTCTTTACAAAAATACAATTTTGAATTGAATATTCGTATTTAGGCAAATTTTGAGCCAAGTGCAACTTACAAAATTTGTAAACTAAAATAACAATCCCAAAATTAATATTGCAGAAAATTGCAAAGCAAAAAACAAATTTATTTCCCAATAAGAATATACAAACCTTAAGTTGCATCTTAAACTAGAATTGGGTAGATTTGAAAAAGACAATATTAAGATACTAAATTGCACAACGATAATTATAAAAAAGGCTTTATTTTCTCTCCATATCAGGCGCCACATCAGGCGCCTTTCGATAGGTTGTTTGAAATTTTCAAAGAGTTAATCACACATACCTCTGGTGATATGGACGAAGCGTTGGATTGGTTGGGTGCTTTAGACAAAGAATATAAACTCACAGATGAACATTATACCATCGATGATTTTGTGGAAGACCTCAAGAAAAGAGGATATATCAAACAAGAAATCAAACCTGATGGAAAAGGCAAGATGTCTATCACTGCCAAGACAGAAAGAGCTATTAGAAAGAATGCATTAGATCAAATTTTTGGTAAACTTAAGAAAAATGGCCAAGGAAATCACAAAACCATGACAAGTGGTATAGGCGATGAGCAGACCGGAGATTTAAGGTCTTTCCAATTTGGGGATGCTCTAGACAGTATTTCGATGACCGAAAGTTTGAAAAATGCACAAATTAACAATGGATATGGCGATTTCAAATTGACAGAACAGGATTTGGTAGTGGAAGATACCCATCACAAATCTCAAATGAGTACTGTTTTGATGATAGACATAAGCCACAGCATGATTTTGTATGGCGAAGATAGAATTACACCTGCCAAAAAGGTAGCAATGGCGCTTTCAGAATTAATTACCACTAGATATCCAAAAGACACCTTAGATATTTTGGTTTTTGGAAATGATGCATGGCCTATCAAAATACAAGATTTACCTTATCTCAATGTAGGACCTTATCATACCAATACTGTTGCTGGATTGCAATTAGCAATGGACATGCTCAGAAGAAAGCGAAATACCAACAAACAAATTTTTATGATTACGGATGGAAAACCTAGTTGTCTAAGGCTGCCTGATGGTCAATATTACAAAAACAGCAATGGACTGGATGAATATATTGTAGGTAAATGTTATAACATGGCGGCACAAGCAAGAAAATTGCATATACCTATCACAACATTTATGATTGCCCAGGATCCCTATTTGCAGTCTTTTGTAGAGAATTTCACAGCATTTAACAAAGGGAAAGCGTTCTACACTGGACTGCAAGGTTTAGGCGAAATGATTTTTCATGATTATGAAACTAACAGAAAAAAAAGAATCAATTAAGATGAATACGAGCATAGCAACATTAGGAGAACTGAAGAAATCTGGTTACCAAAGCCAATCAATTAAAGATGAGTTAAGAACCAATTTGATTGAGAAATTACGAAAGAAAGAAGTCGTATTTGAAGGAATGCATGGATACTCAAGTACTGTTTTGCCTGAATTAGAAAGGGCAATTCTTTCTAAGCATAACATTAATTTTTTAGGATTGAGAGGGCAAGGAAAAACCCGAATGGCACGACTGATGATAAATCTATTAGATGAGTATATTCCTTACGTTTCTGGTTCTGAGATCAATGACGACCCTTTGAATCCAATAAGTGCGTACGCCAAGGAGGTGATTGCAAAAGATGGCGACAACACACCCATATCTTGGTTACACAGGTCAGAGCGGTTTTTTGAGAAATTAGCCACTCCAGATGTTACGGTTTCAGATTTAATCGGAGATATTGACCCAATAAAAGCAGCCAACCTTAAGTTGAGTTATGCAGATGAACGAGTTTTACATTTTGGTATGATTCCAAGGGCTAATAGATGCATTTTTGTTATCAATGAATTACCAGATTTACAAGCAAGAATTCAGGTTTCTTTATTCAACATTCTAGAAGAAGGTGATATTCAGATAAGAGGATTTAAATTAAGAATGCCTTTGGATTTACAGTTTATTTTTACTGCCAATCCCGAAGATTATACCAACAGAGGAAGTATTGTTACACCTTTGAAAGATAGAATTGGTTCGCAAATTCTCACACATTATCCCGAGAATATTGCTATTGCTAAAACCATTACGCAACAAGAAGCCAACAAAAAAGAAGAGAGAAAGATTAAGATTCATGTTCCCGCAATTGCAGCAGATTTATTGGAACAAATTGGTTTTGAAGCACGAAAAAGTGAATATATAGATCACAAAAGTGGCATAAGTTCTCGAATGAGCATTACCGCCTTTGAAAATTTATTAAGTACTGTGGAAAGGAGAGCCATCATGAATAATGAAAACGAAGCTACAGTTAGATTTAGTGATTTGATGGGAATGATTCCATCTATTACTGGTAAGGTGGAATTAGTTTATGAAGGAGAAGAGGAAGGCTCAGTTTTCGTAGCGCAAAAATTAATAGGTGAAGCAGCAAAAACTTTCTTTCCAAAATATTTTCCCAAAATAGAGAAATTAGAAAAAGAAGAGGATGTGAGTCCTTATGGAAATATTTTAAATTGGTTTTTTGAAGAGGGCAACTTTCAATTATTAGACGAATGTGATGAGAAGACTTACCATTCTGAATTGAATAAAATTGAACCTCTTAGTGACTTAATTAATAGATATCATCCTGATTTAGATAAAGCAGATGTAAACTTTTACAAAGAGTTTGTGTTATGGTCTTTGGTGGAATTCAACAAATTAAGTAAAGAACGTTCACTAAACGGCTACTCTTTTAATGATCCATTTTTGAATTATCTTAAATCTCAATAGTCAAATTGTATTTTAATTGGGCTTTTTGTTTCTGCTAATGTTAGATAAAATATAACTGATTATACTTTAGGGTATAAAAAAGCGCCTGTTTATTTTAGTAAACTAAGCGCTTGATTATTATTGATATTTGGTAATTAGGTTTTTAATCGTAACATAGGGGTTTCATTGTTTTTTTACCACATAGAACATAGCGCTCAATAGGTTTCACATAGTTTAAGAATTTCTATGTGTCTCATCTTATGTGCTCTATGAACTATGTGGTGAATTCTTATTTTATAATTTGCTTATTAAATTTTATCAAAGAGAAAATAGTCTACAATAGTTTTCACATAGTCTAATTTTCATTTAACTGTCGAAAAAGGTCATTGACTAAAGTTTTTTGTCCTTCTTTAAAAATATTTCTACAATGAAAATTTAAAAGTAAACCTTTGGGTTTTGACAACATTTGCATGTAAGACAATAGTATTGCTTCGTGTATCGGGATAATGTTTTCTTGTGCTTTTAATTCAACACATAAAACATCTTCAACTAATACATCTAATCGTAATTCTCCATTTAATTCTAATCCTTTATAATGAATTGGTACCCATAGTTGGTTTTTATATGAAAGTCCTTGTAAAGAAAGTTCTTTTAAAAAACATTTTTCGTAGACACTTTCCAAAAGTCCGGGTCCTATTTGCTTGTGTACTTCTATAGCACAGCCAATTACTTTAAATGTCAAATTGTTTAAATATTTTTTAGTTATAATCATTCTCTATGTGTTTATCTTATGTATTCTATGAACTATACGCTTGCCGGAAGGTTAGATTTCGTGCTTTTTAGTTATTTTATCCTGATATTATGTGTTTTTTACCACTTAGAACATAGTTCTCAATAGGTTTCACATAGTCTATGTGTTTTATCTTATGTGTTCTATGATCTATGTGGTGCATTTAATTTCTTAGTTTTTTGATCCCAACATTAGGATTTCATTACAAACGATTTCGGTAACGTATCTCTTCACGCCTTCTTTGTCGGTGTAGTTGCGGTTGCTCAACTTTCCTTCGATACACACTTGATTGCCTTTCTTTAGGTACTTCTCAATGATGTCTGCTTGTTTTCCCCAAGCGGTCACGTTGTGCCATTGCGTTTCTTTTACTTTCTCACCTTTTTGGTTCGTGTAGTCTTCATTGGTTGCCAATGTCATTTTGGCTAATTTCTTACCACTCTCTAAAGTGATAACTTCTGGGTTTGTTCCTAAGTGTCCGATTAACTGTACTCTGTTTTTTAATTGATTCATAACTTTTTATTTTTTATGTGTGATTAATAATTAATTTCGTAATAATTCGTTGTCATTGTTGTTGTTTGACGGTGCAAAGTAATGATGGAAAAAAATCACAAAAAAAATATAATCGGAAATGATTCGGAAACTTCCGTTAACATACGTTTATTTTCGTTTAAAAAACTACATGCCAGTCATTTATTGCTTTTAAAAATTTCAATTATTTTTTTCGTTTTTTCATGCAAAACTTCAGAAAATGAAAAAATGGAGGACAAAATACCAGTTGAAAATTTCACTTTAGACCAAAAAAAGTGTACCGATTTTGCCTACAAATTGCATCAAGCTATTGTAAACGATGAAAAAAATTACATCAACAATTACATTGTCTGGGAATTTACTCAAAAAAAGATTGAGGAAAAAATGGAACATCCATTTACCCAAAACGAACAAGAAATATTTGACTATCTAATCAATCAAGTGAATATTGACAACGAATTTCAACAATTAAACAACGATGGAGGACATCTAAGATTTGTAACCTATTATCATTTGGAAGAAGAACATTATATCATTTTTCGTTCGTTTATTGAACCTCAAACTGTGAATTATATAGAATTGAAATTAGAAGCACAAAACCAAACGATTGGGATTACAGATTTTTATGATTTTATCTTATGTGTTCCCACATCTATGTGGTGCATTTAATTTCTTAGTTTTTCGATCCCAAATATTAGGATTTCATTACAACGATTTCGGTACCATTCTTCACGCTTTGGCTGGTGTAGTTATGATTGCTCAACTTTCCTCGGATACACACCTTACTGCCTTTCTTTAGGTACTTCTCAATGATGTCTGCTTTGTTTTCCCCAAGCGGGTCACGTGTTGTGCCATTGCGGTTTCTTTTACTTTCTCACCTTTTGGTTCGTGTCTTCATTGGTTGCCAAATGTCATTTGGCTAATTTCTTACCACTCTCTAAAGTGATAACTTCTGGGTTTGTTCCCAAGGTCTGATTAACTGTACTCTGCCTTTTAATTGATTCATAACTTTATTTTTTATGTGTGATTAATAATTAATTTCGTAATAATTCGTTGTCTGTTTGACGGTGCAAAGTAATGATGGAAAAAAATCACAAAAAAGATAACTGGAAATGATCTGAAATCCCGTTAACATACGCTTAATTTCGTTTATAAAACTAAAATGCAACAGATTAGCCTTTTTAAATTTTTTGATTATATTTTTGTTTTTTTCATGCAAAACTTCAGAAAAAGAAAAAAATGATGCAAAAACACCAAATGAAGATTTTAATTTAGACCAAAAAAAGTGTGCCGATTTTGCCTACAAACTTCATCAAGATATTGTAAGCGATGAAAAAAACTACATCAACAATTACATTGTTTGGGACTATACTCAAAAAAAAATTGAGGAAAAACTAGGTCATCCGTTTACTAAAAACGAAAAAGAAATTTTTAATTATCTCATACAGCAAGTTAAAATTGAAGATGAATTTCAGCAATTAAACAATGATGGAGGACATCTAAGATTTGTGACCTATTATCATTTGGAAGACGAACACTTCATTATTTTTCGTTCATTTATGGAACCTCAATCATTGAATTATATAGAACTTAAATTAGAAACCCATAATCAAACGATTGCGATTACAGATTTTTATGATTTTAATCAAAGTCAATTGGTGTCTGATGCTATCGAAGAAAAATTAGACTATTATGCGCAATTTGGAAAGGAATGGAAAGTAATTGCTAAAAATAATGATTCGATTTATAATTTAGTAATAACACAAATGAATGAAAATAAGTATAAGGAAGCTTATCAGCAGTTAAAACAATTTGAACATCAATTTAAAGAAACTTCTAGCTATACAAGTCTTGAAGAATCTGTTCTTATGGCATCTGGAATTCCTGAATTAATCTTAAAATCATTAGAAAGTAAAGTCAAAAGAACTCCGATCACTGAAAAAGGAAGGTGGTTGCATTTGTTTTATTACAATGCCCTTTTAGGAAAATATAATGATGCGAATATTGCATTAATCAATTTGGAAAACGAAGTAGGAACGGATGATGTAATAACATTTCTAAAAGGAAACCTTGAAATAGAAAAAGGCAAATACGAAAATGCAATTCCATTTTTCAATGAAGCGCTCTCATCAGAAAAAAACATTATGACTTTTCATATCGCAAAAGTCATTGCGTATATTGAACTACATGACTTCGAAAAAGCCGTTGAAAGTCTCTTAGTCATGGATGATTTCTTTGAAATAAAAGACATCGATTGGAACAAAGAATTTGAATCCTATCCTGATTTTATAAATTCGGATGCTTATTCAAAATGGAAGGAAAGAATTGAAAACTAAATTCGCTCAAAATTTAAAATTTCTCTCGGCTCGTATTTCTTAGCAACTTCTGCAATTGCTTTGATGTGGTCTGGTGTGGTTCCACAGCATCCTCCAACAATGTTGAGGTAGCCTTCTTTCAAAAATTCTTCTACATATCCTGCCATCATTTCCGGAGATTCATCATACGCACCAAATTCATTGGGTAAGCCTGCATTAGGATGTGCAGAAACCAAAAACTCGCTTTCTTCAGCCATTATTTTTAAATAGGGTTTCATATCTTCAGCGCCTAAAGCACAGTTCAAACCTACACTCAATAATGGTGCGTGTTGAATTGAAATTAAAAAAGCCTCAGTAGTTTGACCCGTAAGTGTTCTCCCACTTGCATCTGTAATAGTTCCTGAAACCATAATTGGCAAAGAAACATTCATCTTTTCATATACATTTTGTATGGCAAATAATGCAGCTTTAGCATTGAGTGTGTCAAAAACTGTTTCTACCAACAAAATATCACATCCGCCTTCAATCAATGCTTTGGTTTGTAATTCATAAGCTTCCACCAAAAGATCGTAATTGGTATTCCTAAATCCAGGGTCATTCACATCTGGACTTATGGAAGCTGTTCTGTTGGTTGGACCTATTGAACCTGCAACAAACCTCGGTTTATCTGGATTTTTGGCTGTAAATTCATCTGCAACTTCTCTTGCTAACTTTGCTCCTTGAAAATTGATGTCATACACATAATCTTCCAGCCCATAGTCTGCTTGCGCAATGGTTGTTCCAGAAAAAGTATTAGTTTCCACGATATCCGCTCCCGCATCGAAATAAGCTGCGTGAATTTCTTTAATAATTTCTGGTCTTGTCAAAACCAACAAATCGTTGTTTCCTTTCAAAGGTTTGTCGTGGTTTTCAAACCAACCTTTTCTGAAGTCATCTTCCTCCAATTTATACCTTTGAATCATTGTACCCATTGCTCCATCAAGTATCAATATTCTTTTTTTCAACGCTTCAGTTAATTTGTTTTCAGCCATAGTTTCAAGTAATAAAAACACAAAAGTATTCATAACAAAAACATTAAGGACTTTTATAATAAAAAATTGATGTAATTTTGTGCGCAATAATTGTAATCTTAATTAAAATGATTTTTCATCACAAGGAAGACGTATCTTTTTTGCCTAATAATAAAATAGAATTACGAAAGTGGATTAACAATTCTATAAAGAATGAAGGTAAAGTGCCTAGTGATATCAATTTCATTTATTGTTCTGATGAATATTTATTAGACCTCAACAAATCTTCACTCAATCATGATTACTATACAGATATCATTACTTTTGATTACTGTGAAGGAAAAGAAGTCTCTGGTGATTTATTTATTTCGATTGATAGAGTGAGGGAAAATGCAAATGAAATGAACCTAACTTTCGAAGATGAACTTCATAGAGTGATGATTCATGGAGTGTTACATTTGTGCGGTTACAAAGACAAAACAAAAAATGATACTGAAACAATGAGAAGTAAAGAAAATTTTTACTTAAAACTAAGGTCTTTCTAAGTCTTATGTAGTTGTATAACAGTATTTTATATTAGTTTCACGTGAAACAAACGAAAATATGCTAAAAGAATATGATGTAATAGTTGTAGGTGCAGGACATGCAGGAAACGAAGCTGCTGCTGCTTCTGCTAATCTTGGTTCAAAGACTCTTTTGGTGACCATGAACATGGAAACCATGGGACAAATGAGTTGCAATCCTGCTATTGGTGGAATTGCAAAAGGTCAAATTGTTAGAGAAATTGATGCACTGGGAGGTTATACAGGAATTGTTACAGACAAAAGTGCGATTCAATATAAATTACTCAACCTAAGTAAAGGTCCAGCAATGTGGAGCCCAAGAGCACAATGTGATAGGATGTTATTTTCTAGAACTTGGAGGTTAACGCTCGAAGGATTGCCGAACTTAGATTTTTGGCAAGATATGGTTGTGGGCATTACGACTGCCAATGGAAAAGTAACTGGAGTAAAAACGGCAATGGGAATTGAAATAAAAGGAAAGTCGGTTATTATAAATAGCGGCACTTTTCTAAATGGATTAATTCATCTTGGTGAAAAACAATTTGGAGGAGGAAGAATGGGAGAGAAAGCATCTTATGGAATTACCAAAGATCTCGAAGATTTGGGGTTTGTTTCTGGTAGAATGAAAACAGGTACACCACCTAGAGTTGACGGAAGAACACTAGATTTTTCTAAAATGGAAATTCAAAATGGAGATGAAAATCCTGGTAAATTTTCATATTCTAAAGAAACTAAACCATTAACAAATCAAAAACCTTGTTGGATTACCTACACCAATAGTGACGTACATGAAATGCTAAAAACTGGTTTTGATAGAAGCCCAATGTTCAACGGTGCAATTCAAAGTACTGGACCAAGATATTGCCCTTCGATAGAAGATAAGATTAATAGATTTGCACATAGAGATAGACATCAAATATTTGCTGAACCAGAAGGATGGGACACAATAGAGTATTATGTAAATGGGTTTAGCACTTCATTACCTGAGGATGTGCAACAAGAAGCCTTAAGATTAATTCCAGGATTTGAAAATGCAAAAATGTTTAGGCCAGGTTACGCCATAGAATATGACTACTTTCCTCCAACACAATTGAAACATACTTTGGAAACAAAACTGGTAGAAAATTTATATTTCAGTGGACAAATAAATGGAACTACTGGGTATGAAGAAGCGGCAAGTCAAGGATTGATGGCAGGTATAAACGCACACTTAAAAGTACACGAAAAAGAACCTTTAATATTAAACAGAAGTCAAGCATATATTGGAGTTTTGATAGATGACTTAATTACTAAAGGAACTGAAGAACCATACAGAATGTTTACCTCAAGAGCAGAATACAGAATCTTGTTGAGAAACGATAACGCAGACATTCGACTTTCTCAACTGTCGAACAAAATTGGATTGGCTTCTGATGAAAGATTAAAAGCGGTAGAATTAAAAATAAATGAAACAGAGGCATTGGTAAAATTCATCAAAAACACCTCAGCAGATCCAGAAGATATTAATCCAATTTTAGCACAACTAGAAAGTTCACCAATCAAACAAAAAATCAAAATGGACAATGTGCTTACAAGACCAAATATTCATTTACACCACTTAAAAGAGGGCTCAAAAAAACTTAGCGATTATATCAACTCAAAAGATTTTGACACATCAGAGATTGAAGAACAAGCAGAGTTACTTATCAAATATGCTGGGTATATAGACAGAGAAAAAGAGGTGGCGGAAAAAATTGAAAGATTAGAATATGTGAATATTCCAGATCATATAGATTATGATAAATTCTCCACTTTTTCGAATGAAAGTAAAGAAAAACTCAAAGCAATTAAACCCGCTACTATAGGTCAAGCGTCTAGAATAAGCGGAATAAAACCTTCTGACATTTCGGTGCTTTTAATACACTTGGGAAGATAAAATATTTTATGTTCCACGTGGAACATAAACAAAAAACTGAATACTAAACTAAAATTGTTTCACGTGAAACACGAACTGATAAACATAAAAAACTGTCCAATTTGCAGCTCTGAAAACCATACTTTTTGGAGAAAAGGAATAGACCATAATGTGTCTAATGACGAATTTAATATTGTATTTTGCAATAATTGTGGATTTAGATTTACCAATCCAATTCCTTCTGAAAACACAATTGGGAACTATTACAAATCCGAAAATTATATTTCACATTCTTCAACCAAAAAAGGAGTGATAAATAAACTTTATCACATTGTAAGAAATAGAGCAATTAAGCAAAAAGAAAGATTAATAACGTCTCTTACAAAAGAAAAAAACCTTTTAGATATTGGATGTGGAACAGGTGATTTTTTGGGATATTGTAAATCTCAAAACTGGAACGCTATAGGACTCGAGCCAGATGAAGATGCAAGAAAAATTGCTTTAGACAAAAATAAAATCGAGACTTTTGATCTGAATTATTTGGATAAAATAGAATCTAATTCTAAAGATGTAATCACAATGTGGCATGTTTTGGAACACGTTTACAACCTAAATAATGACATAGAAAATTACAAAAGAATTCTAAAACCAAATGCTCATTTGGTTGTTGCGGTTCCCAATTGTTCCTCATATGACGCAGACCATTATAAAGAACATTGGGCAGCTTTGGACTTGCCGATACACCTTTATCATTTTACTCCAAACGACATTAAAAATCTTTTTGAAAAACACAATATGGAATTAGTGAAAATTCTTCCTATGAAATTTGATAGCTACTACATTAGTATGGTAAGTGAAAAATATAAAGGCGGAAATATCATTTCTGGATTTTGGAGAGGGTTTATTTCCAATTTGAAAGCAAAAAAGACCGGAAAGACCTATTCAAGCCAAATTTACGTCCTCAAAAACATCAAAAACTAAAAATAAAGCGTTTTAAGAGCGTTTTATAGGTTTAAGAATGTTCATCTATAATTTTTTGTAAAAAACTTAAATCAAACACGTTTTAAGAAGTTTTTTATATTTTACTAATAATTAACCCGTTAAGTTATTTTTTTAGTGTTTTGTTAAATAATAGTTCATTTTGGATGTCTCCTCTGCAGCTGCGGAGGTCGACATGACATAAAAACGATTCACTTCGACCTCCGAAGTCTCGGAGGAGAAGTCTCTATTCTAACAACACCTATCTTAAACTTTGATACAGATGTCTCCACAAGGTCGACATGACATAAAAAAAGACTTGTCATTCCGACCGGAGTGGAGGAATCTCACTTCTAACAATACCTATCTTAAACTTTGATACAGATGTCTCCACAAGGTCGACATGACATGAAAACGATTTGTCACTTCGACCGGAGTGGAGGAATCTAGAAACTGAATACTCAATTAAAAACATATTACAGATGTCTCCACAAGATGCCAATGACATGAAAACAAAATGACAAAATATTTTCCGCAGATGTACGCAGAATAAATCAGCGAGATTTTCGGGATAAAAATTTACTCCCCCTTATCACCCTCCAAAGGGGGAATTAATATGCATTTGTCATTTTAACTTATGCTGTTTTAAAAAATGTGGTCACTCGACATGACAAAGAACCGACATGAGACAAAGCTTTGTCGCTTTGACCTCCAAAAATTCGGAGCAGATGTCTCTCGAATCGTTACCTTCAACAGTTTGAAACATCGAACCTCGAACTCCAAACCTCAAACAACGAATGAAATGAGTTAACTCAACTTCAAACACAATTTTTCAACCGCTTTTCTAGGGTTTTCATTTTGATATAAAATCTGAAAAACAGTTTCGGCAATTGGTAGATTTACTTTATATTTTTGATTTAATGCTTGAATACAAGAAGTCGCATAATAACCTTCTGCAATCATATTCATTTCTTGTTGGATTGCTTTTACTGAATATCCTTTTCCAATCATATTTCCAAATCTTCTATTTCTACTGTGAAGAGAATATGCCGTTACCAACAAATCCCCCAAATAGGCCGATTGCTTTACATCTCTTTCCAAAGGATAAACTTTATTTATAAATTGTTCTATTTCCTGAATCGCGTTACTGATTAAAACAGCAATGAAATTATCTCCATAACCCAAACTATGGCAAATTCCAGCAGCGAGTGCGTAAACGTTTTTGAGTACTGCCGAAATTTCCGCACCCACCACATCTGTTGTCATAGAACAAACAATGTATCTACAAGATAAATAATTAACGATTTCTTCGGTAAAATCATTGTTCTTTCCAGCAATGGTCAAATAAGAAAGTCTTTCCATAGCCACTTCTTCTGCGTGACAAGGTCCGCAAATAATAGCAAAATCATTCAAAGAAATATGATGCGTATTTTGAAAATAATCTGCTGGGATTTCATTCGTTTGAGGAACAATTCCTTTTACAGCAGAAACGATTTTTTTGTCTGATAAATTTACGTTTTTAAAAGTCTCAAATATAAAAGCTGAAGGCGTTGCTACAATGAGTACATCTGCATTTTGGATTACAAAATCTAAGTCAAAAGATGGTACTACAATTTTATTATCTACCTCTACAGATGTTAAATATTTTGGATTATGACCGTGCAATAAAATATGCTCAACTTGATCTGCATCTCTCATCCACCAAAACACCTCATCACAATTGTTACTCAACATTTTTACCAATGCAGTAGCCCAACTTCCTCCTCCAATAACAGCGTATTTTGTTTGCATAATTATTTTTCTTTTAGCTAATGTAGTAAAAGAAAAATAAATTAGAGAATTTCTCTTGTTAAATAGAAATCATTTAAAAAATTAAACACGGTATTTTGGCAATTATTTCTTATCTTTTTTTAATTGGATTATCTAACTTTGAAGATGTACATATAAAAATAATAAAGTAAGTCATTTTAACTATAAAAAACGTATCACATAAGTAAAATTGGTCTTGCTTCATTTTGATGAAACTACATATTACAAATCAAGTAACCATTTCCATACAGGTAAAATATGAATTTCTATTCCTTCTAACTTTATTTTTTCTTCTTGTTCTATGGTAAGAATAATCGCTTTTTTTAAACCTAAATCTATTGCACAAGTTATACTTCCTTGAAGTTCACGTTTTCTATTGTTTTCGTTAAGTGTATAGCAAACCTGATAGCAACCAGTAACTTTAGTTCCATCTTTTACAACAAAATCGCATTCGTATTTGTTCAGGTAATAAAAAATTTGTTGGTGTTTACGCCTTAAAGCTACAAAAACCAAGTTTTCCAATAATCGCCCAGAATTTTCAGAAACGTTAAATGCTAACTTATTACAGATACTATTGTCCACAAAGTAAACTTTTTTAGCATTTGCCATTTGTTTGGAAAGAGAATGATCATATTTTGAAACTTGCTGAATCAAATATGTACTTTCAATAAACGACAAATAGTTTTTTACAGTTTGCGAATGTTTAACACCTATAATTTGAGCTAGTTTGGTGTATGAAAACGGCTTGGCTACATTACTTGCAAGGTAAAACATCAGTTCTTGCATTTCACGCTCATTGGTCAATTTATGTCTTACCATTACATCTTTGTACAAAATGCTCTCATATAACGCCTTTAGATAATGGTGATTTTTATCATTTATATACTGTGGAAACCCTCCGTCCAGCAAATAATTTTGAAATGTTTGATGAGCGAAACCTTTGTTTCGGTAGCATTTACAGAAACTTTATCCCATTTAACTTTCTTGATATTCAGGTACTCATCAAACGAAAAAGGAAATAGTTCTATTTGCACGTACCTTCCAGTGAGGTGGGTTCCCAATTCACGACTAAGCAAATTAGCATTCGAACCCGTTACAAACACTTTATTACCTTCATCATATAGCCGTCTAACAAAACGCTCCCAGCCTGAAATGTTTTGAATTTCATCTAAGTAATACGTTTTTTGTTTACCAAACAGTTCGATAAACACTTCATACAAATCCTGAAAATGCTCTAAGCTGAACAACACTAAACGGTCATCATCAAAGTTGATATAATAATCTTTTTCCTTTTGTTTTTCCCTAATTTGCTGAAGCAAAACTGACTTTCCACACCTTCTAACACCAGAAATCACAACAATTTCATTCCCTTTAAATAGTTTTTGTGAAATGCTTCGCTCTATTGTTCCTTGTGCATTTGAGTATTGCCGTTGATCAGCTATTACTTGTTTTATTGTTGCTTTCATTTTAAAAAAACTTTTTGTAAAGATAAATGTTATATTTTAAATGAGCAATTATTTATAATATCAGTCATTATTAATGACCGATATTTAAGAACGAAAGTAAATTTACTTTTAATAATTTACACAAAAAAATGTTTTCTTTTATTAAATAGACAAAATATGTTTTAAAAAGTTAATTTTGGTAAAATATCAATTATCAACCTATGGGTATTAGAGCCTCTCTTTTCTTATTGATTTTCCAATTTTGTGTTTTCAATTCATTATTGTGTCAAAACAAATTTGAATCAGGATACCTAATAACATCAAATGGCGAAGAATATCATGGTTTAATAAAACAATTGAATATTGAAAACTTGAATAATCCTAATTCGAAAATCCTAATTATAATGGAGGACGGTAAAAAATCAAAACACAAAATCAAATCAATATCTAGTTTAAAAAGAGGTAATGAAATATACAAAACACTTTGGCTAAACAGGTACAATTCACTTTTCAATGAAGAATATTATACATTCGAAAATCAAGGAAAGCAACAACTCGTAAAATGTGTTACAAAAGGAAAGTTGTCATTATACAGAATGGAATATATTGACCAAGAATCGGGTGTGATAGAATCTATAGATTTGTTAAAACTAGAAGATAGTAATATTTTAATTAGAGCTACACAAGGTGTTTTTGGTTTGAAGAAAAAGAAAGTTGCTAATTATTTGAATAATTGTGATGCGGTTGTTACTAAAATAAACTCTGGAGAAATAAAAACAATTTTCGATGTAGTTAGTTATTACAATAATTATTGTGACTAATTTTGGAAACAAACTTTATGTAAAATAAAAACCTTCTGTGAAAAAGTACCTTTTATTTCATTTGTTATGTATCAGTATTTTTGCTAATGCGCAAATTACTCAAAACATTAGAGGAACTGTTGTTGATAAAGACACTAAAAACCCTCTAATCGGAGCGAATATCGTTGTCACATCTTTAGACCCTATCAAAGGAACTACGGTAGATGTTTTTGGAAATTTCATTATCAAAGATATTCCTGTGGGAAGAATCAATTTGCAAATCTCATACATTGGATATGAAACCCAAAACTTAGAAAACTTAGAACTAAGTTCTGGAAAAGAAATGATTCTAAATATTGTTCTACGAGAGTCATTCGAACTAAAAGAAGTCGTTATAAAAGGAGAAAAAGACAAATCTGAAGCCCAAAACAAAATGACTTCCGTGAGTGCTCGAACTTTTTCTATTGAAGAATCTATGAGATATGCTGGTTCACTAAATGATGTGGCTCGAATGGCACAAAACTTTGCAGGTGTTCAAGGTGCTGACGATAGCAGAAATGATATCATCATTAGAGGAAACAGCCCCACTGGAGTTTTATATCGTTTTGAAGATATAGACATTCCTAACCCCAACCATTTTGCTTTAAATGGAACTACAGGCGGACCAGTAAGTATCTTAAACAATAATGTTCTGGACAACAGTGATTTTATGACAGGTGCATTTCCTGCTGAATATGGAAATGCACTAGCAGGTGTTTTTGATTTGAAAATGAGGGCAGGAAACAATCAAAAACACGAGTTTTTAGTTCAAATGGGATTTAATGGTTTAGAGTTTATGGCAGAAGGTCCCATAAATAAAGAAAAATTCTCTTCCTATTTAATCAGTTATCGATATTCTACATTGGGCCTTTTCAAACTCGCGGGTATCAATTTTGGAACAGGAACTTCAGTTCCAGATTATCAAGATTTATCTATAAAGTTAGATTTTCCTAATAAAAAAGGTAAAACATCTTTTTGGGCCATTGGCGGATTATCTGCTGTGAAGTTTCTTGACAGTGAATTTACAGACGATCCTAATCTTTTTGGTGAACAAGGCGAAGATTTGATTTTTAACTCAAATATCGGTGTTGCTGGTTTGACAAACACTTACAGGTTTAATGAAAAATCTTATCTCAAAACAAGTCTTTCTATAGATGGAACTTTTAATGAAATCAGCAACGATACGTTAAATATTTACAATAACAATTACTACCCTCTTTACAGAAATACATCTTTGGAAGGAAAACAGTCTTTTAATGTCGTTTTCAATCATAAAATATCTACGAGACATTTGCTAAAAATGGGTGTTTACAACCAAAGAAGATATTACAATCTAAAAGACAGCGTTCATATTAGACAAGACACGATTATTAATCCTTTTGACAACCAGCAGATTATTATTCCAGATTATTGGTACAACATTACCAACAATGATGGCGCAACATATTTTATACAACCATTTGTGCAGTGGCAATTTAGAATCAATGAAAAACTTACGTTAAATTCTGGAATTCACAGCCAGTATTTTATGCTCAACAAAACTTACGCGATAGAACCAAGGGCAGGATTAAAATACCAACTCAATACTAAACTCTCTTTAGCCGCAGCTTATGGAATGCACAATCAACTTCCGCCCAATAGATTATTTTTTAGACAACTTACAGATAATGAAGGAAATACTGTTTTGGATAGCAATGGAGAAACCTACATACCCAACCGATCTTTAGAAATGATTAGAAGCAACCATTTTGTAATTGCAGTAGATTATCTGATCAGTAAAAAATCAAGGTTGAAACTGGAAACCTATTATCAATTGATAGACAATGCACCTGTACAGAACATATCTTCCTATTACAGTGTATTAAATTATGGAGCCAATTTCGATTTGACGTTTCCAGACACTTTGGTTAACAATGGAACTGGAACCAATTATGGAATAGAACTCACTTTAGAAAGGTTTTTAGACAAAGGATTTTATTATTTAGTCACAGGTTCTTTATATCAATCTACTTATAAAGGAAGTGATGGAATAGAAAGAAATACCGCTTTTAATGGGAATTATACGAGCAATGTGCTCATTGGTAAAGAATTCAAACTTTCAAAAAACACAACAGAATCCAAAGCAATTAATCTTTTGGTACTTGATGGAAAATTTACACTTAATGGAGGACAAAGATACGTTCCTATCAATATTGAAGAAAGCAGAAGCCAGGGTAAAACAGTTTATGATTTCGAAAACGCATTTGTAAATCAATTTGATGATTATATGAGATTAGACATCAAATTAGGATTTAAGAGAAATGGTAAAAAAACAACCCAAGAATGGAGTGTTAATTTACAAAATGTAACCAATAGAAAAAACATATTTCAGCAAGTGTATAATGAATCTATTCAAGATATTGAAACGAAATATCAACTAGGGTTTTTGCCTAATTGCTCAGTACAAAATATCATTTTTAAAAAATATAAACTATTTTTATAATAATAAAAAAAATTGTAATAATTTCTGCACTAAACAACTAAATTTAATAATAATAATGAAAAATTTTAAAGTATTTACAGTTGCAGCTTTACTTGGTGCATCTGCTATGACGTTCACTTCTTGTGGAGATAAATCTGATTCTAAAGATGGTGACAAAAAAGAAGAAAATAAAGATGGAGAAAACAATGAAGGAAATACTTCAAGTGCTGATTTATCTACCGGAAATGGAAATGTAATTCAAATGGTCGAAGCATTAGAATCTGGTGCTGTTGCTATGGATAAAGCAACTGAAAACGACATTAAGACTTATTTTGACATTACTAGTTCTGCTACTAATGACTATATTTCATCTAAAAGCACTTTTACTGGTTTTTATCTAAACAAGTCTTTTACAATGTTTAAAGGTGTTTTATACCAAGTTTCATACAGTAGTTTTTATGATAAAGGTAAAGAAGATTTGGCAAAAACAGATAATGATGAATTAACAAAGTATTTTACTGATAAATTTGGTAAATCAACAGGATATTCTGAAAAAAGTATGCAATGGGAAACTGAAAACTATACCATATCTTACAGTATTTTTGACGATGGATATACTATCGGTTTTGTTTCTGCTAAAGTAGATAAAGCTGCTATTGAAAAAGAAGAAAATAAAGTAGCTGGGGCTAGTTTAGATCAAGTTCAAAAACTAATTCCAGCAGTTGTTAATGGAACTATCAAGTTGAACACTACTACTCCTGGAGAAATTGCTACACTTATGGGAATGGAAGCAGATGATTACTATATGAGTGATAAAGTACAATACGAAACTCATTATTTAAATAGAAACATCTCAATTTCAAATAAAAAAGTATCTAGCATCAAATTCAGTACTTTCCAAGATTCTAATGAATGTACAGATTTAAATGATGTTTCTGCTTATTTAGAAACTACTTTAGGTTCAAAATTCACATCTGAAGGAAACACTAAAAAATGGGCTAACAAAGGTTATACAGTATCGATTACTACTTATTCTGGAAGTGGATATGACTTGAATGTAGAGTAATTTTTGATAATTAACTTAATACAAAAGCCCTACATTATTTTTAATGTAGGGCTTTTTGTTTCTATATTTATAATATCTTCGCAAACAATAAATTAATAATACAATGAAAGCCTTTTACACATTAAAATCATTCTTGCTAATACTTGTTATTTCCTTTACATTTATAGGGTGTTCAGATAGTAATTCTGAAAAAGAAGATAATAAGGAAACTGAAGTTATCAAATTAAATTCTGGAACTGATTATGCTGTTCAACTTGTAAAAACGATAAAAAACGATAAGTTAATAATGGATAAAACTACAGCAAATGAAGTTAACGCTATTTTCGGAATCGAAATTCATAAATACCAAATGGACAGCACTGTAAATTTCGATGGGTATAGACTTGAAAGAAAATTCAACATATACGAAAATAAAGTTTCAAGCATTACTTTCAGTACATTTTCTAACAATTATGAAGAAGAAAATCAAGAAGTAACAAAAGATATGAAAATGGTTACGCAAGAATTAATAAATATTCTTGGAGAACCTAAGGAGAAATCAGAATTGAATACATTGTGGGTGATTAATAATACTAGTATTTCATTAGTAACTTTTGAGAGCGGATTTGATTTAAATATAGATAAATATTTGAAACCTGATGAACCAGAAATTGACGAATATGGTGTTTCTTGCGTTGGAGATTTTTACAACCTTAAAAAAGATTTAAGCGAATTATTTTTGGATAATGTTACATCTGAAAAAATTCAGATAGGAAAAACCACAAAATCAGAAATAATAAATATGTTTGGAAGTACAAATTATACAAAAGATTATGAAGGATTAAATTTAAAAGGAATTTTTTATTTTGATAATGACCTATTAAACAATATTACACTTGATTATAAATACACTTGTGAAGGTGCTCTTTCCCTTTTATCACAAGATATTATTGAAATTGAACAAGAAATTACTTATGCTTTAAATGTTGATCCAAACTCAAAAGTTCAGTCTAATTACAAAGAATGGAAAATTAAAAATCTCTCCATTACGCTCACTAATTTTTCTGATGGATATAGTGTTTATATTCTTCAATAAAAAAATAATTTATACTTTTACAGTCTAAACAATAAAAAAAATAAAATGAAAAAATTTAAAATCTTTACAATTGCAATGCTTTTGGTTGCTGCATCTACTACATTTACTTCTTGTGGAGGAGGTGATGACAAAAAGGATGATGACAAAAAAGAAGAAGAGAAAAAAGCAGACGACTCTACAGAAGCTGATAATG
>JAGYKU010000023.1 GCA_018401455.1 Flavobacteriales bacterium
TCCTGCATCTACAAAACCATAATGTACTCTATATCTTAGTTTTTCACCTACGTGAAAAGAGTTGTTTTTTACATTTCTAAATTCGAAAGCACTTGCAGTACTTTGTAATTCGTAAATTCCTTTGTGTGAAGCTTGAGCGTATCCTAACGTCATCAAACTTAAAATTAAGACGGCTGCTTTTTTCATTTTGGTTAGATTTTATGGGTTACCACAAAAACATTCCAACAAACGTGCCAATTGAATAAAAAACTAAACCCTAAATCCTATCAAGCAAATATCATCAATCTGTTCGTGAGGTCCCATCCACTCTCTCATATAATTCTCAAGATAGGATTTTTGTTCGCTCATCGGTTTTTGATGAATTTCAAGTAAAATTCTTTTTAATACAGCAATTTTAAGTTTTTTACCTTTATCACCTCCAAATTGGTCTGGATAACCATCAGTAGTCATGTAATAAACATCGCCTTTTTTCATATCTATTTCTTCCAAATGATAGACTTGGTTTTCTGGTGTAAATCCTCCAACAGCCACTTTAGTTGCTTTAAACTCATGTATTTCACCATCTCTAATCATTAACAAAGAATTATGTGCAGCAGACATTTGCAAATGCATATTTTTGGTGTCGATATGCGTTATAATAACGTCCATTCCATCTCGAGAAGAACCCTCTTCATCTTCTTTTTGCTTCAAGGATTTTTTAATTCCACGATTCAAAAAACTTAAAATATCTGAAGGATTGGTCAATTTTGCTTCCAATACCGCTTGATTTAATTTATCGGATCCAATCATACTCATGAACGCTCCAGGAACTCCATGACCAGTACAATCAGCACAAACAAACACGACTCCTTTTTCAGTTTGAGCAAACCAATAAAAATCACCACTTACAATGTCTTTGGGTTGGAAAATTACAAAGTAATCGTCCAAATGCTGTTTGATAACTTCTGGCAAAGGTAAAATCGCATGTTGAATTCTTTGCGCATAGTTGATACTATCTGTGATTTCTTGTTTTTGCTCAGCAATTTCGTGATAGCTGTGTTCCAATTCTGCATTTTTCTCTCTAATTTCAGCCGTTCTTTCCTCTACAATACCTTCCAAACGAATGTTTTGAGCTTTCAACCTTTTCTGTCCTAACACGATTGCTAAATACACTATTATCAAAAAGAAAACGACATAGCCAATATATGCCCAAACAGTTCTGTACCAAGGTTCAGTAATTGTAAAATGATACTGGCGCACTTCACTTTCATTACCAAAAGCATCTTTAGCTTTCACTTCAAAGATATAATCTCCTTCGTATAGATTTTTGAAATCAATTTTCACCCTACTCGTCCATGGACTCCAGTTATCATCATCTCCTACTAATCTCCAACTATATTCTGGCAAAACATCATTGTGAATTGTATTAGATGCATATTCAAATGAAATCTTATTTCTATCAAATGGAAAACTCAGATGATCTTTTAGAAGGTATCCATAAAGGTGCAAACTATCATTGTAAGTAACTTTTCTAATATTGATATTTACATAATTATAGGCTCTATCTTCATTTAGCAACTGTAATAAATTAATTTTACTCATTCCATTAGAACCGCCAATATATAGTCCATCTTCTTCTAATTGCATAAAATTGATACGTCCGAGTTCTAGTGTTTTGAATTTACTAATATCAAAAACGGTAGAATCTTTAAAATACCCCACTTTATTTTCAATTGCGGCTAAAATCAAATCACCACTTTGTAAGAAATACTGATAATTTTTGGAAGAACCCAAAAAGAATTGTTGAGATTCATAAAAAGACCCTGGATAAAACTCAGGATAATCAACTAATGAATCGTGCCAATTTCCAGAAAGTTTCAACTCTTCGATAGCTTCTTGTTCGTTGGTGTATTCCAACAAGTCGTATGGTGTTCCAAACAAACAAGTTCCATTAATTTCAAAAGGAATAATAGCTTCTCCTATTCTCAATCCTTCTCCTTCTTTTTTTCCATAAGATTTATAATTAAAATCAAATCCATCGAAAGATGCTTTTAAGATACCTCCACTAAAACTTCCTACCCAATAGCAGTCATTTTTTATATCGTAAGCAATTTTATTTATTTCATGTCCAGAAAAATTAAAAGATGAAAATGGAAGCCAACCACTAAATTCATCTAAGATATATACTCCATTTTTTCCTGCACATATTAAAAACCTGTTTAAATCATCAAAATATAAGGCATTAAAACTCCCTTCTAGAACAGTTTCAAAATTAATCCCATCAGTAGTTTTTACAATGCCAGAATTTGTTGCAACAAATAGAAAATCATCTACTGGAGCAATATCCCAAACTTGACTTCTGATCTCTGTTTTTTCAAATTTCAATGAAGAAGAATCCTTTTCTCTTCTTAGCCCCAATGAAGTACCAATATATTTAAACCCTTTGAATGTTTTGATGCATTGTACATTTCCGTTGACTCCAAATTCTTCTCCGATAAATTCAAAAGGTTCCAAAACTTCAACTTTAGAAATACCATTTCCTGTTGCTAACCAAAGTTTCCCATTCTTATCAACAAAAGTATTCTTGATCTCATCCGAAGCAAGACCTGATTGATAATTAACTTGACCTAATTTTCTTCCATGGCTATCTATAAAATAGACACCATTTGTAGTGGAATTCAGTGCAAATAAATTGTCTTTTATTTTCACTCCTCCAATTATGCCCACATTTATTGCATATTGACAATCCACACCACAAGGATCAAAAAGTGTCTCTGAAAAATCTGAATTTGTTTGCCAAAAACCTAATTCATGTGTCACCAACAGTACTTTATCTTCTGAAATATCCAGCGCTTCAAAAATTCCATATTCTTGAAGAAGAAGATTATCATTTAGTAATTCGGTATGATCTTCAAAAACTTCCATTAATCCGATATTCCTTTCTCTTACAACTATTTTATCTCCTGATTTGAATGACAAATGATAGGATGTTTTAGGAATAATGGTTGTTAAGGAATCATTTTTATATGTAAAAATGGCTTCATAAGTTTGAAAAACAATAAAATTATCATTGTTGTGTATTTTCCAAATATTTGTAAATTGTTTTTCTAACTTTTCTGATAGAAATTTAGCTTCTAAATGACCTTTATCATTTTCTTCTAAATATCCAAAACGGCTATAACCACCAAAATACACTCTGCCATTTGAATAATGAAGTGAAGTAATATAGTATGATTTTGGAACAGAAACAAACTCCCAATTGACCCCATCATAAATACCAATTTCGTTTGCAAATCCAAAATACATTAATCCATTATCATCTTGTGCAATAGACCAAACCTCTGGAGATTTTAAGTTACCATAATCTTTAGTGGTAATATTTTGAATATGTGGTGCAATAATTTGAGATTGAGCACCTATGAACGCAAAAATAAATGATATGACAAAAAGTATTTTTTTCAATTTGAAATTATTTAAAATTTATAAATTGTAAAGGCAATTCAAAATCTGATTGTCTGCAATGTGCTATTACACTTTGTAAATCATCAATCTTTTTGGCTGTAACTCTAATTTGATCGTCTTGAATCGCTGCTTGAACTTTTAACTTTGTATCTTTAATACTTTTGATAATTTTTTTGGAAGTTTCTTTATCAATTCCTTGTTTTACGATAATATCTTTTCTCAATCTATTTCCAGAAGCGTATTTTTCTTTTCCATCATCCAAACTATTGGGGTCTAATTTGTTCTTTACAAACTGTCCAATAATCACTTTTTCGATTTGATCTAGTCTGAATTCATCTTCTGTCATGATTTTAAGAGCGTAGTTTTTTTTATCCAATTCTACAGTAGAATCGCTACCTTTAAAATCATATCTATTTCCGATTTCTCTCATCACTGAGTTGATGGCATTATCTAAAGTTTGAATATCTACTTTACTTACAATATCAAATGAAGGCATAATTTTAAGTTTAAAATTTTAATAAAAGATAAAAGTAATCATTCTTATAGAATCTTCAAAAACTTTGAAGAAAATTAAAAGTAATTTTAAGCGCTTTATACTATCTTTGTTTTTGTAATGTCAGTAGGAATCAACATAAAAAACAAAAAAGCGAAATTCGAATACGAGTTTTTGGAGAGTTACACTGCTGGAATTCAACTTCATGGAACTGAAATAAAGTCCATAAGAAACAACAAAGCAAGCATCGTAGAAGCGTATTGTGTGATTGTAAATGGGGAGGTATATATTAGAAATATGTACATTCAAGAGTATGAAAACGCAGGATTTGTAACTCACGAAATTAGAAGAGACAGAAAATTATTGCTCAATAGAACAGAAATCAACAAAATAGAAAGAAAACTCAAAATGAAGGGGCTGGCGTTGATTCCTTATAAACTATTTATCACTCCCAAAGGTCATGCAAAATTGGATATTAAATTAGCGCAAGGAAAGAAAACTCATGACAAACGTGAGGATTTAAAATCTAAAGACGCCAAAAGAGAGATGGACAGAAATATGAAAACTTTTTAAAGTTTTGCAAGATGTTCGCTTAATGCTTCTTCGTAAAGTTTTTCATAAATAGGAAGAATATTCTCCAAATCGAACTTCAATCCTTCTTCAAAAGCATTTTTACTAAATTGTATTTTCCTTTCTGAATCACTTAAAATATAAAAGGCATTATTTACCATATCTTCTACATCGCCAACATTGGACAAAAAGCCAGAAAAACCGTGCGTAATCACTTCTGGAATACCACCAGTGTTTGAAGCAATCACAGGCACTTTTGCCGCTAGAGCTTCTAATGCAGAAAGCCCAAAACTCTCTGTTTCTGAAGGTAATAAAAATAAATCAGAAATTGCTAAAACTTCTACGGTAGATTTCATACTTCCTAAAAAAATAATGCTATCACACAATCCCCATTCTCTACATTTTTTTTCTAACTTGTTTCTTTCAGGACCATCGCCTACAAGCATTAATTTTGCTTTGAGACCTTTGTCCAACAATCCTTTGAAAATACCCAAAACATCATGAACTCTTTTTACTTTTCTGAAATTAGAAATATGGGTAATTAGAAACTCACCATTGGGAGCGTATCTTAATTTATATTTGGGATTATTGGGCATTTCATAATCACCAATTCTAATAAAATTGGGTATTACTTGAATTTCTCTTGTGATTTTGAAATGTTCGTAGGTATCCGCTTTGAGACTTTCTGAGACAGCAGTAACTTTTGTAGATTTATTGATAGAAAAAGTAATTACCGGTTCAAAAGATGGATCTTTTCCAACTAAAGTAATATCAGTACCGTGTAAAGTAGTTATAAATGGAATATGAATTCCTTCTTCTTTTAATATTTGTTGCGCCATGTATGCCGCTGAAGCATGTGGGATGGCATAATGACAGTGTAGCAACTCTAATTTCTCGTATTTAACTACGTCAACCAGTTTACTTGTAAGAACCTGCTCGTAGGGTGTATGTTCAAAAAGTGGGTAGTCGCTTACGGCAACTTCATGAAAATATATATTCTCTCTTAATTTATCCAACCTTACTGGCTGGCTGTAAGTTATAAAATGAATCTCATGTCCTTTTTTGGCTAATGCTATCCCCAACTCTGTTGCTACTACTCCACTCCCTCCAAATGTAGGATACAATACGATTCCAATTTTCATTTTTTTCTTTTTCAATAATTACAAAGATATATGTTATACACTAAGTCAACCAACTCCTTTCTTATAGTTTTAAATTTATTTAACCTAATACACATAAAAAAGGCTATCCTACATTAGGATAGCCTTTAATAATATTTAATTTAACCAATTATTTTTTCACTACTTTTCTTGTTACAGAACCATTTTCGGTAACAACTCTTACAAAATAAACACCATTTTCAAGGTTTGAAATATTTACATCGTGTCTATCTGAAACTACTCTATTTTCAATAAATACAATAGCACCTAGAGCGTTTAAAACAGTGATTTCCTCAATTTGAGCAGTTCCATTGTTAGTAACTGTAAAAATAGATGCTGTTGGATTAGGATATAATCCGATAGTTGATTCTAAAGCTTTCTTCTACTCCAAACCGTGAGAATGCAGAGATTATGCGTTGTTATCTCACATAATCAGCAACTACCGCATGGGAAAAGTATTTTCATAAATGATCTTGAAAAAGTTGCAATTCATCAATGCATCCAGGATGCAGGCACACCTGCATTTCATCTCATAGTATCTATATTTATTCTGTAACATCAGCAAACCAAAACAGATCTTCTGTTTGAGTTCAGCATTTACGGCTCGGAGCATTACCTTGAATCGTTCAAGCACCGAGGAACATTGCTGGCGGGCCTTATTTCTCCTTCTATTACAACCTACATAACAATCATTAACAGTTCAGATTAAATGCCTTCCTCCATAGAACAATTATTACTAAAGAAAGTTGGAAGTTATACAATATTGGCAGCATTACAATGAGACATACTCATTGGGATTAGAACTGTGTGATTAAATGTATTGGATTACTGTACCATGATTTATGTTATGGTAAAGTCACTATTTCCAAACATTAACACACTGTGAATGGTCATTATACCATGATTTGCTCCTCCACGTTTTAAGTTCTATATAATGAAATTGTTTGCAGAGTTAAAATGCTACTACTATTTTTTAGTTACTTGGGAGAAAATTGAGGACAGACAAGTCTTTAATGTTGCAGTATTGTAAAATGGCATCATCAGTCTAGAAAAATTTGTTTGGGTCCTTGCCATCTAAGCTGGCCCATGATCCAGAGTGTGCAGGATCATAAGTCTCCCCATCTTTTGCAGAAACAGTAGACACTCCATTCTCTATGGTAGAATTGAGTTTACCATGTGATGTTCAATACTGTTAATTATTGATATTTGACCACCAACTAGTTCATTAATAAGTTCTGATTTTGATCCCAGTCCAGACCAGTTAAACAAGTTCACCTTCAGTTTAACCAAACTTTCCTGTACTTCCAGTCCTCACTTTATGGTCTGTTTTGCCCCATTTGCTGTTGCAGATTAAAGTACATCATCATCAAAAGCCAATTTCTTAACATCTCAGGTGGATGATAGATACCAACAGTATTTGTAAAGTTCATCAGGTGCTTCTAACCAAAACAAGGATATAGGTGGCATTGAACAAGTAAACCAAAATCTGAATCTGCTTTCCATTACTCAAAGGTTCAAGATTCCCTCCTACATTTAAACTTCCAGTAGGAGTTATAAATTTACAGATCATGACTTCTAGTTGGACTTTCCAAATTCAAATTGAAAGGAATAAGTCCCCATGTTTTCAGAGGCCTGAAGTAGATAAGCAGTCCAAAAGTATAAGGTGTACCATCCAAAGAAGTAGTGCTAATCAATGGCTCATATTACCTTTACACCACCAGTCAAGTTCTCTTACATGGAACCAGATTTCACTCTCTCCAGTCAAATCTCATCAGGATAAATAGCAGCATCATCTATTCTGTTTGGAAATGTTTGTTTTTCAGGATTACAGCCGTGCTCTGTCCAGACAGTATTACATTAATACAATAATCTTTACCCATCAGTTACTTCTTTGGTTCAGCAAATATTATTCTGACCCCAGCTACAATTAACTCAGTTCCTAATTCAGTTATTAGCATTCTTGTTTTGCTGATTATAATACTAGATGATGTTTTATCATTACTATTCTTTGATGGAGGCACCTTCTAGATAAAGAGGTCAGGTAAAAAAGCCAGTTAAGATGTGCTCCTCAGTTTAACTCTCAATGCCAGTTCTCTGCCATTACCAAATAGTCAACAGGCCTGAGTTATTTAGATTATGTTACTTGATGTTCATATCAAACGCCGCAGATTAACGCCACACGGCGGTACAAACAGCATTGGCCAGTTGAGCAGCGTCTAAATCAGACTGGGCATCTCAAGCAGTTTGATGTGGCCAATTTCTTTGAAATATATTAGATACAGTTTTAAACCTCTAAATAAAGAAGTCTGACGATGCAGAGTCAGCATCATGGCACAAAGCAGCTAGTAGTGCCTCTTATCCATTGGGTTTAGTTTTGTTTTAGTAATTTGAAAAATAACCAACATTTATCTCTGAATTTTCTTTATTACCTTAGTTTCTAGATAAAAAAAAGCAGTTCTACATATCACTTTCATAAGTATTATAATTCCTCACGTGAAATAATTAAGAAATTCCCAAAATGGAGTTGAGTTGGCTAAAAGAAAATGCATCAATTGTCAATATTTGCTTAGGGAAGAATTGATGGTTTATCAGGTTTCAATGATTTAATGGCGGCATTCAATGAAAGTGGTGGGCGTCTTCAGAGCACAGTACAAGATGCTCTAGTAACCATTCTGCCTTGAATCTAGATTGAAGAGAATGGGACTTCAAATCAGGTAAGAAAGGGGCTATACCCTCTCTTAGATTTGTAATTACAGAATTTCAGATGGAATTGCTTCTGGATTTAAATGTCTACTCATAATCTACAAAGTCATGATTAAAAGTGAAAAATATTAACATCATACCCTCTCATCTGAAATGATTTCGGCAGAAGTGTGAAGGGTTGTTGGAATGTTTTACAGTATTTGGCGCGTTTGGCCTGTTATCTTATGTACTTTTTTGTTGTCCAATGTCGTTTGATGGAAGATGGAAGATGGTTGATGGTTTTTTTTGTCCAATGTCTTATGTACAAGGTACAAGGTTTGAAAATTACGGTAAGTTAAAAACTTTGCGTGCTTTGTGGTTAAAAAGACTGTAAGACAAAAGATTTTAAGACTTTTTGTTGTACAATGTCGTTTGATGGAAGATGGTTGATGTTTTTTTTGTCCAATGTCTTATGTACAAGGTACAAGGTTTGAAATTCTGATGAGGTCAAAACTTTGCAGTAACTCTTGGATTAAGGGCATGAGACAAAAGATTTTTAGAATTTTTGTTATTACAATGTCAGTTTGATGGAGATGGTTGGTGATGTTTTTGTCCAATCACTTATGTACAAGGTTTAGGAAATTCATTGAGTTAAAACTTTGCATCCTTCCAAGGGATTTTCTTTGCATTAGCACAGTTAAGACTGTAAGACAAAGACGTAATTAATTTTTGTTGAACTATGTCCTTTGATGGATGATGAATTGATATTTTTGCAACATGTTCAATGTAGTTTGATGGAAAGATGGTTGATGTTTGATGTTGATGTTTTTTGGAAATGTCCAAAGTATGTGCCTCTTCTCATATAATTTTAAGGAGTTTGAAAATTACATTAAGTTAAAAACTTTGAGTATTTTACAGGTCAAAGGCTATAAGACAAAGGGTTTTAAAGACTTTTTTGTTGTTATGGATGTCGTTTGGTGGAAGATGATGTTATTTTTGTCAATATCTTGTATAGAAGGTACAAGGTTGAAGATATTAAATTCAAAGGAAAAGCATAACACAATCTTCTCAGACCTTACATGATACTTTCACAGTTGAGACTGTAAGACAAGATTTTATGGACTTTTTGTTGCCCTGAAATACAAATATCAACATTATGACGGCAGACAACGTTTGAAGTGAGGTAAATATTGAGGATACATTACTTCCAGAAAGGTTTAAGACTTTCTTGAATAATATCAATTACAAATCCCATCAAACTAACACTATCAGAATCGATCACCTCCTATTATTCTTCAGTGGCAGCAGGATAATCTCACCGCAGAGTTTCAACTTTCTATTTCATTGACGCACATCCAAATTAGAGCATGAAATTTCAAAATCTTCTTATTTTTATATAAGGTTTATGTTTTTCCAGTGAACTTTCCATCTTGTAAGAAACTTCTTTTGCTTTCTGACTGCAGTAACACCTGATCCTCAGGTTGGGTTTGCGTATCAAAAAAATAAGTTCTTTTACATCTGCACAGTTTTGATGCAATCTCATCTTTGTATCCCGCCAGCATCTCTTTGCCATCGCTCGCAAAATTGATTTTTAGGAGTTAATCACATTGTAAAGAAAATTTCACTATTTGATTTTAACATAACAAATACAAAGAATTTTTATGAATAAATAACATAATTTGGATGCAATCTTAGACTCTTCTACCAGCTGCTTCTGATGAGTTTCTAGATACCATCCTTTTGGTTGATGAATCATCATTGGCTACCTTGTTCTATGCTTTCATCTTCCAAGGCCAAAATAAGAGTCCTGCGTGTTTGGTGGAAGAGATTCTATAAACCAATGTGATGCTGTTTGTGTTTAAATCCTTTTAAGGATTTCCAGAATAATTTCTTCTGTTTCAGTGTCCACCAATGATGACAGTCTATCAAAATCAGACTTCTAGTTCTCTAATGATCCTTTCTGTGGAAACTCCTTTTTTGTTTTGTCCTCCAGAAGCGTGATACCTCTCTCTCTCACACAGTTTCTGTGTGATGTTCAAGTTCTATGACATTATTATGATGCTGTGCATCTTTGCCTTATATAATGGCTTCTTCATTGGCATCGTCTTTCTGAGTTCTAATCCCCAATATTCTTTTTTATCGTATCTAGAAATAAAGAGACTTCTTGCAGCTAAAATCCCATTTGATGTCTAAAACTATGAAATTTAAAATCTTTAATATTTTCCTCAGTGAATAAAATCCTCCCCTCATCTACATCAAGTAGTCTGCATCATATTTGCTTACAAACAGATTTCCTTCCTGTTTTCCTATTATGGCTATCATTTGTCCTTTTTTAACTTCAAAAGAAATGTTTTGATGGCTTTGATTCCTGTGTTAGAATCCCACAAACTCACATTTCAGTAATTTTTAAGTTTCTTCTACAATTGGTTTTCAATTTCTTTTACCTCAATAGGCCACAGTAATAAAAAATTCATTAACACACCATCTTTGCAGTGCAGCCGCTCTCTGGATCAATGAAACCCAGCCCACGACAAAGAAGGCCAAGTAAGCATATTACATAAATTACAAATTCCTGCAATACCTCACTTAGGTATCTATAATGTTCCGTCTGCCTCAAACCTCAATATAGATGGTGATAATCCTTACTCAGCCAATCATTAAAATAGTACAGGCACCAAAATGATTGGTCAGCATAAGCTCAACGATATCTTTTATAATTTTCGTTTCATCGTCAAATGATTTATTAATGAAAAACTTTTTCCGACCAAGGCTTTGAAAACTCTAATTCCTGAGTAATACACATGCAAAGTTAAACAAACCAGGTTATTGTTTTTGCGTGATATGACACTTTCTTATTGATTTTGTTGCTTATTTTAAAAATCATGGCATAATGACAAAGGAAGTGCAAAACATACATGGTCAATTCTGGACTTTTGACCATGGCAGAATCACGAAACAAACTAAAACGTACGTTGATGGGTGTGCATAGCTAGCGGGTCCCAGTACGTTGCCTCATTCTCTTCACTGGATTCTATTCATAAAATATCTTGGTACTATTGATTTTGTGAAGAATAAACTCCAGCTACGAGTGTTTTGTCATGGAATTTACGTTCTTCAAGTCAGAACTACCCTAAATCTGACATCACGATAAGTCGTTTCGGCGGTCAAAGGAAAAATGTAGTGATAATCGCATACGCTAAGAACCATCAAATAATATCAGGCGCTGCATTCACATCAGGTTCTGAAACTTGTATATTTTTATGATATCGTTTCTCGATTAAATCAAGAATTTTTATCAAAAAAGATGTTTGTGGCATCAATACTTTGAAATAATTCGAGATTGACAATAAAGTATTCCCATTAGGAATACCATTTGTATTTGATAAAATGTTTGTTTCAAATGTGCTAAATGCTTCAAAATGAAGTCTATTTTAACTTATTTGCGTTTTGTTGTAAGTTGAGAGTTCAAAAAGAATAAAAGGTTAAAGGAAATTCGTTTCAGATTAGACAATATAATTACTTTCTTATATTTTTGCACTGCTGAAGTTACAAACATATTTAATGCAGTAAGCTACAGTTATTCTACACACATGAAATAAAGAAATCACAAGCAGCACAACAGAAGACTTAGGTGTATTGAGTCAAATGTTTAATTTAGAACACGAACAAGTACTTTTTTGTCAAGACAAAGAAATAGGTTTAAAAGCAATTATTGCTGTTCATAATACAGTATGCGGTCCTGCATTAGGCGGAACTCGTATGTGGAATTACAATTCTGAAGCAGAGGCATTGAAAGATGTTTTGAGACTTTCTAGAGGAATGACTTATAAAAACGCTATTTCTGGGTTAAATCTAGGTGGTGGTAAAGCGGTTATTATTGGTGATTCTAGAACTCAGAAAAACGAAGCTTTATTCAGAAGATTTGGAAAATTTGTAAATAACCTAGCCGGTAAATACATCACTGCTGAAGATGTTGGAATTTCTCCTAAAGACATGATTTATGTAGCCATGGAAACCAATCACGTTGCTGGTTTGCCTGGAAAAAGTGGAGACCCATCTCCTGTAACTGCTTACGGTGTGTATATGGGAATGAAAGCTGCGGCAAAAGCTCAATACGGAAAAGACAGTTTGAGTGGTAAAAAAGTTTCTGTACAAGGTGCTGGACATGTAGGACAATATTTAGTAGAACATTTAGTGAAAGAAGGAGCGAAAGTTTTTCTTTCTGACATACACGAACCCACATTAATGCATGTTGCGAATAAATTCAATACAGAAATCGTTGGAATAGATGAAATCTACGATTTAGATGTTGATATTTACGCTCCTTGTGCTCTTGGCGCTACTGTGAATGACGATACATTAAAAAGATTGAAATGCAGTATTATTGCTGGTGCTGCCAACAATCAATTGGCAAAAGAAGACATTCACGGATTTGCTGTAATGGAAAAAGGGATGATCTATGCGCCAGACTTTTTGATTAATGCTGGAGGTGTAATGAATTGCTACGGTGAAGTGGTTGGACTACAACAATCTCAAGTGATGGATATGGCTGAAAATATTTACAATACTACTTTGGATATCGTAAATACTTCTAAAGAAAAAAACATTCCTACATATCAAATTGCAAATCAAAAAGCGGAAGAGCGTATTGCTGCTTTGACGAATATCAAAAAATACTACTAGAATCGATTACGATTCAATTTTTTTTAATTTAATACAAGTATTCCAAAAGAGGGATAACATTTCGTAAAATAAAATGCTAAATAGAAGACATTTAAGAATTAAGGTATTACAAGCATTATATGCTTACACACAATCTGACAATCAGAATTATACCGCAGGTGAGAAAGAATTACTTCATAGCATTGACAAAATGTATGATTTGTATCTTTTATACTTATTGGTTTTACCTGAATTGAAGATTTTTGCTTTAAGAAAAAGTGAAGAACGCAAACGAAAAATTATTCCAACGGAGGACAATTTAAATCCTAAGAAAAATTTTATTGAGAATGATTTCATAGAAATTATCTCATCAAACCTTATGCTTCAACAGAAATCACATTCTTTGAAAGTGAATTGGGTGGGTGATGTAAATCAGGATTTGATTAAAAAATTATTAGTTCAAATAGAAAAGTCTGAATTGTATATCCATTTTATGCAATTAGAAAATCCTTCATTTGACGATCAAAAAGAATTTGTCCTCAAACTTTTCAAAAAAGAAATTTGCAATTCTTCTGTATTACTCAATCACTTTGAGGAAATGAGAATACATTGGCAAGACGACTTTGACCATATTTTCAGTATGGTAATCAAGACTTTGAAAAGTTTTACCAAAGAAAGTGATGAACTGCATGAAATTTTTGACCTTTACAAAGAAGATGAAGAAGAATTTGTAAAAAGATTATTCAGAAGGGCTATTGCCAATTTTGATGCTAATGTAGAATTGTTTGGGAAATACACCAAAAACTGGGACAGTGACAGATTGGCAAAAATGGATATTCTTATCATGTCATTGGCTGTTACAGAAGCCAAAGAGTTTCCTTCTATTCCTTTGAAAGTTTCGTTGAACGAATATATCGAAATCTCAAAATTCTATAGTACACCCAAAAGCAATACTTTTATCAATGGTGTACTTGACAAAGTTTTTGACGATTTACAAAAAGACGGAACAATTAAGAAAGTAGGAAGAGGTTTGGTGTAAGTTTTTTATATTTTGAATAATTTCTATGCGTTTTTATATCTTTGTTTTTAATAAACAGAAAACTTCAAGTAAATCATATAGATAAAAATATGAAAAGAAGATTATTAATATTATTAATCACAATAAGTTATATTTCTTGCGAAAATAGAAGTTCAACAATTGAAACTGTTTATTCTAAATCTGAAACAAAAAACATTTTCAATAATTCTAAAATTATTAGAAATTCAAACATAAACTCTTTCGAAAGATACCAAATAACAGAAGGTAACCAAATAGTAGTAATTTATATAAAAGAAGATTTTAAGTTTGTAGATGCAACAGATTACGAAGCCAAATATAAGGATGTTCTAGTTTTCGAATTTAATTCAGATGAAAATGAATTTGATTATAAAGATGAAGATTTATCAATTCTTAATTGTCAATATTCATCTATTGTATATTCCAAAAGTTTGTTAAACGCTTTTGGATACGTGAAAAAAGGAAAAATCAAAGGAAAAAAATTAGATAGTAAAACTTGGTTAATTTCCGTTAATATAAAAAATGAAATCGAAGTGAAATTTGAAGAAAAATTAATCATAAAGTAACCTTTAAAAGTTATTATTCCTCAATCCTATGAAAGCACACATTTTTGATATGGACGGTCTTTTGATAGACTCAGAACCATTTTGGAGGCAAGCAGAAATTAAAATCTTTACCCAATTGGGAATTGATTTTAATGATGACATGTGTCGTGAAACTGTAGGGATGAGAATTGATGAAGTGGTTAAATACTGGAATCAGAAACTCAGTTTGGAAATGCCTGTTACAAAAACTTCTAATGATATTCAAGATGAACTCATATCGTTGGTCAACCAAAAAGGAACAGCACTTTTAGGTGTTTATGAGGCTCTAGAAACTTTAAAACAAAACGACAAAAGAATTGCGTTGGCTTCTTCATCTAGTATGAAAATTATCAATGCAGTGGTGCAAAAACTAGACATCAAAAAATACTTTGAAGTATTGCACTCAGCCGAGTTTGAACTCAAAGGAAAACCGCACCCGGATGTTTTTCTATCTACAGCAAAAATGCTAAATGTTGCTCCTCAAGAATGCGTGGTTTATGAAGACAGTAAAAATGGAATGCGAGCAGGAATTGCTGCAGAAATGCGCACTGTTTTGATACCAGAATTTCCCGAACCCAAAATGGATTGGCATGAGGAAGCCTTTTGTGTGTGGAAATCTTTGAAGGAATTTGAGATGTTTTAATTTACTTAATACGTATTAAGTATTACGTACTACGTATTTGTATATCTACTAAAATCAATCACTATCTTACCACAACAAAAACCCTAAACCCAACATCAGCTGCTGGTTTTTCATTCCATTCTTCTCTGGAATTTATATCTAGAAACATATAATCCGATTTCCAACCTCCCCCTTTGGTCATTCCCTTTTCTCCCACCATTTCTTTCACATTTCCCGCTACATTGTACAATCCAAAACCATTGGGGTGGTAAGTATCGCAAGGTGCTGTAGCCATAAACCCATCGAAATCTGCCCCAAACATTTCATGCCTTCCCTCTGGGAAATTGACTTGCCACTCCCCTTCTTTATTTCTAGTAGTATAACTTTCTGCTATATATCTATGATTTGCTAATAAAACTCCTTTTGAATTTCTAATATATGGACCACCCCACGGATAAGGACTCAAATCCAAGCCTCCTCTTGCTGCGTCCATCCATTCTTTTTCATAAGGAATAAAAACCTCTATTTTGTTTCCCAAAACGGGAACTAACTTTACTTTCATCCACTCACAAAAAGCCATCGCATCTGCTCTCGACATACCTACTGCAGGAAAATTTTCAAAATCTGAATGCCATCTGTAATTATTCGTATGGTAATTACTATATGGAAATTGATTGTTCCAAAGTGTTGTATCTTGGATTTTATGATTGGTTTCTCTCAAAAATTGATTGTACAAAAGATTACTTACCTCAAATTTCTGAACATGTAAAGTATCTCCCAAAACCGTGAAATTTTGCTTCATCCATTTGGAATTGAACTTCAATTCTGTTACTTTGCTCGTTGGCTTTTTCCTTTTCACTTCCACCAAATACCTAAAACCCACTTTAGATGAAGGCTTTGTAAATGGAATTTCAGACCTTACCCTAATATCGTATCCTGACGAAAACCAAGAACCGCCCATCGCAACCTCTTTGTCAGCAACCATTTCAGAAACATTTCCTGCACAATTGTACAATCCAAAATCATTAGGCCAATAAGATTTTGCGGGCGCTGTGACGTCTGCATTGTCGTTCAAACTTCCTGCTACGCCCATATAATCTCCTTTGCCTCTCACAAAATTAGCTCTTATCATGCCTTGAAACTTCCCTTCACCCATTCGCAAATCGTGTCCTTCCCAAGGATATTCATAATATTCATTGCCTCCTTGTGCTGCAAAAATCCATTCACTTTGGGTCGGAAGTCTTACCAAAACACTATCAACATCAGAATCCTCTCGTTTTCTGTTTTCGGCTGTCAAAACTATAGAAAGCCAATCACAAAATAATTGAGCCTGCGATTTGGTTAAACCCACAATTGGATAGTCTCTGTAGGCTGGATGCCTAAAATAATACTCCACATAGGCTTCGTTGTATTGATTTTTACTTCTCCACACCAAAGTATCTGGCAATAAAGCATTAAACTCATTTTCAGTAAGACTTGATTTTTGATAGTACAAATATTCGTGATACATCATATTCGTAGTTTCTGTTTGGCTCACGAATACCTTTCCTTCATGGATGTCTGAACAATTGGGAATAAAAGGCTTTTTATCTTTGGCTAAAATATTCAAGAATATTAGACTCAATAAAACGACAAAACTGGCTTTTGAATTCATAGTTGGAAATTATGGTTGTATAACCTGCGAAATTAAAATTGTTACGATTTTAATCAAATTAATTGAAGAAGTGTAACTTTGTCGTTATTATTTAAAGAAAAAATACCAATGAGTATCAAAAAAGTAAAAGTAGGAAATGTAAATTGTGGCGCAGACGATTTATTTTTAATCAGTGGCCCTTGTGTGATTGAGGACGAAAGCATCATGATGCGCACAGCAGAAAAGATAAAGGAAGTAACCGAAAGATTAAAAATTCCAACTATTTACAAAGCCTCTTTCATGAAAGACAACAGAAGTTCTGTGGATTTCTACCAAGGACCTGGCATTGACGAAGGATTAAGAATATTAGAAAAAGTAAAAAAAGAATTTGGTTTCCCTATTCTTACCGATGTGCACTATCCCGACCAAGTGGCTGCCACTGCAGAAGTTTGCGATGTGATACAAATTCCCGCTTATTTAGTAATGCAAACCACATTGGCTGTTGCTGCAGGAAACACTGGAAGAACCATCAATCTGAAACACGCACAGTTTTTGGCACCCGAAAACATGAGCAAACCAGTAGCAAAAATTGAAAGCACAGGAAACGAAAACATATTACTTACCGAAAGAGGTTATGCTTTTGGATACAACGATTTGATAGTGGACCCAAGAAGTTTTTATCATCTCAGAGAAACAGGCTACCCTGTTATTTTTGACGTGACCCACAGCATCCGAAAATACGGAATTCCGAGTGCCGATCCCAATGGAGGTGCCAGACAATATCTCAAAACTTTGGCAAGAGCAGGCGTTGCATCTGGAGTAGATGGCTTGTTTGTAGAATGTCATCCTTGCCCAAGCGAAGCCCTTTGCGATGCTGCCAGCCAATTGGACATGTCACAATTAGAAGAGTTTTTAAAACCACTGATTGAACTTCATGCTATCGAGGTGAAGTATAGATAAACTTCTATGCTACTTTTTACTTTTCTTGGGCTGCCTTTACCCGCTGTACGATACTAGTCCTCGCCTGTGTGTCGATGGTGAAAGTCTATCTGCATGAGCTTCCGATGGTCGCTATGTCTCTATCCACACCATGAGCGCCACACAAGCTGTGGGCTATCCACTCCCATCAGGGGCAGAATTTTCGTTTCAATAAGTGGTTTTCTATTATCATTTATGATGATAGTGGTTTTCATTTTGTAAAACACCAAAAAAATGATTATATTTCTTCTGAAAAAATTATATTCAATCAGTCAGAAGTAAACTCCGTATAAATTTTTCATTGCATCTTTGTGTGATTTCAATTATAAAATTTACATTTAAATATAAACAATAAAAAAGTTAAAACCTATATTTTTGGAATGATGCCAGCCCCAGAGGAGCGAAATAAAAAATATGGCAAACACATATACACAAATTTATTTGCAAATTGTATTTTCCGTAAAAGGAAGACAAAACCTGATTCATAAAACCTGGAGAGAAGAATTGCACAAATACATCTGTGGTATTATAAATGGGAAAGAACAAAAAGTATATGCTATTGGAGGTGTTGCAGATCACATCCATATTTTGGTCAGTATAAAACCCAATATTGCTTTATCTGATTTGGTTAGAGATATAAAAGCAAATTCATCAAAATGGATAAATGAAAAAGGATTGGTAAAAGGAAAATTTCAATGGCAAGAAGGCTTTGGTGCATTTTCTTATGCTCAATCTCAATTGGATAATGTCATTACATATATTAACAATCAAGAACAACATCATCAAAAGAAATCATTCAAAGATGAATATGAATCATTGTTGCAGAAATTTAATGTTGGATATGATGACAACTATTTATTTGAATGGATTGAATAATATCGCTCCTCTGGAGCTAAAAAAACGCATATTAAATAAAAATCTAGGATGATTTCACTCCTCTGGAGCTTATCATTTAAAAAAATATACCAAATACTTGTTAAAATTACAAACTGACCGAAGAAGACAATAATATTTAAGGCAATTTTGATTGACGAACACTATAAAAAAATATAGAAAACAAATTGAAATGATACCAGCCCTTAGGGGCAAAATCAAAATTGATAAAAAATATTAGAATAACCAAGAAGCTCTAGAGGAGCGAAATAAAAATAACCGCAAACACATATGATGATTTCGCTCCTCTGGAACTTATCATGATAAAACAGTCCAATTATTTGTTATGATTAAATTTAACCGCAGAGGAAAATTATTTAAGGCAATTTTGAATGACGAACACTTTAAAAAATTATAGAAAACAAATTGAAATGATGCCAGCCCCTTAGGGGCAAAATCATAATAAAAAAATATTAGAATATCCAAGAAGCTCCAGAGGAGCGAAATAAAAAACACAACAAGCATAAAAACGCAAATTGTTTTTTCCAAAAAAAGAGTTCAAAACCTGATTCATAAAACCTAGAAAGTTGAGATTGTTGTTTATTTGTTGAATTTTAAAAGATACTCTAATAAAATTCTTTAAAAACATTAAAAATCAATTAGATGGTATATATTTGTGAGAGATATAATGTATAAAACAACAATTAATTAAATACGTTATACAGATATAAAGCCTATAATACTTAATTTTATGAAAATATTACTTTTATTTCTGAATCTAACATTTCTTGGTTCTTTATATGCAGATTGTTCTGTTTATGGTTTAAATGTATTTCCTAAAACTGAAACTATTAACAAAAACTCATTTTTTGTACTTGAAGGCTATGCAAGAACACAAGAAATTATTACTTTATTAAATTCTAAATACCCTGTATATCTTGAATCAAAGAATCATAGAGTTAATCTATCTATAAAACGCCTTAATATTGGAATGTTTAATCTAACTCAAGCAATTTTAACAACAGAGGAAGATTTGATTCCTGATGTAGTTTACTTTTTAAGAATTGATAACCTTGGTAAATTAGAAGAACGCCTATTAACTATCTGGAATTCTGAACTTCAAAAATCTTTACCTATAAGTTGGAAAATTGATAATGAAAAAGATTCAATCCCTCCAAAACTAATTGAAAATCCCATTCAAATTAATAGTAGTAATATTAAATATGGATGTGGGCCAGCTATTTTTTCGGATTTTAAAATAATTACTGAAGACCAATCAGAAATTATAATCAAAACTGAATTGGTTAATTTATATAATGGAGAGTCAACTACTTATTTTTTGACTATTAATGATTCTAACATAGTTCGAGTTGGACACGGGATGTGTTCTGGCGCATTTACCTTCGAAAGAAATATCAAATATAAAGTGAGGTTTAGTTTAATTGATATTTGTGGTAATGAAAATGAACAATGGACTTCATGGATCAATTTTGATAGTCCCAATAAATTCTAATATTAACATTGAAATTTCAACTAAAATATATAGTTTTTAGCGTCTTTATATTACTCACAAATTGTGTAATTGGTCAAGAAATTGATGATAAAATAAAATCTATAAGAGAAATGGACTCTTTGTACAGGTCAGTAAGCGGAAGTTATCCCAATAGTGAATTTGAATTCAACTATGAAGATGGATACTTTTATATTTATTTACCATCCGTAATTATCATTGACTCAATGTATGTTTCAAATAAAAATAGACATCGAACAATTGACAAAAACATTATTTTTCATAAAGATTCAATAGATTCATTTAACTTTGATGTTCTTTCCAAGAAATACAAGATTAATGTTGCTTCAATTCAAAATCTTTCTAAGATTATGATTGCACATAAGGTAAAAACTATATGCTCTCTCCTTTAGGAGACTGTCAGGATACGCATATAATTATATTTCAAAATGATGAATATTATGCTGTGAAAATTTAGAGCATCATTGTTATCAAAAGTACTGTTTTTATCATCATAAAGCAAAAACTAAAAAAATTAGCCCAGATATTCAACTGATAAAAAATAGTAAAAAACTTATTTGGGAATAGATTTATACGTCAATCTCAAACATCACTTTCCCTATTCTATTCTTAACGAATCCTATATCTGAAAGAAATCAAAGAAGAAAATTACAGCAGCTTGCTCTTTTTTAACGCCTTTGGCAGAACCCACAACAGAACCATTTTTACGAATATCTCCGTTGGATTCTATTTTTCCTTTTACACTTCCGTTAATTCTAACATCTCCGTTGGATTCAACTTTTCCGATTACAGAACCATTTTTTCTAATGTCTCCATTTGATTCTATTTTTCCTTTCACACTTCCGTTGACTCTAATGTCTCCATTCGACTCAAACTTCCCTTTTACGCTTCCGTTAATTCTAACATCACCATTGGACTCTACTTTTCCAAAAGAAGAACCACCTTTTCTAAGATCTTGTGCAACAGCAGTGTTGATGAATAAACAAACTGCAAAAAGCATTATTAAATTTTTGATTTTCATAATTTTAATTTTAATTTTTATTTAGTTAACTATTTTTATTTCAAAAGTACTCTATACTTCTTCTTCAACAATTTGGTATGCACCAGTCAAAATCATTGCTTCTGCCGCTTTATATTTCATTTCCTGAGTTTCTCCATTTCTTAAATTCAAAATCTTCACTCTGTCGTTTCTTCCATATTTTTTATCAGAAACTGCCGGCTTTTTCTTCACCACAGGACCGTCACCTTGTCCATTTGATGCAGCTGCTTCGTTCTGGCGAGTTGCCTCACCTAATTCTTGTCTGCTTGCACTTAGTCTTGTGTTGTCTTGTTGTTGAATTTGAGAAACACTTCTTTGTTGGTTATTGTTGTTATCAATAGGAATCTGAACTTTCGTTAAGAATGATAATATTTCTTTGTTCATATTATCTACCATAGCTCTAAACAAGTTGTAACCTTCTAATTTGTATATCAACAAAGGATCTTTTTGTTCATATTGAGCGTGATAAACAGATTGTTTCAAATCATCCATTTCTCTTAAATGATCTTTCCATTCATTGTCAATCAATGCCAACACAATTCCTTTTTCTAATTCTTTGATGACTTTCATTCCTTTTGAATCATAAGCATCTTTGATATCTACTCTTATTTGCACACCTTTTTTACCATCAGAAAATGGAATGGAAATTCTTCCTGCAGCTTCTGCGTGTTGGTTGTAAATATTTTCAACCACTTTAAAGATATTCTCTTGAATAATGGCTTTCTTCTTAGCATAATGCTGAACTGAAGCAGCATAGATTTTATCTACCAATTCTTGTGGTTTGCTTTCGAAAAATTCATCAGAACTTACAGGGCTTTCAATTCCGAAGTTTAATATTAAATCGTATTCAAAATCTTCAAAACTTCCAACTTCGTGATGTTCTTTCACAATGGCTTGAGAAGTTTCGTAAAACATCGTATCAATATCCAGATCCAATTTATCTCCAAACAATGCATTTCTTCTTCTTGCATAAATGGCAGTTCTTTGAGAGTTCATTACATCATCAAACTCCAACAACCTTTTTCTAACTCCAAAGTTGTTTTCTTCTACTTTTCTTTGTGCTCTTTCTATAGATTTTGAAATCATAGAGTGCGAAATCACTTCACCTTCTTTATGTCCCATTCTATCCATCATTTTGGCAATTCTTTCTGAACCAAAAAGACGCATTAAATTATCTTCCAAAGAAACAAAAAACTGAGAAGAACCTGGATCTCCCTGACGACCAGCACGACCTCTCAACTGTCTGTCAACCCTTCTAGAATCGTGACGTTCTGTACCAATAATTGCCAATCCTCCTGCTTCTTTTACGCCTTCTCTAAGTTTAATATCCGTTCCACGACCAGCCATATTGGTAGCAATGGTAACAGTTCCAGCTTTTCCTGCTTCTGCTACAACCTCTGCTTCACTTTGGTGTAATTTAGCATTCAAAACTTGATGTGGAATCTTTCTACTCTTAAGAATTCTACTCAACAACTCAGAAATTTCAACATTGGTAGTTCCCACTAACACCGGTCTTCCTGCATTTCTAAGGTTTTCTATTTCATCCACTACAGCATTGTATTTTTCTCTTGCAGTTTTGAAAACCAAATCATCTTTATCTTTTCTGGCAATCGGTCTGTTGGTTTTTACAACTACAACATCCAATTTATAAATATCCCACAACTCTTTTGCCTCAGTTTCAGCAGTTCCTGTCATTCCGGCTAACTTGTGATACATTCTAAAGAAGTTCTGTAAAGTAATGGTAGCATAAGTTTGAGTTGCCGCTTCTACAGTTACATTTTCTTTAGCCTCAATCGCTTGGTGCAAACCGTCAGAATAACGTCTTCCATCCATAATACGACCTGTTTGCTCATCTACAATTTTCACTTTGTTGTCCATTACCACATATTCCACATCTTTTTCAAAAAGTGTATATGCTTTTAGTAATTGATTGATAGAGTGAATTCTTTCTGCCTTGGCTGAATAATCAGTTATCATCTCATCTTTCATCTTCGCCTTCTCTTCTGATGATTTTCCAGACTTTTCAATATCCGCCATAATATCACCAATATCAGGTAAAATATAGAAAGATGGATCTTCAGAGCCAGAAATCAAATCGATTCCTCTTTCCGTAAGGTCAATGTTATTGCTTTTCTCTTCTATCGTAAAATACAAAGGTTCGTCCGCTTTTGGCATTTCTTTGTTGTTGTCCTGCATGTAGAAATTCTCTACTTTTTGCATATGTGTTTTCACACCAGGCTCACTCAAAAACTTAATCAAAGCCTTATTTTTAGGCAAACCTCTATATGCTCTAAACAATGCCAAACCACCTTCTTCCCAAAGTTGTTTTTGAAGTTTTTTATCAATTCCTTCTTGTTCTGCTTGAGCTAATTTTTGCTTGGCTTCTGTTAGAAATTGATTTACAACTTTTTTCTGTGCCTCAGCTAATCTTTCAATTTTTGGTTTTAAACCAACATATTCTTGTATCTCTCCATTGGGAGTTGGTCCAGAAATAATCAAAGGTGTTCTGGCGTCATCAATTAAAACAGAATCTACCTCATCAATAATCGCATAATGATGTTTGGTTTGAACAATGTTTTCAGGATTGCTCACCATATTGTCTCTCAAATAATCAAACCCAAATCCATTGTTAGTTCCGAAAGTAATATCTGCTAAATAGGCATTTTTACGTTCAGGCGTATTGGCTTCGTATTTATCTATACAATCCACTCTCAAACCGTGAAATTCGTACAAAGGTCCCATCCATTCAGAATCCCTTTTGGCAAGGTAATCATTTACAGTAATTACGTGAACTCCTCTTCCAGCCAAAGCATTCAAATAAACAGGTAATGTCGCTACTAAAGTTTTTCCCTCACCCGTTTGCATCTCCGCAATTCTACCTTTATGAAGCGCTGTACCACCCATCAATTGCACATCGTAATGTACCATATCCCAAGTTACTTCAGTACCAGCGGCATCCCAAGTAGTTTGCCATCTAGCAATACCATTTTCAATAGAAATATGATCTCTTTCGGCATCAAAAAATCTGTCAGTATCGTTGGCTTCAACTTCTAAAAATTCGTTTTCCGCAAATCTTCTAGAAGTTTCTTTAATCACAGCAAAGGCTTCTGGTAAAATTTGTAAAAGAATTTCTTCTACTTTTTCATCGCTTTCTTTTCGCTTTTTCTCTACTAATTCAAAAAATTCTTCCTTGTCTTGAATAGAAGTTTCTGGAAGTTCCGCTTTTTTTGTTAAATCTGCTATTTCGTCATCAATTTCCTTAGTATATTCTTTGATTCTTGCTTTGAACTCTTGCGTTTTTTTACGAAGTGCATCATTAGAAAGATTGGCAAGTTTGGCATATTCTGTATTGATTAAACCTACATAAGGCTCTAATTCTATTAAATCTTTTTTGGTTTTATCTCCGAATACTTTTTGTAATAATCCTTTAAACATATTGTTGTGTATCTTAGTAACCTGCAAATTTAGGTTAATTGTTCTTTTATTGTAATTTTTTTTGAAATTTATTCTATATAATTTCTATTTTAAAAATCTATTGAGTCATAAATCATTCCTTTTTAAATAAAATGTCATTTTGTCACAATCAAAAATCTTCCTTCAAAAGCACTGGCAAATTATTCCAAAATAAATTTATAAGTAGTACCAGTGTCGTTTGTTTCAAAAGATTTCTTTGCGTTCAATTGTTCTGTTAACATTTCAATTAAGTCTGCTCCAAAATTGCCCACACTCCCCTCTTTCCAAATTCCATTGTCTTTATATGTAAAAGTTATTTTACCTTCCTTTTCTATTCTTAAAGAAATTAAACCGTTTTCACGATGTTTAAATGCGTGGTTTAATCGAATTTGTTGTCAATTCATTAATTAACAAACCTAATGGAACAATGTGTTCTGGTGAAAACTCTACATTATTAATGGTAATTTCAGAATTCACCTTTTCGTTTTGATTGTAAGTTTCTACAATTTCAAAAATTAATTCATTGAAATATTCATTCAAATTGATTTTTGCCAAAGAGTTTCCCTTTATACAATTTCTGAGTGTATCAAAGACATACTCATAATTCTATTATAAGCTTTGAAAATGCTTTTGTGCATCCTGATTTTGAATTTCATTGCTCTGCATTCTCAATAAAGAAATGATGATTTGAAGATTGTTTTTTACGCGATGATGTACTTCCTTTATCAAAACAGTTTTTTCTTCATCTTGAGATTTGATTCGTTCATTTTGAATAATCAACTCTTTGTTAATTTTTAGGTTTGATGCTTCAGATAGACTGTAAAACTCAAATATTAAATAAATCATATAAATTCCACACAAAAACCCGACCATTACATCTGCAAATAGTGCAAATTTCTGAAACGAAGTTCTTGGTTGAAGCAATTCAATGTGAGTGTTTATGTTATAAAAAACAAAATAGGAAATAGAAATAAGTGCCAGAAAAAGTAAAGTAAATGCAACTTTTTTATTAAGTCCAAAAAAAGCGAGCACAATCGCTGAAAACATCCAAATAAATTCACCATAATGGACAGTATTGTGAAGAAAATTTAATGTTAAACCTGTAATTATAACCCCCGTAATACTAAAAATCCAGTAAACTAATTTGTATTTATGAGTGACTAAATTGTAAATAAAACATCCCAGTCCAATCACAAAGCCCAAAAGCATTGTCAAGAAATTTACTGTGGATACGTTATAATGTGCAATTGATAAAATCGTAAAAGTTATTGTAAATAAAATAGTTAGCCTCTGTGCAAATTTATTCCTCAACTTCTCCAAATCTGTATTTACTGGCTCTATATACTCCACCTCTCCTTAATTTTGATTCGCAAATGTAAGTTAATATTTGTTAATAATATTATGCGTGCATAACTTTTTAGAATTTAGTATGCAAGCATAACATTTTTTTTATACATTCGTGCTGTGAAAGTTTTTAAAGACAAAATAAAGCAAGAAGAATCTATAGATTTCCACATTAGATGGGCTTGGTACAACATTTCTCGAATGTACAATTTGCAAGCAAGTTCGTTTGGAGGTTCAATGGCGCTTGGATATGCTTTATTAAACATAGAGGAACAAGGAACTTCTTCTACCAAACTCGCTCCAAAAATGGGAATGGAACCTAGAAGTTTAACGAGAATGATTAAATCTCTAGAAGAAAAAGGATTAATTAAAAAAGAAATTGACGCTCAAGACAAAAGAATTGTAAAACTGTTTCTTACCAAAAAAGGAAAGCAACAAAGAGATTATGCAAAAACAATTGTATTAAAATTTAATAATAAAATATATGAACAAATACCTCAAGAAGAATTAGATATTGCTTTTAAAGTAATTTCTAAAGTAAACGAAATTATAGATAATAATGAAATTTTTAACTAACATTAAACAATAAAAAATGAAAAGATCAATCAAAAAAGTGGCTGTCTTAGGTTCTGGAGTTATGGGTTCCAGAATTGCGTGTCATTTTGCAAATGTAGGTTGTGAAGTTTTGCTTTTGGATATTGTGCCAAAAGAAGCTGAAGAATCGAAAGACAAAAAAGCAAGAAACAAATTAGTGGATGATGCACTCAATTTTGCTTTAAAATCAAACCCATCTCCTATTTACAGCAAAAAGTTTGTTTCTAGAATTTCAACAGGAAATATGACTGACGACATGTCCAAAATTGCAGATGCAGATTGGATTATCGAAGTGGTTGTAGAAAGATTAGACATCAAGCAAATTGTGTTTAACAATGTGGAGAAATACAGAAAACCGGGTTCTCTAATTACTTCTAATACTTCTGGTATTCCTATTCATATGATGCTAGAAGGTAGAAGTGAAGATTTCCAAAAGAATTTTGCAGGTTCGCATTTCTTTAATCCTCCAAGATATTTGAAACTACTAGAAGTAATTCCAACACCAAAAACAGATGCAAGTGTCGTTGAGTTCCTTATGGATTATGGTTCTAGAGTTTTAGGAAAAACAACAGTTTTATGTAAAGATACTCCTGCATTTATTGCCAACAGAGTGGGTGTATATGCTATTCAAGATTTATTTCACACAGTAGCCAAAATGGGACTGACTGTTGAAGAAATAGACAAACTTACTGGACCAGCAATGGGAAGACCTAAATCTGCAACTTTTAGAACTTGTGATGTGGTAGGATTAGATACTTTAGTTCACGTTGCAAACGGAGTAAAAGACAATTGTCCGAATGACGAAAGAAGAGAAGTTTTTGAAATTCCATCTTTTGTTTCCAAAATGGTTGAAAACAAATGGCTAGGTTCTAAAACTGGACAAGGTTTTTACAAAAAAGTGAAAAACGCTGATGGAAAATCAGAAATTTTAGTTTTAGATTTAAATACTTTAGAATACAGATCTCAAGAAAGAGTGAAATTCGCAACGCTTGAAGCGGCAAAACAAGAAAGTGATTTAGGCAAAAGAACTAAAATACTTTTCAGTGGAAAAGACAAAGCGGGTGATTTCTACAGAAGTGTATTCACAGGTGTTTTCCAATATGTTACCAATAGAATTCCAGAAATTTCTGATGAATTATACAAAATTGACGATGCGCTAAAAGCTGGTTTTGGATGGGAAATGGGACCTTTCGAAACTTGGGATGCTATCGGTTTTGAAAAAGTAATTGCAAAAATGGAAGAGTTAGGCAAAAAACCAGCTCAGTTCATTTACGATATGCAAGCAAAAGGAATTACTTCTTTTTATAAAATAGAGAATGGAAATAGATTATATTACGATATCAACGAACAAACTTATAAAGTAATTCCTGGTACCGAAGAATTGATTTCATTGGCTACTTTAAGAGAAACTAATACCGTATGGCACAATTCAGATGTTCACATCATTCACCTTGGTGATGGTATTTTGAATGTAGAATTCCATACCAAAATGAATACTATTGGTGGAGGCGTTTTAGAAGGTATTAATAAAGCCATCGATTTGGCAGAAAAAGAACCACAATATAAAGGTGTAGTAATTTCTAATGAAGGTGAAAACTTCTCTGCTGGTGCAAATGTCGGAATGATATTTATGATGGCAGTAGAACAAGAATATGATGAATTGGATTTTGCAATTAGAGCATTCCAAAACACAATGATGCGTTTGCGTTATTCATCAATTCCTGTAATTGTTGCTCCTCACAACTTAGCCCTTGGTGGAGGTTGTGAAATGTGTTTGCACGCAGACAAAGTAATTGCTCATGCCGAAACTTACACTGGATTGGTAGAATTCGGTGTTGGATTGATTCCTGGTGGTGGTGGAACCAAAGAGTTTGCCCTCAGAAACCATGACGACTTGAAAGAAGGTGATATGAGAATCAACAACTTAAGAAATAGATTCTTAACTGTTGGTCAAGCAAAAGTAGGAACTTCAGCGTATGAAGCATTTGAATTGGGTTACTACAGAGAAGGAATCGATGAAGTGATTGTTTCGAGAGCACATCAATTGGCGTATGCAAAACAAGTTTGCTTGAATATGGCGAATAAAGGATACCAACAACCCGCAAAACGAAAAGATATCGTTGTCTATGGAAATGAAGGTTTGGGAATTGTATATGTAGGCGCACATTCTATGTGGAGTGGAAAATACATTTCTGAACACGATAAACTCATCTCCGAAAAACTAGGATATGTATTGTGTGGAGGAGATTTATCTCAACCTACAGAAGTTTCAGAGCAGTATCTTTTAGATTTAGAAAGAAGAGCCTTCTTAGAACTTTGTGCTGAGAAGAAAACCCTAGAAAGAATCCAGAGTATATTGCAGACGGGGAAGATTTTGAGGAATTGATTTTTCAGACTTGAAGACTTCAAGATTTTAAGACAAAAGACTCAAGGCTTAAATAAAGAAAAAGGTTATAAAATTTATAATAGAAATTAAAATAGTTTAAAATGAAACACAACTTTAGAGAATATATGGAAATTTTGTCAATTCAATTGGTTACAGAATTATATTTATTGGCTTCTCAATTGCCATCTGAAGAAAAATTTGGTTTAAAGTCAGATGCCGTTCAGCTGTTTCAATTTCTTCAAATATAGCAGAAGGAAGTGGTCGAACAACTAATAAAGATTTTAGTAGATTTTTAGATATTAGTTTGGCTTCATCTTATGAATTAGAAACTCAATTAATCATTTCTGCTAACCTTTTTGAAATAGAAGTTCAAAGTTTTATAGATAAAATAAATGAATTACAAAAAATGATTGGAGGTTTTAAAAGAACATTAGAGTAGGATTTTTTGGTCTTAATATCTTTTGTCTTTTAGTCTTTAATCTAAAATAAAAAAAATAAAAATGAAAACAGCGTATATAGTAGCAGGATACAGATCAGCGGTGGGAAAAGCACCAAGAGGTTTGTTCAAATTTAAGAGACCTGATGAATTAGCAGCAGAAGTAATTCAAGGTTTACTTGCAGATTTTCCACAGTTGGATCACAATAGAATTGATGATATCATTGTAGGAAATGCAACTCCAGAAGCGGAGCAAGGTCTAAACATTGGTAGAATGATTTCTCTAATGGGACTTAATACTGATAAAGTTCCTGGAATGACAGTAAATAGATACTGTTCTTCGGGAATACAAACGATTGCATTGGCAGCAGCACAAATTTCTTCGGGAATGTCGCATTGCATTATTGCAGGTGGTGTAGAAACAATGTCGCCTATTCCTTTTGGTGGATGGAGAATTGTTCCTAATGCAAAAGTTGCCAAAGAAAATCCAGATTGGTATTGGGGAATGGGACTTACTGCAGAAGCAGTTGCCAACCAATATAAAGTTTCGAGAGAGGATCAAGATATTTTTGCAGCTAACTCTCAAAACAAAGCTATTGATGCCATCAAAGCAGGAAGATTCAAAGATGATATCATTCCAATTACTGTGAATGAAGTCTATTTAGATGAAAACGAAAAAAGACAAGAACGTTCTTATGTAGTGGACACTGATGAAGGACCAAGAGCTTCTACTGTGGAAGGTTTGGCAAAATTAAGACCTGTATTTGCTGCAGACGGAACTGTAACAGCAGGAAATTCTTCTCAAACATCTGACGGTGCTGCTTTTGTTATGGTGATGAGCGAAGAGATGGTAAAAGAACTCAATGTTACTCCTATCGCAAGAATGGTTGGCTATTCAGTAGTAGGATTAGAACCAAGAATTATGGGAATGGGACCTTTATTAGCAATTCCAGATGTTTTGAAAAAAGCAGGTATGAATCTCAATCAAATCGACCAATTTGAAATCAACGAGGCGTTTGCTTCTCAAGCGGTGGCTTGTGTTAGAGAATTGGGAATTGATAATGATAAAGTAAATGTAAACGGAGGCGCAATTGCTTTAGGTCACCCACTAGGTTGTACAGGTGCTAAACTTTCCGTGCAATTATTCAATGAAATGAAACGTAGAAATCAAAAATACGGAATTGTTTCGATGTGTGTAGGAACAGGACAAGGTGCAGCGGGGATTTATGAGATTTTGTAGGTTTTTAGACGATTTTACGACTTAACGATATACGATTTTACGACTTACGATTTAACTTGATAGGATTAAAAAGAAAAAGAATTAAAAAATGCATAATTTTAGAGAATTGAAAATTTGGCAAGAAGGAATAAAATTAGCTGTTGAAATAAATCAACTTTGTAATGATTTTCCTGATTACGAAAGATATGGATTGTCTTCACAAATGAGAAGATGCTCCGTTTCAATTCCTCAAATATTTTGCAGTTGTTCAAACATCTGAGAAAGAATTAATCTGTTTTTTAAGAATTGCTCTGGATCAAATTAAATTAGAAACTCAATTAATTATTGCAAAAGAATTAAAATATATAGAATCTGACCATTCTATTTTTGATTTTAATAATAAAGTACAAAGAATGATTTGGAATTTTATAACCAAAATTAATCAAGAGAAATAATTTGAAAATATTTGACAAGGACTGTAAAATCGTTTGTCGTGAAATCGTTAAACTATTAAAAATGATTCGTGGATTTATAAGTAAACTTAAAACAATATTTGATGTAAGAACTAGTCTAGTATCTAGAGTCTAGTATCAGCATCTAAATTAAATAAATAAAAAATGGAAACAACTAACGACAAAAACAGCAATCAAAGGTGGTGAATTATCATCAGAGAAACAGAGGCGCACGAAATTTTTACGCCTGAAGAATTTAACGAAGAGCAAAAAATGGTGGCTCAAATGTGTTTGGATTTCTTAAAAGCAGAAGTTCACCCTCATTTGGATGCTATAGATGCAATGAAAGATCCAGAATTAATGCCCAAATTGGTTGACAAAGCTGGTGAACTAGGACTACTTGGACTTTCTGTTCCAGAGGAATTTGGAGGAATGTGGTGTTGACTTCAAAACTTCTCTTTAGCAACCGAGTTTTGGGTGGAGGTCACTCTTTTTCTGTAGCATATGGAGCACATACAGGAATTGGAACACACGATATTTTGAAATATGGAAACGAAGCACAAAAAGCAAAATATATTCCTAAATTAAATTTACTGGCGAATGGAAAGCATCTTACTGTCTTACTGAACCTTCTGCGGGATCTGATGCGAATAGCGGTAAAACTAAAGCAAAATTATCTGAAGATGGTAAATCTTGGATTATCAATGGTCAAAAAATGTGGATTACCAATGCTGGTTTTGCTGATGTTTTGACTGTTTTTGCTAAAATAGATGATGATGAAAACTTAACAGCATTTATCGTTGAAGCTAACACTCCTGGAGTAACTATGAATGCCGAAGAGAAAAAAATGGGTATCAAAGGTTCATCTACAAGGCAAGTATTTTTCAATGATGTAGTCATTCCAGTTGAAAACCAATTGTTCGAAAGAGGACAAGGTTTTAAGATTGCAGTAAACATTTTGAACATCGGACGTATCAAATTAGGTGCAGGTGTAATGGGAGGTGCTAAGAAGCGATTACACTTTCTGTAAAATATGCTAATGAAAGAGAGCAATTCACAAGATCAATTTCTAAATACGGAGCAATTCGTCATAAATTAGCTGAACAATGTATCAGAACATTTGCTACTGAATCTGCAACTTATAGAGCTGGACAAAACATTGATGATGCTATTCAAGCGTATATTGATGGTGGAATGGACAAAGGACAAGCAACATTGAAAGGAATTGAAGAATTTGCTCCTGAATGTGCTATACTTAAAGTTTATGGTTCAGACACATTGATTACGTTTGTAGATGAAGGTTCAAATTCACGGGAGGAATGGGATATTCGCCTGAGACTTTGATTGAAAGAGCATACAGAGATGCACGTATCAACAGAATTTTTGAAGGAACAAACGAAATCAACAGAATGTTGACGGTAAGTATGATTCTAAGAAAAGCAATGAAAGGAGAATTAGACCTTATCGGACCTGCTATGGCTGTTGGAAAAGAACTGATGGGAATTCCAGATTTCGGAGCAGGAGATGACAAACTTGCTACAGAGAAAAAATACATTCAAAATTTCAAAAAAGCAATTTTAATGATTGCTGGTTCTGCAGCTCAAAAAATTGGAGACAAAATGGCGAAAGAACAAGAAATCGTAATGAATATTGCAGATATGATTACTTGGTTGTATGTTGGAGAATCTACATTATTGAGAGTTGAAAAAATGGTTTCTATCAAAGGCGAAGCGGCTTGTCAAGAACAACTGGATATGATGAGAGTATTGCTTTATGACATGGCAGACAATATGAACAAAGCAGGAAAAGATGCATTGAATGCCTTTACTGATGGTGATGAATTGAGAATGATGATGATGGGATTGAAACGTTTCACAAAACATGATGCTTTCAATGCTAAAGAAGCAAGACAAAGAATTGCTATTAAATTAATCGACAAGAACGAATATTGTTACTAAAATCGATGTTACGATGTAATGACATACGATTTACGATTATACGACCTTATAGATAGGTAACTATAAACGTCCTAAGAAGGGTCAAAGAATGATATAGCAAAAAAAGCAATTTTATTTTGCTTATTCAATGTATCTTATAAAGATAGTAACCACTGTCTAGGATTTACTAGAAAGTTCCCCCCTACTCTTTCCCTTCCAACTGGTATTCGTATAATTTTCTGTAAGCGCCATCTTCGAGGAGGATGAGTTCGTTGTGGCTGCCCACTTCGATGATTTCGCCTTTTTCGAGTACGATGATTTTGTCGGCATTTCTGATGGTGGAAAGTCTGTGCGCAATCACAATGGAGGTTCTGCCTTTGGTCAATTTCTCTATGGCATTCTGTATCAGCAATTCGCTTTCGGTGTCGATAGAAGAAGTGGCTTCGTCCAAAATTAAGATTTTAGGTTGATACACATAGGCTCTGATAAAAGCAATCAACTGTCTTTGCCCTACAGAAAGTAAACCGCCTCTTTCTTTTACGTTGAAATCATAACCGTTGGGCAAATTGGAAATAAAATCGTGTGCGCCTACTAATTTAGCGGCAGCAATTACTTCTTCTTTGGTAATTTCATCATTTCCGAGTGTAATGTTGTTGTAAATGGAATCGCTGTACAAAAAGACGTCTTGCAAAACTACCGCAATATTCTGTCTTAACGTTTTAAGTTCAATGTCACTCAAATCCACACCATCAATGGTAATCGAACCTTTTTGGTATTCATAAAATCTTCCCAATAAATTGATGATGGAAGTTTTTCCAGCACCTGTAGCGCCAATAAAAGCAACCGTTTCTCCTTCATTTACAGTGAAATTCAGGTTTTTTAGTACATAATTGGGTGCTTCATAAGCAAAAGAAACCTCTTTAAAATCAATTTTTCCATCAAAACTCAAATCTGTTGCAGTTCCCTTATTTTCTATCACTTCGTCTGTATCCAAAATCTTAAAAACCCTTTCGGAACCTACCATTCCCATTTGTAAAGTGTTGAATCTATCCGCCAACATTCTAATGGGTCTGTACAACATATTGATATACAAAATAAAAGCAGTCATATCTCCTGCCAATTTTCCGAAAGAAACACCAGGTTTGTTTACTTGTAAAAGGATGTAAACTACCAAAAGACCCAAGGATAAAGCACTCAATATTTCCACTACAGGAAAGAAAATAGAATACGCCCAAATACTTCTGATATTGGCTTTTTTGTGTCTTTCGTTGATTTCGGCAAACGCTTTAGCCTCTCTTTCTTCTCTTCCAAATACTTTCACCAAAGCCATTCCAGTAATTCTTTCTTGCACAAAAGTATTGAGCGAAGACACACTTGTTCTAACATCCTGAAAAGATTTTTTGATTGCTTTTTTGAAAATGTTGGTAGCTATAAGGAGAATTGGAATCGGAATCAACACAAAAAGCGTCAATTGCCAATTGGTCCAAAACATAAAAGCCAAAACACCTATCAATTTGAGAATGTCACCAATAATAGAAATGAGCCCTTGAGAAAAGATTTGAGAAATAGTTTCCATATCACTCACGGCTCTTGTCACCAGCATTCCGATAGGATTTTTATCAAAAAACTTAAGTCTGAGTTTGGTAATGTGCGCAAATAACTCCACGCGCAAATCTTTAATTACATATTGCCCCAAAATATTTGCTAAGTACGCATCAAAAAACTGTAAAATTGTTTCGAAAATCAAGGCAACAAAAACGATGATTGCAAAAAGTGTAAGACCGGGAATATCGCTATTTACGATAAAATCTGTCACCATTCTTTTGATGAGTTCCACTCGCAATGGACTCAAAACAGAAAGAATAAGTGTGCAAACTAGCGCACCATATAATATTTTTCGATAAGGTTTGGTGTAAGAAAAAACTCTTTTAAATAGCTTTCCATCCCATGCTTTGCCTTGCACTTTACTCATAGTCGGCAAAGATAATAATTAGAATAAGACAAGAGTAATTATGGGGGATGTTTGATTTAGAAGTAATACGTATTACGTCATACATAATACGTTAAATTCTTTATGGCTTTGTGGTATTGGGATCGATGTATTCTCCTCTTGAAATTCTCATCACGGTTGGAACTACTCCTATATTGAAGAATTCGATATCATTATCATCCGAAGTCAATAAAAAGGCATCTCCTTTTACCTGTTCGATCAAAAATGTTCCGTTGATGAATTTATCAATTACAAATGTCACACTGTCTTTGTGGGGCATATCCCAATAACCTGTTCTGAAATAATACAAAGTATCATTAGTATAATATTCTCCTCTTAATAAACCATTGTCCAACATATAAACTATATATTGTCCTTTTCCTGAAACATAGTCAGGTAACACACCTTCCATGAGATTGGTATTTCCTCCACTTACTTCAAAAGCATTGACATACCATTTACCTTTCATGATTAAATTTTGGTTAAACTTGTAGCAACCAGTCAATAAGATGGTCAATGTAGCAACAGCTAAAAGCGGAAATTTGAATAACTTCATAGATTAAAAAAATTATTTATCGATTGTAAAGATATAAAAATAAACTTTTGTTTTACTTTTATGGTCTAAAAAGTAATCATCTTATGAGTTTTATTGAGCAGTATGGCGAATTATTAATGTATTTATCAATTCCGGTAACTAGTGCTATCATTGGTTGGGGAACAAATGTATTGGCTCTGAAAATGACTTTTTATCCCGTAGAATTTATTGGAATAAAGCCATATATTGGTTGGCAAGGAATCATACCTAGCAAAGCTTCTAAGATGGCAAAACTTTCTGTGGATTTATGGACTACTCGTTTGGTGGATGTAAAAGAATTGTTTGCTCAAATAGATCCAGCTCAAGTTGCAGAAGAAATGCGACCTCAATTTGATAGAATTTCTAAAGAAATTATGGATGATTTTATGGTACAACAAATGCCAGAAGTATGGTCTAGACTTCCCGAAAGTGTCAAAAAAGTGGCTTATGCGCGCATCAGTAGAGATATGCCAAAAATCGTGAAAGACATCATGACCGATGTAAAAGAAAACATCGAAGATGTATTTGATTTGAAAGCAATGGTAGTGCAGAGATTGATGCAAGATAAAAGTTTACTCAATGAAATTTTCCTAAAATGCGGTAGAGAAGAATTTAAGTTTATTGAAAGGTCTGGAATTTATTTTGGGTTTCTTTTTGGATTGGTTCAAATGGGCGTTTGGTACCTCTATGATGCTTGGTGGATTCTTCCTGTTTTTGGGTTGCTGGTAGGTTATGCTACCAATTGGTTGGCTTTGAAACTTATTTTTGAACCTGTAAAACCTATCAAAATATTCGGAAAAGAATTTCAAGGATTGTTTATTACAAGGCAGAATGAAGTAAGTGCAGAATATGCAACCATGTTGGCTAAAGAAATTTTTACTTTCGATAGAATATTTGCAGCCATCATCAATGGTCCTACCAAAGAAAAGTTTGTGACGCTTATTTCTGGACACGCAAAAAATGCCATAGATCAAAGTGTGGGCATCAGTAAACCTTTGGTGAAATTTATGGCTGGAGAGCGCAATTATGAAAAAATGAAAGATATTGCTGTAGAAAAAACCATTAAAGAACTCCCTGCATCCGTAAAACCTGTTTTTCCTTATGCAGAAGAAGCGATGGATTTGGAAACTGTTTTCAGAGAAAAAATGCAAGCGTTATCACCTCCAGAATTTGTAGATTTCTTGAGACCAGTGTTCCAAGAAGATGAATTAAAATTAATTTTGACAGGAGCATTTTTAGGTATGGCGGCAGGATTTGGACAATTAATATTTGTGTTTGGTGGACTTTGATGTTAAAATATTCAGTCATGGCAAATTACTCATCACTTCGGAATATTTAGTAATCGATGGTGCTCAAGCATTGGCTTTACCCACAAGAAAAGGTCAATGGTTGTATGCGCATAAAATTTCTGAAAATCAAATTCATTGGATCAGTAAAAATCATATCGGAGGCATTTGGTTTGAAGGCTATTTTGACAATCAATCTTTGGAATACAAAAATGGTTCAGATGAAATAATTGGGAGAAAACTTAGTCAAATTCTAAAGGCTGCAACACTATTTGATGCTCAAAAAACATTGCAAAAAACTGGTTGGCAAGTAGAAACCCATCTCGACTTTCCCAATAATTGGGGTTTAGGAAGCAGCTCTACCCTACTTTGTAATTTGGCTAAATGGCTGAATATCGATGTATACCAACTCCATTTTGCAGTGAGTAAAGGAAGCGGTTACGATATTGCTTGTGGAATGGAATCCAAAGCGTTGCAATATGAAGTGCATCATGAAAAACCACTTATTAACATCATTGATTTTAATCCTGAATTTAAAAGCAATATTTACTTTTTACATCTCAATCAGAAGCAAATCAGCGACAAAGAAGTAGCGAGATACAGCGATTTGAAAAAAGAACTACAACTAGATGAAATCATCTCACAATTCAATGAAATTACTTCAACAGTGATTGGTGCTCAAAACTTGGAAACCTTTGAATCATTGATGATTATGCATGAGACTTTACTTTCTAACATTTTACAACAAGAAACCATCAAAGAACAGTTATTTCAAATGTATCAAGGAGGAATTGTGAAATCCTTAGGTGCCTGGGGAGGTGATTTTGTAATGGTTACTGCCAGAAACGAATCAGATTTGGACTATTTCAAAAACAAAGGTTTTGATACGATTTTGAAGTTTGAGGAAATGATAATTGGTTAATGGGTAATGGGTAATTGTTAATGGGTAATGGGTAATTGTTAATTGGTAATTGTACCTAATAAAATAAGGAACCAAAGGGGCAGAATGTCTTTTTTTGAAAAACTTTCGGATGAATGTGATTTAAAAAATTCAAACTTAAAAAAATGAAAAAAATCAAATCAAGTATAGCATTTATAATAGCATTATTATTTACAATAAGTTGCAAAAACACATCAACAGATGAAAAACCTGAAAATGTTTCTAATACTGAAATTACTGAAGAAAGTTCAAATGAAATCAAACTGAACAATGGAAAAAAATGGGCTGTCAATGAAGAAATGAAACCTTTTATATTGGATGCAGAAATAATTTTAAATGAATATTTAGAAATTGAAGCGTCAGATTATCAAACACTTGCCTCTCAATTAAAAGAGAAAAATAAAGGTTTGATACAAAATTGTTCTATGAAAGGAGCAAGCCACGATGAATTGCATAAATGGTTGCATCCTCACATGGACTTAATTGATTTGTTGGCAAAATCAGAAAGCAATGAAGATGCTCAACTTATAGTTCAACAATTGGAAAAATCTTTTGATACTTTTCATTTGTATTTTGAATAAAACTGAAATGTTGAGGGTTGTAAAAAGTAATAAAAGTGAAGCTTTACAACTGTTAAATACACTTTATGGAAAATAATATAAATATCAAATATTCAAGGATTAAAATAATTGCAAAATGCATTTAAAGTTTCATTTAAGCATTGTTCCAAATTATAATAAAATGATAATGAAAATATTTCTTCATTTCATTTTTGTTATGATTCCCATTATTTTATTTGTAATTTTATTAGAAAATAAAGTAATAAATCCGAGTTCCATAAAATTCAACCTTATTTTACCTTTATACATAATTCTTGTTTTTATACTTACATTCCTAATGATAAGAAAAACATATTTTAAAGGGGATGTCTTTCTAGAAAATAACGCAATGACCATTTCAAAAATTGGTGAAATAAATTTTAATAATATTTCAAAATACAAAACGTTTAGTTTTAGAGGTTATTCAACATATATTATAACATTACAAACAGGAATTAAAATTGCTTTTGGGCCTTCAAACAATTACTCAACCTCTGCAAACAAAGTATTTAACGAATTTAAAGAAGCTTTTGAAACAAAATTAAAAATACATAAAAGTAATAATTAATATTAAAAAAGTAATTCTCCCTATTTCACCACTCCACCAAACTTCACTCTAAAATGTTGTGAAAAGGCTTCCAACACTTCAATCTTATGTTCTTTGAGCAAAGTATTATTAGCTAGCATTTCAAAAAACTGCTGATCATCCATTGCGAGAAGTAAAGGGTTTAAGTCATTTTTGAATGTTCCAATATCGATTCCAACTTCGTAATAACTTTTTAAATTGAGAAAAACATTTTTTTGAAATTTGGCAACTTTCTTAAAAATCTTGGGATAATTATTTTCTATTTGCAAAAGTAATTTTCCAGAAACATCAAAAGTTTGAACACAGAAAAAAAGCATTGCTTTTCGGTATCTTTCGATATAAGGAAGTGTGATGTTTTCCAACACCATTTGGTATTCTTTGATGATGTCTAATTTGTAATCAACAGCCGCTTCTATGATTTCTTCTTTGGTAGTAAAATGATTGTAAATAGTGGTTTTGCTCATTTTTAAGTCTTGCGCCATTTTGGACATGGAGAAATTCTCAATACCATTGTTTTGAAAATAAACCATAAACCGAACCGTATGTTTTTTACGTATTTCGGGATCTTTGTATCTGTATTTTTGAATTGGTTTTCTTCCCATAAAATTACAACATTGTAAATATCTTTTTGAACAAAATTTCGCTTCGATTGGTAAAAATACTAATTTTGCTCTTTCTAAAAGAAAAAATTATGGTTACAACATACTTAGAATTTGAAAAACCGATAGAAGTGATTGTTGAGCAAATCAACAAAACTAAAGATATAGAAGCAAACGGTGGTGTAGATATGACACAAGCCATCGAAGAGTTGAAAGCAAAATTGGAAGAAACTCAAAAAGAAATTTACGAAAATCTTTCTCCTTGGGACAGAGTTCAAGTGAGTCGACATCCAGACAGACCTTATACATTAGATTATATTCATGCGATTACCAAAGGTGATTTTGTGGAATTGCACGGAGATAGAAACGTGAAAGACGACAAAGCTATGGTAGGCGGAATGGGTTCTATTGATGGGCAAACCGTTATGTTCATTGGTCAGCAAAAAGGTAGAAACACCAAAGACAGAACCTATAGAAATTTTGGAATGGCAAATCCAGAAGGTTATAGAAAAGCTTTGAGATTGATGAAATTGGCAGAGAAATTTGACAAACCTATTGTTTGTTTGATCGATACTCCTGGGGCATTTCCTGGATTAGAAGCAGAAGAAAGAGGACAAGGAGAAGCGATTGCTCGAAATCTATTTGAAATGGTGAAATTGAAAGTTCCAGTAATTTGCGTCATCATTGGTGAAGGAGCGTCTGGAGGTGCTTTAGGAATTGGTGTAGGAGATAAAGTTTTGATGCTGGAAAACACTTGGTATTCTGTAATTTCTCCTGAATCTTGTTCTTCGATATTATGGAGAAACTGGGACAACAAAGAAAAAGCTGCTACTGCTTTGAAGTTGACAGCCAAAGACATGTTGAAAAACAAATTGATTGATGGCATCATCAAAGAACCAGCAGGGGGAGCGCACGCAGATCCAGAGGCGATGTATAAAAAATTGAAAACAGAAATAAAACGAAATATTACTAAACTTTCTGAACAAACACCTCAGGAACGTATTGATGCCAGAATTGAAAAATTTGGTGCAATGGGCGCTTATAGTAATTAATATATTATAAAATAAATCATTATGAAAAAGTAGGAATCTCAATATTTGCTTTAGCAACAATCATATTTAGTTCTTGTACAATATCAGATCAATCCAACCAAGGAGAAGAAATTGACACTTCGATGATTGACCCAGAAAATCCTCCAGTCATAACTTTTGAAAACGAAGTATTTGATTTTGGTGAAATTGCTGTGGGTTCTACTGTTTCTTATGCTTTTAAATTTGAAAACACTGGAGAAGGACCTCTAATTATTCATGATGTAAAACCTTCTTGTGGTTGTACTGCTCTTAAAAACTGGCCTAAAGGTGCTCTTAAACCTGGAGCAAAAGGAGAAATTCCAATTGAATTTACGCCCAATATTGGAGGTAAAACTACCAAGACTGTTTCTATTGTTACCAACGCCAATCCAAGCGTGATGAAATTGACGATAAAGGGTGAGGTTGTGGGAGGGTAAAAATAATATTTAATTCAATCCTTTTTTACTTCCACCCTGACTTTGCAATCTGCTTTTTCATTTTTTTGAAATATGCCTCATTTACATGTCCACCGAATATGAGCATATCATCTGTCTGTGGTATTTCAAAATTGAAAGTCCAATCTTGAATCATCTTTTCAAACTTGACACCTTGATTTTCCATATTTTCCTCTTTAATTTCAGTAAGAAAGTCGATGAGTGATTTCAAGTACATTTTTTTTCTTTTCTCTCCTCCAAACTGGTCTTGAATTCCATCCGTAAAACAATAAAACTGCGTTACATTTTGAAAATCAATCTTTGTTGTTTTAAATTCGTATTCATCTCCATAAACATAGGAACCTATTGATTTTTTAGCCCCTTCTATTTGATTAATATCACCCTTATCATCAAAATATATCAAAGGTCTTTTGGCACCTGCATATGATATGCAGTCGTTTTCAAAATCAAAAACTATCATTCCCATATCCATACCGTCATTGAGTTCGTCTGAAGTTGCAGAAAGTGAGTTTTTCACATAATTATCTACATGATTTAAAATCTTCGCAGGATCTTCCAACTTTTTATCAAGAATCGCATTGTTAATTGCAGCTCCTCCGATGGATGTCATCATTGCTCCTGGAACTCCGTGTCCAGTGCAATCGGCAATAGCAAGAAAGACTTTATTATAAGTGTATTCCA
>JAGYKU010000024.1 GCA_018401455.1 Flavobacteriales bacterium
AATTTCCTTCTAATTCAATTAACTTTAACGAAATGTATTTAAAGTCAATATTTTCACCTTCAAATAGAAGTTTAATATTTGAAGTGCTCAAACCTTTTTCAATTGGTGATTCATTATTGTGAACACTATGAATTTTCACTTTTTCTGGATAATAGATTTTACAATTTGTAAATACAAATACTAAAGTTATGAGAAATAATATTTTTTTCATATTAAAAGTTTTTAGTTAAGTTAGATCGTTTTAAAGTCCAATATGGCATATATTACTGTAAGAAAAGTTGATAGAACAAATACACCGCCATTAGATCCTTTAACACTTTCAAAATGGTTTTCAATATTCTTAGCGTAAGGAGATTCTTTTCCTTCTAACCAGTTGGTTTTTAAAGATTCTGAATAGACTATAATTCCTCTGTAAACTTTTGTAGTATAACTGTCATTGGGATTGTCATAATTGATGTAACTCTTATTTTCAGAAATAATGTTGATGATTGCATTTCCTTGGGATTTATATACTTCATCTTTTAGGTAGTCCAAAATAATGTTGTTTGGCATATATTTGCCACCTTCCACTTCAATTTGTTTTATTCTGACGTATGGGAAATCTATTTTTTCATTGTCAAAAAACATATGAATTTTATCCGAGTAAAAATCTGATCTTATGGGAGAAGTTCCTAATGGAATACTGTTCATTCTCGCTTTTTGATTGTTGTGAACTACACAATTAGAAAACAACAAAATGATAATAAATGAGGTAAAGATAATTTTCATAATTTGGAGTTTTAGTGTTTGTAAATTAGGAACGTTAACAAAAAATTAACAAATACTTTGCCAAAATCAATTTCGAATTGTAAGCGTTAAGTTCTCAAAAAAATGTATTTTTATCGCTCAATAAAAAAAGAAAACATTATTCAAAGATGAAAATACAAAATTATATATTAGGAAATTGGGAAGATGGAGAAGGCGTTGAGTTTACCGCTTTAAATGCGCTCAATGGAGATTTAATCGGAACAGTTTCAAGTGCTGGCTTAGATTATGAAGCCATTTTGGATTACGGAAGAAAAAAAGGTGGTCCCGCTTTACGAAAAATGACTTTTCAAGAAAGAGGAAGAATGCTCAAAGCACTTGCGCTTCATTTGATGTCAAAAAAAAATATGTTTTATGAAATTTCAGCGAAAACAGGAGCAACCAAAATTGATTCTTGGATTGATATCGAAGGTGGAATTGGAAATTTATTTGCAAATGCAAGTTTGAGAAGACAGTTTCCAGATTTGCCCTATTATGTTGATGGTGTTGCAGCTCCATTGTCCAAAGGAGGAACTTTTATCGGTCATCACATTATGGTGCCTAAAAAAGGAGTGGCAATACATATCAATGCTTTTAACTTTCCGATTTGGGGAATGTTAGAAAAAATTGCTGTAAATCTAATGGCTGGGGTTCCTGCAGTAGTAAAACCATCAGAAATTACGTCTTATCTTACTGAAGCGATGGTAAGAGAAATTATCGCTTCGAAAATTTTACCAGAAGGCGCATTGCAATTGGTAAGTGGATTTGGAAGAGGAATTGTAGATCACGCAAATCTATATGACGTGGTGACTTTCACAGGAAGTGCCTTCACAGGTAAAAAACTGAAAGCCTTGCCTCATATTACCGAAAATTCTGTGCCTTTCAATTTAGAAGCAGATTCTTTGAATGCTTGTGTTTTGGGAGAAGATGCAACGCCTGGAACGCCCGAATTTGATATTTTCATCAAAGAGGTTTTAAAAGAAATTACCATCAAAGCAGGTCAAAAATGTACTGCTGTAAGAAGAATATTAGTTCCAGAAAAATTAGTAGATGAGGTTGAAAATGCTTTAAAATCAAAACTAAGCAAAACTATTATTGGAGACCCTTCTTTGGAAGGTGTAAGAATGGGAAGTTTGGTATCTAGACTCCAAATGGAAAGGGTAAAAGAAAATGTTTCGCTTTTATTGGAAGAACAAAATTTGGTTTTCGGAGATTTGAATGAAGTTGAAATTCAAGGTGGCTCGAAAGAAAAAGGTGCTTTTATTTCTCCGCTATTGATGAGAAATGACGATCCTTTCAACAAAACGAGAGTCCACGATATCGAAGCTTTTGGTCCAGTTTCTACAATTCTTCCATACAAAAATCTGGAAGAAGCCATCCAACTGGTAGAAATGGGTAAAGGGTCTTTGGTGACTTCAATTATCACAGCAGATGATAAATTAGCCAGAGAATTTGTGGTTGAAGCGGCACATATCAATGGAAGAATTTTAGTTTTGAATGAGCGTTGCGCCAAAGAAAGCACTGGTCACGGTTCGCCAATGCCAATGCTTACTCACGGAGGTCCAGGAAGAGCAGGTGGAGGAGAGGAAATGGGAGGAAAAAGAGGTGTTTTGCATTACTTACACCGAACTGCCATTCAAGGTCATCCTGAGACGATTACGAGAATTACGGAGCAATTTCAAGTGGGTGCAGACCAACCAGAATCTGTTCCTCATTCATTTAGAAAACACTTTGAAGATTTAGTTGTAGGCGAAACAGTTTTTACACACAAACATACTGTAACGACTACAGATATTGTGAATTTCGCAAATGTAAGTGGCGATAATTTTTATGCGCATATGGACGAAACTTCTTTGGAAGGAACTTTATTTACAGAACGAGTAGCACACGGATATTTTATTCTTTCCAAAGCAGCTGGTTTGTTTGTGGATCCCAAAAAAGGTCCAGTTTTATTGAATTACGGAATTGACGAATGTAGATTTACCAAACCTGTTTATGCTGGAACAACCATTGGCGTGAGATTTACGGTAAAAGAAAAAATTGACCAAGAAAAAAGAAGTGAAGATGATGTGGCAAAAGGAATTGTGAAATTCCTTGTGGACATTTACGACCAAGACAATGAAACTGTTGGTATGGCAACTATTCTTACTATGGTGAAAAAGTTGAACCAAGATACTTGATATTTAAAAAGAGTTCCTACAAATATTGTTTTAGGAATAATTTTTGCTTCTTTATATCTAATTCTTATATTTGACTAGAATTGAAAAAATTATGATGTACAAATTCTTACTTTTTACCCTGTTTTTTGGAGTTGCCAATTTTCTTTTTGGGCAATCTTCAAATTTTGTATTTTCAAAAACTATCGATAAAGAAGCCACCGAAACTTTAAATTTTGTTTTTCAAAACGAAAATCAATGGTATATGGTAAAAAAATCAGAAACTGATAAATCTTCATTTTCTGTAGATATACTAGATTCAAACTTAAATATTGTTGCTAAAAACAAACTCAAATTGGGCTTTGATGAGTTGATTAAAGTGGGTTTTGTAAACAAAAATTTGGTGTTTTTTGGAAGTCATCATAATGCTCAAACTTTAGAAAATCAAATTAAAGGATTTGTAATTAGTTCTAGGTTAGAAGTGGCTAAAGAATTGTCCTTTTTAGAGTTGAAATCCAATGGAGGTTATCATCCGCAATTTGATGTGTCTGTTGCTCCCAATGGAAAGTATTTCAGTATGATAGGTTCTGAAGCCTACCAAACTAAGGGAAAAGAAATCATTCATACAGCATTGTATGATGAGCATTTTGTTCAGGTTTTTTCAGTGCCAATGTACGCTATTCAAGAATCTGCAAAGAGAAGGTTTAATGTTTTGGTTTGCAATGACGAAGGATACAGTTATATGCTCAAAAAAGACAGGCAAAATAATCAATACCATTATTATATGTATGGTTTTGATGCTACAGGAAATTCAAGTCACTTTCCAATTAATCTAAAATCAAGACAAATTGCCGATATGACTTATGACTTGATGCCTTCTGGAGCATTGATAGTTGGTGGGTTTTTCTCATCTCCTTTGACTTTGAATTTTGAAGGAGCTTTTATTGCCAAGTATGAATCGAATACTAAGAGTAGTTTTCAAAAAGAGTATTTTCTAAATGAAAATATCGTCACGACTTTCAAGTCTAAAAAGGAAATTAAAGATAATGGTTTTGGTTTGGATTATTTTAGAATTGGGAAGTTAAAATACATTGACGAAAAAAATATCATTCTTACAGCAGAACATCATACAACTATTAAAGACAGTAAAAATGGTTCTGAAGATTATCGTAAAGGAATTGTAGCCACCAATTTCGATGAAAACGGTGGATTTAAATTTTCTACGCCTATTGTTTCAGAGCAAACCGATTCGGAATCCAAAGGATATTGGAGTTCGCATCAGTTTTACGGCATAAATAATCAATTGTACTTGATGTTGAATAAACTAGGTGAAGGAGCAAAAAGCGTTAAAAATGGTCAAGCAAATGCAACATTTCCCGTTGAAGAAAACATAATTGACGGTGCTGGAAGTGTGGTATCAAATTATCCTGAATTAAACATAACTGGTCAAAACATAGGTTTGAACACCACTATGGAAAATAAAAGCAACGTTCCTGTAATTTGTTTTGAAAGTAAAGATAGAAAATCTTATACCTTTGGGGTTCTAAAAATTGAGCATGAAGAATAACGTTAAACCCAAAAAGCACCTCGGACAACATTTTTTAATTGATTTAAGTATTTCTCAAAGAATTGCTGATGCCTTGACGCTTCACGGGGAATACGACAAAGTGTTAGAGATTGGTCCTGGAACGGGAGCGTTAACACAATTTTTGCTTCAAAACCCTAATTATCAAACCGAAGTTGTTGAGGTAGATAGTGAATCTGTGGTTTGTCTTAAAGAAGAATATCCCGATTTAAAAATATACGAAGAAAATTTTTTGAAAATGGATTTTACTGTTTTCGGAAACCAAAAAATTGGAGTGATTGGTAATTTTCCTTATAATATTTCATCTCAAATTTTATTTAAAGTCCTTGAAGAAAAAGATTCCGTTCCAGAAGTGGTAGGAATGTTTCAAAAAGAAGTAGCAGAAAGAATTGCGGTAGGGCCGGGTACAAAGGCTTATGGAATTCTGTCTGTTTTGCTACAAGCTTTTTACGATATTGAGTACTTATTTACAGTCGATGAAGACGTTTTTAATCCACCCCCCAAAGTAAAAAGCGGAGTGATTAGATTGAGAAGAAACGAAGTGAAATCATTGGATTGTGATGAAAAGTTATTCAAAAATATTATCAAAACGACCTTCAATCAAAGGAGAAAAACCATTAGAAATTCTATAAAAAGTATATTACAAGGACATACTTTAGAAAGCGAATTTTTAAGTGAAAGACCCGAACAAATGAGTGTTGCAGATTTTGTTAAATTAACACAGTCTGTAGAAAGCCTTTTAAAAAATTAGGGTAACTCTATTTTTTTGTTTTACTTTTGCAGGCGAAGTAAAGTAAGGCGCTTTTAAGAGAATTTTCAAAAAATTTAGGTCGAATGAAGTTTGAATTAACCAAATCATTCCTAGAGCAAATAGAAGTTGCAGTAGAATCAAATGACATTCAGTTCATTAGAGAAGAAGTGTGTCCTTTGCATTACGCTGATATTGCCGAAATTCTCGATGAAGTCGATTTGGAAACAGCGCAGTTTATCTACAAACAACTAGAAAACGAACAAGCAGCAGAAGTTCTTGTAGAATTAGATGAGGATACGCGTAATAATTTCTTAGCTTCGTTATCAAATAGTCAAATTGCTTCACAAGTGGAGTTGATGGACACGGATGATGCGGCCGATTTCATACAAGATTTACCAGACGAGCGAAAAGAAGATATTCTTTCCAATATTGAAGATGTAGAAATGTCTTCGGATATTGCTTCGTTGCTTTCTTACGATGAAGACTCAGCGGGTGGATTGATGACTACAGAGTATATCTGTGCCAACATCAATTGGACAGTGGCAGAAACTTTAGAAAACTTAAGAGAACAAGCAAGAGAGATAGATCACGTTTTTACCATTTATGCTATAGACGACTATGAAAGATTACTGGGGACATTGTCTTTAAAAACGTTTTTGTATGCGGAAAATGATACTTTGATAAAAGATTTGTATGCTCCCAATCCTATTTCTGTGAGAACTTTCGTGAGTGATAAAGAAGTGGCAAACATTATGGAGAAATACGATTTGGTTGTTATTCCAGTGGTCAACCAAGCAGGAGTTTTGATGGGGAGAATTACCATAGATGATGTGGTAGATGTGATGAGAGAAGATGCTGAACGTGAAATGCAATTGGCAACAGGGGTTTCCGAAAAAGTTGAATCTAGAGATAGTGTTTGGATTATTACTAGAGCGCGTTTGCCTTGGCTTTTGGTAGGGTTGTTAGGTGGAATTTGTGGATCTTTAATTATCGGAAATTTCGAAGGTCAATTGGGACTTTTTCCAGAATTAGCATTCTTTATGCCGCTAGTTGCGGCAATGGGAGGAAATGTGGGCGTGCAATCTTCCGCTTTGATTGTTCAAGGATTGGCGAATAATTCACTCAAACTAAATTCTACATTTGCCAAAGTGCTCAAAGAAATTTCCGTTACGCTTGTCAATGCAACAGCGCTTTCTTTCTTGATTTTTTTGTATAATTTTTTCATGAGTGAAAGTTATGCGCTTTGTTTTACAGTAAGTTTAGCGCTTTTTGGTGTAATATTTCTTGCAGGAATTTTAGGATCTTTGGTTCCATTGTTACTTCACAAATACAAAATAGATCCAGCATTGGCTACAGGACCATTTATTACAACTTTGAATGACATTTTAGGATTATTACTTTATTTTTTAATTGGATATATTTTTTATTAATGATAGAGATTTCAAGAAAAATATACTGTATTTCAATACTTTTTCTTTTTTTATCTTGTGATAATGAAGTGTATCAACCAGAACACAACCAGACCAATACATCCTTTATACAAGTTGAAGTAAAACACAAAGGAGCATTAAAGAATATGATGCATAAAGGAGATATATCTTCCAAAGTGTCGCTCCAAGAGTTTGCAAATGTGAAAAATTTCTACGCCATTGGCGCTTGCGAAAACTTAAAAGGAGAAATTCAAATCATTGACAGCAAGCCTTTCAATTCTTATGTAAAAAACGGAAAAATTGAATTGGATCAAACTTTCGAAAAAAATGCAACATTGCTGGTGTATGCAGAAGTTCCAGAGTGGATAGAAACAGCGATTCCAGAAGATGTGGTGACTTATCAAGATTTTGCAAAATTTCTAGAACAAAAAGCAAAGGAATTTGGCTATAATGTAGAAAAACCGATTCCATTTCAAATAAAAGGTAACGCTCAAAAAGTGAATTGGCATGTCATCGATTGGGTAGATGGAGACACAGAACATTCACACGAAAAGCATATCAATTCTGGAGTCAACGGAAGTTTTGAAAATGAATATGTTTTGCTACTAGGCTTTTTTTCTAAACATCATCAAACCATTTTTACCCATCATTCCAATTTTACGCATATCCACGTTTTGAATATTGAAAAGCAAATTGCAGGTCATGTGGATGATATGCTACTCGGAGACCAAATGGTTTTGTTGTTGCCGCTTTTAAATACGCAGTAGATTCCTTTTCATATCGAGTAACCACTTTTTTTGAAAAGGACAGAGCGATAGTCGAAAAAAATGAAGTGGAGATATCTTTATTGCTTTAAATGTTTGGTTGTGTAAGTACATAAGATTTCCTCACGCTACAAAAGTTTCATATGGATGTATTTTTAACTTTTTCATTTCCTTTGTGGTTAATGTTTGAAACGTTTCACAATTCGCATTTTGTCTATCGTTCTTATTTGGTCGATAACTATCCAGCCTTTTTGGAATTGATGTTTTTACTTCCACTCTTGTAGGATATGGTTTTTGAACTACCTAGTCATAGGAGCAACTATAATGGTTCTTAAATGTTTATTCATTTCATTAGGAGATAAAACAACACAAGGTCTTGTTTTTTCATTTCGCTTCCAATTGTTAAATCAAGATTAACCAACACAATGTCGTATTGATTTACTGTTCCCATTCTTCAAAATTTTCATCTTCAAAAACATCATCCATCAATAGTTTATCATCACCATTTTCGTGCATTTTTTTAAATGACTTTTCCCAATCTTTTCTTGGTTCACTTTTTGGGTTTTAAAATAATGTAACCTTTCAAGTATTAGTTCAATTTTATCGCTAATGTTGTATTTTTCCAGAATCGTTTTTGAAAGTCTTATCCCTTTTGAATTTCCTATATTTATGATTGAAAGTTCCATGTTGTTAACTTAGTTATGTAATTACAAAGTTATTACATATTTTCAGATAAAACAAATTTTTATTTTTTTATTTGATAACTTAAGTTCTTTAAAGTGGTAAATTCAGAAATTTATTTTTAATTCGAGTGACCAAATGGTTTTGTTTTACCTCTTCTGTCTAAAAATAATAATTTGGAGACATTAAACATCAAAAATAATTCTCATAATAGATTCTTCAATTTAATTTATAGATTATCCTTTTTTTTTATCAATTTTGTAGTCATGATTCCAAAGGATACCATAGAGAAAATATTTGACGCAGCTGATATCATTGATGTTATTGGGCAGTTTGTGTCTTTGAAAAAATCTGGTTCTAGTTACAAGGGGCTAAGTCCTTTTGTAAATGAAAAGTCGCCTTCTTTTATGGTGTCGCCTGCCAAGGGGATTTTTAAAGATTTTTCGAGTGGCAAAGGAGGAAACGTTGTAACTTTCTTGATGGAACATGAGCATTTTTCTTATGTTGAAGCCCTCAAATGGTTGGCTCAAAAGTACAACATTGAAATAGAAGAAAAAGAAAGAACTGCTGACGAAATCGCAGCTCAAGGGGAAAAAGAAAGTTTGTTTTTGGTAAATGAATTTGCTAAAGATTTTTTTCATACAGAATTGCTCCAAACACAAGAAGGAAAAGCAGTTGGGCTAAGTTATTTCAAAGAAAGAGGATTTAATGAAGATACCGTCAAAAAATTCCAATTAGGATATTCACCTAATAGAAGCGATGCTTTTACTAAATCTGCTTTGGAAAAAGGATATAAAATTGAATACTTAGTCAAAACGGGTTTAACTAAAACTGGTGAAAAAGGTAATTTCGATTTTTTTAGAGGAAGAGTTATTTTTCCTATTCAAAATATTACTGGACGAGTACTAGGTTTTGGAGGAAGAACATTGATTACAGATAAGAAAATTGCAAAATATTTCAACTCTCCAGAAAGCGAAGTTTACAATAAAAGTAAAATCCTATATGGACTTTTTCAATCGAAAAATGAAATCATCAAGCAAGATGAGTGTTTTTTGGTGGAAGGCTACACAGATGTCATCAGCATGCATCAAGCAGGAATTTGTAATGTCGTTGCTTCTAGTGGAACTTCTCTTACCGAAGGTCAGATTAGATTGATAAAAAGATACACCAACAATATTACCATTTTGTATGATGGCGATGCTGCTGGTATCAAAGCTTCTTTTAGAGGAATAGATTTGATTCTCGAACAAGGAATGAACGTGAAAGTGGTGCTTTTTCCCGATGGTGAAGATCCTGATAGTTATGCCAGAAAAGTGAGCATTACAGAACTGGAAACTTATCTTAAAGAGAAAAGACAAGATTTTATCAAATTCAAAGCGGGAATTTTACTAAAAGATACCGAGAATGACCCCATTCAAAGAGCACAAACGATTAAAGATATTGTAAAATCGATTGCTGTAATTCCCGATCAAATTGTTCGTTCTGTTTTTATTAGGGAAACCAGTCATTTGTTTGAGATTTCTGAACAAGCACTTCACAATGAGGTGAATAAATTACTGAAATCGCAACATTCAAAAGATCATTCCACCAAGAGTGAGTCTCAAGAAAATCAAAATGAGCACCAAAATCAAGAACAAGAAGTAGGTTTATCAATTCAAAAAAGAAGTGACGATAAAGGAAAACATCCTTTAGAAATTCAAGAGCGGGACTTGGTAAGGTTGATGATACAATATGGAGCACAAGAGATTCCAGTAACCGTTAAAAATGAAAATAACGAAGACGAAGAAGTTGCTTTTTATTTGAGTCAATACATTATAGAAGAGTTGCTTTCTGATGAATTGCAAGTACAAAATGAAGCGTATAAGAGAATTTTTGATGAATTTTTGGATGGTTTAGAGCAAGGTTTGGTCATCAGTGAAAAACAATTTACCCAACACGAAAATACAGATTTAAGTAGAATCGTAATTGACATTGCCACTCCCAAAGATATGGTGAGTGAAAATTGGGAAAAGAAACATAAAATATTACCTGCGCTTGAATCTTTAAGAGTAAAAGAAGCAGCGCAGCAATCTGTAGCGATGTATAAGTTGAGAGTTTTGGAAAATATGATCATCGACAATCAGGAAAGTTTGAGAAATTCACTGAGCGATGGAGAATTGGATAAAACATTGAATAAAATTAAAGATTTAACAGAAACAAGAAATGTTTTTGCTACAAAATTGGGGATTATTATAACAAGGTAAAGTATGATAGATTTATTTAAAATAACAGATGAATATACCTTTAGATTAATCAATTTAATCTTTATTGGCTTGATAATTTTGTCTTATTTTTATGGAAAGAAATTCATTACATCAAAACTTGATAAAACCATTCTAGACAAAGGAATTGTCATCAAAGGCAAAGAGTATTCCTACAATAAGTTGATTGGTCAGGTATTTTTAATTTCTTCTATTTTCTTGATTTATGCAGCTTTTGGTTATGGAAATCCTAAATTTTCGCTATCCAAATTATTGAGTATTGAGTTACTATCGAGAAATCCCGGAAGTGATTCAGGGTTTTATTTATCTGTAGGGCAAATAGTAGCCGTAATCGTTTTGATTTTTTTGGCTAAAGTCTCGATTAATTTATTGAGATTAATTCTTTTTAAAGCATTCAAAGACAAAGATTGGATAGATGATTCCAGAAAATATACGATTGTTCAATTTTCTAGATATGTGATTTCTGTACTTTGTGTCATCATCATTCTCAAAATTTTATTTGGAGATATTTCCAACATTGTTTTGGCATCGTCTGCACTTTTTGTGGGTTTGGGTTTGGGGCTTCAAGAATTTTTTACCGATATGGTTTCTGGGTTTATACTTCTGAATGACGGCACCATTAAGGTTGGAGACATTGTAGAAATGGACGAACATATTGCTAGGGTAGAGAAGATAAGTATTCGAACTTCACACGTCAAAACAACAGAGGGAAAAACTATCATAGTTCCTAACTCAAAGTTTACAGAAGAACGACTGGTCAATTGGAGTATCAGTGATAAAGTCACTAGATTTAATATTGATGTGGGAGTCGCTTATGGTTCGGACACATCTATTGTCAAAGATTTGTTGTACAAAGTGGCACTAAGTCATCCGATGGTGGACAAGCACAATGAAGTTTTGGTACTTTTTGATGATTTTGGAGATAGTGCTTTAAAGTTTCAATTGTACTTTTGGGCTAGTAATACATGGGCAATTCGAAAAATAAAAAGTGATTTAAGATACGAAATAGATCGTGTTTTTAGAGAAAATAAAATTCAAATTCCTTTCCCACAAAGAGATTTACATATCAAAAGTGATGCTACGAAATAATATTAAAAAAAATCAATTATAAATGAAACTTGGAAATCTTCGTAAAATGAAAGCTTCACTCGATGGAAAGGATGTTCAATATGAGTTGATGCTTTATAATAATTTAGAAAAGGGAGATTCCATAAAATTAAATGAACTGATAGGACAACCTATTTACATTGAATTTCAGCATCAAATCAACTGTGTAGTTACAGGTGAAAAAATTAAAAAAGCTTACGGTGAAGGTATGAGTTATGACGCTTTTATGAACTCTCCAATGGCTGTAGAAAGTATCATAAGACCCGAATTGAGCAGGATTCACGAAGGCATTGCATTGCGAGATGAGGAATGGGAAAGAGCACATCATTTGCAACCACATTTTGTTTATTTGTCCAAAACTTCTGGAGTGAAAGTTGGGGTGACGCGTACCACACAAATTCCAACCAGATGGATAGACCAAGGCGCTGTGGAGGCTATGATTATTGCCGAAACCCCCTACCGACAAGCAGCAGGATTGATTGAAGTGGCGCTGAAAGATTACATTTCGGATAAAACCAGTTGGCAAAAAATGCTCAAAAATGAAATGAACGACTTGACTTTGGAGGAAGCCAAAGAGTATCTGTTAGAATATGTGCCTGAAAATTTAACTCAGTTTATCAAATACAGGGAGTCTATTCAATATTTAAATTTTCCAGTGCTTTACTACCCTCAAAAGGTAAAAAGTTTAAAACTAGACAGTACACCGATTATAGATAAAAAATTAATTGGTATCAAAGGACAATATCTTTTATTTGAAGACGGTTCAGTCATCAATGTAAGAAGTCATTCGGGCTATTTGGTGAAGTTTGGTGTGTAAATAAGTTTTTTGGTTGATTAGTTCTTGTTTTTTTGTTTAAGACTCTAAACTAAAAGATTCAAGACAAATGACTTTTTTATGTTGTTTATTTGATTAACTATTTGTTAATTTTTTTTCAAATCATATTGTCAAATGTACTAGTATCCAACATCTAGTATCTAGCGTCTAGCGTCTAGCATCTACTGTCTAGCATCTAGCATCTAGCATCTAGCATCTACTGTCTAGCATCTAGCATCTTCAAGTCGTAAAGTCGTTTTCCGTAAAATCATATTTCTTAACATTATTTTTCAAATTAAATCTCTCTTGGAGAAATATATGTTTTCAAAATACACGTTCCAGCAACAAGCCCGTTCCAATCATCCATTTCAAAATCTAATTTTGCAACACAACAAGTTTTCAGTTCTGTAGGTTCGTCTGTTAAGTAAGAAACCAAATCACTAAGACCTGGATTGTGCCCAAACAAGAAAATGGTTTCCACTTCTGGAGCCACTTCCCATAAAACTTTTAAAATGCTTTGAGGACTTGCATGATACAAATTTTTATTTTCAATAATTTTGTCTAAAGAATATTCAAGTTCGTTTGCAATTAACCTTGCTGTAGATATGGCTCTGTTTGCCGAACTTGAAATCATCAAATCTGGGAAGTCAAAATTTTCTTTTAGATGTTTCCCCATTTTCGGAGCGTCATTTTTACCTCTTTGGTTGAGCGGTCTGTCAAAGTCTTGTAATTGGTTGTCCCAGTCTGATTTTGCGTGTCTTATAATGTATAAATATTTCATTTTGAAATAGTTTTTATAAAGTTTTTAAATCCGTTTAAAGTTACTTCAAAAGACTCAACAAAGCCCATGTGTCCAGATTTTTCTATGGAGATTAAATTGGCACTGGTTTTTTGGATCTGATCTTGAATCGTATCAAAAGGAACAGTAGTGTCTTCTATTCCCGAAATATACAAAATAGGGCATTGGGTTTTTTGAATTAAATCACAATAATCTTTTCTATTTCTCATTGCCATTAAAGAGGCTTTTGCACCTTCGATATTCGTTTGAAGTGCTATTTCTTGTAAGTTTTTCACCTCTTTAGAAAATGGGTTTAAATTTTCACTGTAAAATAGATTTTCAATAGCGGCTTGAATAAAAACTTTGGGTTGTAAATCAAAAACCTTCATGGCTAGCAAACGATCTTTTTTCTTTTGTTCGCTATCTTCTTTTGCTGTACTATTAAGTAATGTAATGCTTTTTACCAATTCTGGAAATAAATCTAAAATCGATAAACTCACATATCCACCCATAGAATGTCCCAAAAAATGAGCGCTTTTTATATTGCGCATTTCTAAAATAGCTTTCACATTTTCTGCAATTAATTCCATTGTTAACTTTCCATCATAAGGCTCTGATTTTCCATGCCCAGGAAGGTCAATTGTTAGTATTTGATAGTTGTCCTGAAGTTCTGGAATAAAAGAATTCCAGATTTCACTACTGCCCAAAAAACCATGAATAAGGACAATACAATCGTTATTGGAATTGCCTAAATGAACATTATTCAGTAAAAGTTTGTTGTTAGTCATTGAAATTGTTTAAAATAAATAGGATTACAAGCCAAATGTAAAATAAAATTTTATGAATAGTTAATATTTAATATATTTGTTTAGCAAGAAATTAATTCTTCAATTTAACATTACTATTAAACCCTCTAAAATATGAAAATAGACTTAATAGATTTAAAAATTCTTAAAGAATTACAAATCAATTCCAAAATAACGAACATCGAACTAAGTAAAAAGATTGGTCTTTCAGCAGCACCAACCCTTGGAAGGGTTCAGAAACTTGAAAAATCAGGACTAATAGAAAGTTATCATGCTAAAATAAATATGGCGCACTTAGGTCTTGGATTCACCGCCTTGATTCAAGTTTCATTGACCAGACAAATTGGAAATGCAATAGAAAATTTCATCAAAGAAGTCAACGAAATAGATAGTATAGTAGAATGCCACCAATTGACAGGTAATTTTGATTACCAACTCAAAGTTATTGTAAAAGATATTCCCGCTTTTGATAGATTAATTACCGATAGGTTGAGTAAAATAGAAGAAATAAGACAAATGCAAACCATGGTGGTACTTTCTACTGTTAAGTCTTCTCCAGTTTTGCCTGTAAATTACGGAACATCAAAAGCTAAAAAGTAATGGATATTGTTGCATTCAGAGAATATTGTTTGTCTTTGGATCACACTACAGAAGATTTTCCTTTTGATGAAAAAACTTTGGTGTTTAAAGTAGCCAATAAAATGTTTGCCCTCACCGATGTAGAATTGTTTCAAAGTGTGAATTTGAAATGCGAACCAGAAAGAGCTATTTCCCTTCGAGAGCAATATCCCTGCGTTCAGCCTGGCTACCACATGAGCAAAAAACATTGGAATACAGTTGTTTTGGACGGCTCAATTAGTGACCAAATGATTTATCTATGGATTCGTGAATCATATGATTTAGTAGTGGATACACTTCCCAAAAAATTGAAAATTGAATTGGGATTGATATAAATGTTACACTCTCTTGTTATAAGAAGTTTAATAACCATTTTAAAAAGTGGACGGAAGCCTTGACTTTCGAATGTTGTTGTTTTAAAAGAATTAAAAAGTTAAACATACAATTTCATGTGTGGTAAAAGCAATTATTGATTTTAACAATTTGACGATTTTGAAAACATTCACTTCAATGAATATTTTTATCATTCGTAATGAATTTTAGTTACTTAATCATTTAGTAATAATAAAAAACTTGGTTATTCTAAAAAAAAGTATGACATTTGTACCCGTTTATATAAATAAGTAAAAAAACTTAATGCAAAAATTTAAGTACCTATTAGTTATAATATTGTTTTTCTCTTTAATTTTTGAGACTTTTTCTCAAGGGTTTTATAATAGAAACGCATGGAAAAAACATAGACATGAATTTAATTTTGGTCTTGGAGCTTCTAATTTTTTAGGAGAGGTTGGAGGAAGAGACAGAGTTGGCTCAGGTTTTATTTTTGACCTTGAACCCTCTAAAACAAAATTTGCAGCTCAAATAAATTATCAATATTATATGGCTGAGAAGTTTGTGTTAAGAACTTCTTTTACTTATGGTAGTGTTGCAGGAGACGATGCACTTACTGCTGAACCATTTAGAAATAATAGAAATCTTCATTTTCAATCTGTTATTCTTGAAGGTGGAATAGGTTTTGAATATCAGTTTTTAAAAGAAAAAATTGGAAACATATATAATCTTAAGAGTAATACAGGTAAGAAACTTGGGACAAAATCTTTTAGCCTAGGCTTTTATTTTACTGCTGGAGTTTCTGGTTTCTATTTTAACCCAAAAGCAACTGCTCCTGATGGGAATTTAGTGGCTTTAAAACCACTAAGAACTGAAGGGCAAGGATTGCCAGGTGGGGCAGAAGAGTATAGTAATTTTAGTGTCGCAATTCCAGTTGGTTTGGGAATGAGAAAATCTATCAATAGAACAATGGGGATTAAATTAGAGTTAACACACAGATTCACTTTTACTGATTATATAGATGATATAAGTACTGTATATTACGATAGAGCAGTTTTGAATCAAGAAGTAGGTGGGTATGCTGCCTATTTTTCTAATCCTCAATTAGGAAATAAACCTCCTGTTGTTACTCAGCCAGGACAGCAAAGAGGAGATCCTAATGATAGAGATGGATATATGTTTTTCATTGCTTCTTTGTATATTAAGTTAGAATCTAAAAAGAAAGTTTACGGTAGAAATAAGGTTAGAAGAATTAAAGCATCTTTCTAAAAAATCATACTGACTTTTTAATTTCTGATGAAAATCATTTTTTTTTAATTTTATAATCGATAATTTTACGAGCAAATAAAAAATTTGCTGCATGCCATTTTATCATAAATTAGGAAAAATACCTCACAAAAGACACACTGTATTCAAAAAACCAAACGGTGACTACTATTACGAACAATTGTTTGGAACCATTGGTTTTGATGGAATGTCTTCCAATTTATATCACGAACAAAGACCTACACAGGTTAAAGAGATTTTAAGACAATATTCTGTTGCACCTAAAATTGCTAAAGCCAATAATATTCAATCCTACAGATTGAGAGGGTTTCAGTTAAGTCCTGTTAACGACTATCTTGAAAGTAGAAAGACAGTTTTAACCAATTCGGATTGTAATATTATACTTGCCGCTCCAAAAGATAGAACTCAAGATTATTTCTATAAGAATACTGATGCTGATGAAATGATATTTATTCATAAAGGCACAGGAACTTTAAGAACAATGATGGGTAATTTAGACTTCAAATATGGAGATTATCTTATTGTGCCTCGTGGAATGATTTATAAAATTGATTTTGACACAGAAGACAATCGATTGTTTATAGTAGAATCTTACAGACCTATTTATACTCCAAAAAGATACAGAAACTACTTTGGACAATTATTAGAACATTCTCCATTTTGTGAAAGAGATATTAGAAGACCAGAAGTTTTAGAAACAAATAATGAATCAGGAGATTTTTTGATGAAAGTTAAAAAACAAAATGAAATCATTGAAATGGTATACGCCTCTCATCCTTTCGATGTAATTGGGTATGATGGTTATAATTATCCTTATGCTTTCTCTATACACGATTTTGAACCTATAACTGGTAGAATACATCAACCACCTCCAGTTCACCAAACGTTCGAAACAGATGCATTTGTAGTTTGTTCATTTGTCCCTAGATTATATGATTACCATCCTGATGCAATTCCTGCACCTTACAATCATAGTAATATTGATAGTGATGAGGTTTTGTATTACGTAGATGGAGATTTTATGAGTAGAAACGATATCGAAGCAGGGCATATTTCTTTACATCCAGCTGGAATTCCTCACGGACCACACCCAGGTGCAATGGAAAGAAGCATCGGTAAAAAAGATACGCTAGAATTGGCTGTAATGGTAGATACTTTCAAGCCTTTGATGGTGACAGAGGATGCTATGAAAATTGCTGATGAAAAATATTACCAATCTTGGTTAGATCATTAATAAAATTAGAATAATGAGAGTAGATTTGTCTTTCCAAATAAGAGCTATGTGGTAATTCTTGGTTTTTTTCAAAATTATCATTAATTTTATTCAATTATTAAATGAATTTATAATCAAATCAAAATATAAAGAAATGTCAGAAATAAAAAACGTAGAATACGGATTAGAAAAAATATTTGAAGGAGCTCAAGATTTCTTACCTCTATTAGGGACAGATTATGTAGAGTTTTATGTAGGAAATGCCAAACAAGCAGCTCATTTTTATAAAACTGCTTTTGGTTTTCAATCTCATGCTTATAGAGGTTTAGAAACTGGAAGTAAAGATACAGTGTCTTATGTATTGAAACAAGACAAAATAAGATTGGTGCTCACGACTCCTTTGAGTTCAAAAAGTCCGATAAACGAACATATCGTAAAACATGGTGACGGAGTAAAAGTAGTTGCGCTTTGGGTAGAAGATGCCAAAAAATCTTGGGAAGAAACAACTTCTAGAGGCGCTAAATCATATATGGAGCCAACAGTCGAAAAAGACGAACACGGAGAAGTAGTAAGGGCTGGTATTTATACCTATGGCGAAACAGTGCATATGTTTGTAGAGCGTAAAAATTACAAAGGGAATTTTTTACCTGGTTTTGTAAAATGGGAATCTGATTATAATCCTGAACCAACAGGTCTGAAATTTATCGACCACATGGTAGGAAATGTAGGCTGGGGCGAAATGAATACTTGGGTAAAGTGGTATGAAGATGTGATGGGATTTGTAAATTTCCTTTCATTTGATGATAAACAAATTCATACTGAATATTCTGCTTTGATGAGTAAAGTAATGAGTAATGGAAATGGAAGAATCAAATTCCCTATCAACGAACCAGCAGAAGGAAAAAAGCGTTCTCAAATTGAAGAATATTTAGACTTCTACGAAGGGTCAGGTGTTCAGCATATTGCTGTGGCAACAGATGATATCATTACTACGGTTTCTAAATTAAGAGCAAGAGGAGTTGAGTTTCTTTCTACTCCACCAGAAGAATATTACAGAGCTGTTCCTGGAAGATTAGAAGAACATAGTCATGAATTAAGAGAAGATATCGAAACTTTAAAAGGTTTAGGTATTATGATAGATGCTGACGAAGAAGGGTATTTATTGCAAATTTTCACCAAACCAGTTGAAGACAGACCCACTTTGTTTTTTGAAATCATCCAAAGAATGGGAGCAAGAGGTTTTGGTGCTGGAAACTTCAAAGCACTTTTCGAAAGCATAGAAAGAGAACAAGAGAAACGAGGAACGTTGTAACTAGATGCTAGACTCTAGATGCTAGACTTTTTTTAAGTGTCTAGTGTTTAGTATCTAGCGTCTTCAGAAAAATAAATTAATTAACTTAGCGGATGTCGTGAAATCGAATGTCGTTTAGTCGTTAAATCTAAAAAAAAATGATAATTCCACCCATAAACTTCCAGAAATGGATAGATGAAAATAGAGATAGATTAAAACCACCAGTAGGTAATCAAATTGTATATAAAGATACAGAGTTTATCATCATGGTAGTTGGAGGTCCTAACGCAAGAAAGGATTTTCACTATAATGAAGGAGAAGAGTTTTTCTATCAAATTGAGGGAGACATTACACTTCCCATCATCGAAAATGGTAAAAAAAGAATCGTTGAAATCAAACAAGGTGAAATATTTTTATTGCCTGCAAGAGTTCCGCATTCACCTCAGAGATCTGCTAATACAGTTGGTCTAGTTATCGAAAGAATGAGAAAACCCGATGAACTGGATTACTGCTCATGGTATTGCGAAAATTGTGACCACGAGTTGTATAAACAACCTTTTCATTTAGGTGATATTGTAACGCAATTGCCAAAAATTCTTACAGAGTTTTATGCCAATGATAAACTGACTACTTGCGAAAAATGTGGAACTAAAATGGAAGAACCTAAACTTAAATCATAATGAAGTCAGCAACAATAATTGGTGCAGGATTGGCAGGTTCTCTTTGGGCTGTTTATCTTGCTAAAGCAGGATATAAAGTCACTATTTTTGAAAGAAGATCTGACATTAGAAAGGCGGAAATTTCTGCAGGGAAATCCATCAACTTAGCACTTTCAACCAGAGGTTGGACCGCTATGAAGGAAGTAGGAGTTGATAAAGAAATCAAACCAATCGCAATTCCTATGTCAGGAAGGATTATGCATTCTACTTCAGGAGAATTGACGTATCAACCTTATGGAAAAGAAGGTCAAGCGATATATTCTGTTTCGAGAGGTGGAATCAATGCCAAAATGATGGATATTGCCGAAGCTTCAGGAGATGTCGAAATTCATTACCAACATAGATGCTTAGATGTATATTTCGAATCTGGAACTGTTCTCATTGAAAATGCGCTCACTAAAGAAACTTTCAAGCATCAATCTGATGTTGTTTTTGCTTGTGACGGTGCCTATTCAGCAGTAAGATATAATGGTTTTCAAAAATTGGATAGATTCAATTTTAGTCAGAATTTTATTGCAGATGGATATAGAGAAATTTTATTACCAGCCAATGAAGATGGTTCTTATAAATTAGATAAAAATGCATTGCATATTTGGCCTAGAGGACGTTTTATGATGATTGCTTTAGCCAATGAAGACGGGTCATTTACTTGTACTTTATTCATGCCTTTCGAAAATAATGAGTACTCATTTGATAAATTAACGAGCAAAGAAGCGGTGGACAATTTCTTTAAAAATGTTTTTCCTGATTTTCATGAAATGATGCCAAATGTAGCGCATCAATGGGAAGATCATCCTTTGTCTTCTTTGGCAATTATGAGATGTTATCCATGGACTCATGGTAAAGTCGCTTTGATGGGAGATGCTGCTCACGCCACTGTTCCTTTTTATGGTCAAGGAATGAATGCTTCATTGGAAGATTGTTACGAAATGGGTAGATTGATGAAAAAACACAATGAGAATTGGGATGAAGTCTTCAAAGAATATCAAGAAATCAGAAAACCAAATGGAGATGCTTTGCAAGACTTATCGCTTTATAATTATAAAGTAATGGCTGATTTTGTTGCAGATCCTCACTTTTTATTGAAAAAGAAAATGGAATTGAGAATAAGCGAACTTTATCCAGATAAATACTTGTCTCTTTATTCAATGGTTTCATTTAGTAACATTCCTTATGCAGAAGCTCACAAAAAAGGATTGGAGCAAGATGCCTTTATGGAAAATATTATGGCTGAAAATGACGTGAAAGCATTAATAGATAATGGAGGAATTGATGATTTAATACATTCGATTTTTGGAAATTAATTCAATATGAAAAACAACTACAGATTAATCAAAGAAAGAGATCCTTGGGTATTATAAAACAAGGAATTAAAGTTCGAAATGAACTTTTGATTGAATCTAATTTTTCATTTTCTCAGAAAAAAAACTGAGAAGTATAATTAAAAAATAAAATGTCACATAAAAGAGAAGAATTACTCAAAGCACTTGAAGAAAAATTCGCCAAAACAGGACAGAATTTGGATGTTCACTTGAGTGGATTGTTACACAGTACTGATATAACTTACTGGGATTATATCCAAACAGAAGCCCTTTTGAATCTCCAAATACAAAGAACCAATTTGCCTGATGAAATGGTTTTTATTGTCTATCATCAAATCAATGAATTACTTTTTAAAATGATTCTTTGGGAAATCGACCAGATTTCTAATAACGAAAACTTAACCACTACTTTTTTCGCTGATAGATTATACAGGATAAGCAGATATTTCGATATGTTGGCAAATTCTTTTGAAGTAATGGGAGATGGAATGGAAGTTTCTCAATATATGAAATTCAGAGATACTTTGACTCCAGCCAGCGGATTCCAAAGTGCTCAGTATAGAATGATAGAATTTGCTTCTACAGAATTGATCAATTTGATTGATTTTAGATTCAGAAAAACTATTGATAGAAACACACCTTACGAATACGCTTTCGAAAATTTATATTGGCAAGCAGCAGGAAAAGACTTCAAAACAGGAGAGAAATCTCCACTTTTGAATAACTTTGAAACCAAATACAAAGATTTCTTTATTGACTATATGAAAACATATAACAGTAAAAATTTATGGACAAAGTATAAATCTTTGCCCGAAAATGAAAGAAATAATGTAAATTTGAAAAATGCTATGAGACATTATGATTTTACAGTGAATGTAAAATGGGTAATGGCACACTATCATGCTGCTGCAAAATACATCAATAGCGGTGAAGGAAGTGGAGAAGCAACTGGTGGAAGTGATTGGCAAAAGTACATGCACCCAAGATATCAAAGAAGAATTTTCTTTCCAGAATTATGGTCAGAAGAGGAACTTGAAAACTGGGGGCTAGACAACCTAGAAGGGATAAAAACATTATAGAAATTGAATTGTTATTAAATATAAAAAAGATATGGCACACGAACTAGAAAATGAAGACCCAATAAAATTGGCAGAATTTCAAGCAAAAATCGATGCTGAAATTAAAATTGAACCCAAAGACTGGATGCCAGAAGCATATCGTCAGAATTTGATTCGTCAGATTTCTCAACATGCACATTCAGAAGTAATCGGAATGCAACCCGAAGGAAACTGGGTTTCTCGTGCTCCTAGTTTGAGAAGCAAAAAGATTTTGATGGCGAAAATTCAAGATGAAGCGGGTCACGGTTTGTACTTGTATTGCGCAGCAGAAACTTTGGGAGTTTCTAGAGATCAGTACATTCAATGGTTGCACGAAGGTAAAGCAAAATACGCAAGTGTTTTCAACTATCCTTCTCCTACATGGGCAGATATGGGTGCAATTGGATGGTTAGTTGATGGTGCTGCCATTGTAAATCAAGTTTCATTACAAAGAACTTCTTACGGTCCTTACGCTAGAGCGATGGTAAGAATCTGTATGGAAGAAAGTTTCCACCAAAGACAAGGTTATGAAATCATGGCGAGATTGATGGAAGGTTCTGAAGCACAAAGAAAAATGGCGCAAGATGCCTTGGATAGATGGTGGTGGCCTTCATTGATGATGTTTGGTCCTCACGATTCTGATAGTGCGCATTCATCACAATCAATGAAATGGAAAATTAAAAGAGAAAGCAACGATGATTTGCGTCAGCAGTTTATCGATAAAACCATTCCTCAAGCAGAATTGATTGGACTAAAAGTGCCAGACGAAAATGCAAAATGGAATGCTGAAACCAATCACTATGAAACAAGCGACATCGATTGGGATGAATTCTGGAACGTGATCAAAGGAAATGGACCATGCAATAGACATAGATTGGCACACCATATCAAAGCTCACAAAGATGGAGAATGGGTGAGAGCAGCTGCACAAGCATTCGCAATGAAACAAAATAATAAATTAAAAATAGCATAAAATAACTGGTTCGTGGTTTGAAGTTTATAGTTTGAGGTTACTTGAACATCAAACATCAAACATCGAACATCAAACATCTACTACAATGGAAGACAATCAAGGAACACTTTGGGAAGTATTTATCCAGCCTAAGGCAGGAAGACCATACAAGCACGCTGGAAGTTTGCATGCTTATGACAAATCTATGGCTATGGAAGCTGCTAGAGACTTATACACTAGAAGAGGTGAAGGATCAGCTTTATGGCTTGTAAAAGCAGAAGATATTGTAGCAAGTCAACCAGAGGATATGGAAGCATTTTTCGATCCCGCTAACGATAAAGCATATAGACACCCAACTTTCTACACGATGCCTGAAGGTTCAAAACATATTTAAGTTTAAAGTACTATGAATACAGATTTATACAAATACACACTTCGTTTGGCCGACAACAGTTTGATTTTGGGTCATAGACTTTCAGAATACATTAGTTGTGGACCTTTCTTAGAAGAAGATTTAGCCTTGACAAATACTGGCTTGGATCTTCTCGGACAAGCAGAGGCATTACTTAAATATGCTGCTGAGCAAAACGGAACTGTTGACGAAGACTATCTTGCTTTTGGCAGAGAAGAATACGAATATGCTAATTTTCATTTGGTGGAATATCCAAATGAAGATTACGGATATTTGATTACAAGACAATTTTTAATGGACGTCTTTAATGTCGTAAATTACACTTTGCTTAAAGATTCCAAAGACGCTATGATAGCTTCCATTGCTGCAAAATCGCTGAAAGAAGTAACGTATCATTTGAGAAGAAGCAGCGAATGGATGATTCGTTTGGGTGATGGTACTCAAGAAAGTCATGACAAAATTCAAGAATGTGTCAATCATCTTTGGATGTACACAGACGAAATGTTCGACTTAGATGAGGTGCATGAAAGATTACAAAAAGAAGGAATTGCTTCAGATTTGAGTGTTATTAAAAAACAATGGCACGCCAAAGTCGATGAAGTTTTCGAAATTGCAACCATCATAAAACCTGAATTACCTAAGTATTCTCTAGTTTACGGAAAAGACGGTGGGCACACAGATTTTATGGGATACCTTTTGGCTGAAATGCAATTTTTGAAAAATAGATTTCCAAAAGAGGTGTGGTAAGTATTATAGTTTGGGGTTCGTTGTTTGTAGTTCTTAGTTTGGTGTTTGTTCGACAAACTTCAAATTCGTTTATTGTTAGTCTGACTTTTTTTTAAAGCAGATAAAAATGAAACTATTTTCTTAAACTAATTACTAATAGCCAATCACTAACTACTAAAAAAATAATGACCAAACAACAAAAAGTACAATACGTGATAGACGAACTAGAACGCCTCTATCCTGAGACTCCTGTTCCCTTGGATCATACCGATAGTTACACTCTGCTTATTGCAGTTTTACTTTCAGCACAATGTACAGACGAGCGTGTCAACAAAATTACACCACTTTTATTTGCCAAAGCAGACAATCCTTTTGATATGGTAAAACTTTCTGTAGAGGAAATAAAATCCATCATCAGACCTTGTGGATTGTCACCAAGGAAATCTCAAGCAATCTTCGATTTGTCTCATATTCTTATCGAAAAATACAATGGAGCAGTTCCAGACAATATGGAATTACTTGAAGAGTTGCCAGGTGTTGGTCACAAAACGGCTTCTGTAGTGATGGCACAGGCATTTGGTGTTCCTGCATTTCCTGTAGATACACATATTCACAGATTAATGTATAGATGGAATTTTACCAATGGCAAAAATGTGACACAAACAGAAAAAGACGCCAAAAGATTATTTCCTAGGGAATTGTGGAATAAATTGCATTTACAAATCATTTTTTACGGCAGAGCATACAGTCCAGCAAGAGGCGCTAGAAAAGAAGTCGATTTCATAACTATGAATATTGGAAGGAAAGAAGCGATTGAACAACTAAAGTAAATTTTTTTTCTAGTTAAAATTCGTTAATCATTTTATTTGATAGCAATAACTTAAGATGTAATTCCGTTATTTGTATAAAACAAATTCTATGGCAAAAATACTTTGGGCAGATGACGAAATTGATATGCTAAAACCGCATATTATTTTCTTGGAAGGAAAGGGAAATCAGGTGATTACCGTGAAAAGTGGCAACGAAGCGCTCGAAGCAACTGATAAAGAAGATTTTGATATTATTTTTCTTGATGAAAATATGCCAGGACTTACAGGGTTAGAAACCCTCGAAAGGATGAAAACTTCTTTACAAAATACGCCCATTGTTATGATTACCAAAAGTGAAGAAGAATCCATTATGGAGGAAGCTATTGGAGGTAGAATTGCAGATTACTTGATAAAACCCGTTAATCCCAATCAAATATTATTGGCTATAAAAAAAAACCTTGAAGGCAAAAGATTGGTAAGTGAAAAAACCAATTCCAATTATCAGCAAGAGTTTAGAAAATTGTCTATGGATATGCAAGATAGACTGGACGAAGAAGGCTGGATTGAAGTTTATAATAGATTGGTTTATTGGGAACTCGAATTGGAAAAAAGCAAAGACCCCGGAATGCAAGAAATTCTAAAAATGCAAAAGTCTGAAGCGAATAGTTTATTTTGCAAATTTGTAGAAAAAAATTACTTCGACTGGGTTTCTCACGGAGATGGGCCATTAATGTCGCATACGGTATTGCATAAAGAAGTTTTTCCAAAAATCAAAGACAAGCCAACATTTTTGGTGGTCATTGATAATCTTAGATTAGATCAATGGAAATTGTTGTCGAATATTCTTCAAGATAATTTTAAAATAGAAAGAGAAGAAAGTTTTTATGCTATTTTACCTACTGCCACTCAGTATGCTCGAAATGCCCTTTTTGCTGGGTTAATGCCTTCAGAAATAGCTAAAAAATTCCCAACTAAATGGAAAAATGACGAAGATGAAGGAGGGAAAAACCTTTTTGAAGAAGATTTCTTGGCAGACAACCTCAGAAGAGCAGGTTTTAAAGGGAAATTTACCTACAATAAAATTACCAACTTAAATGCAGGAAAAAAACTTGTAGAAAATTTCAATAATTTACTCAATAATGAATTCAATGCCATTGTCTATAATTTTGTGGATATGCTTTCTCACGCCAGAACAGACATGGAGGTTATTCGTGAGTTAGCGGATGATGATGCTGCTTATCGTTCGCTTACCATCAGTTGGTTTGAACATTCACCGCTGTACGATTTATTCAAATTGATGGCAAAAAACGGTTGTGATGTAATTGTAACTACCGATCACGGAACCATCAAATGTGATGAGCCAAGCAAAATTGTAGGTGACAAAAATACAACTACGAATTTGAGATATAAGCAAGGAAGAAACTTAGACTACAAAGAAAAAGATGTATTTGCAGTAAAAAATCCTGCTGACGCTTACTTACCCAAATCTAATTTGAGTTCCTCTTATGTTTTTGCTAAAGAAGCCAAGTTTTTTGTTTATCCCAACAACTACAATCACTATATGAATTACTACAAAAATACTTTCCAACACGGAGGAATATCTTTGGAAGAAATGATAGTGCCAATTGCTTTTTTGAAAGCGAAATGATGTTGATGTATGATGTATGATGTATGATGGTTGATGGAAGATGTGATATGTATGATGGTTTCAATCTACGCTATTGCTTCGATTGATGAAAGATTGTAAGACGTTTTTGTATAAAGTAAATTGTCTTATGTAAAACGTATTTTGGAAGTTATTCTAAATGAAAATCTTAGAGTTTTTGCGTAAATTCTCTGCGTGCTTTGTGGTTAAAAAGACTTTTTGTTGTACAAGGTTGTTTGATGAATTCAATCTTCGCTATTGCTTAGATTGATTAAAGATGGAAGATGGTTGATGGAAGATGTGTGATGTTTGATGGAAGATGTAGTGAGTTTTGATGTAAGAAGTATCAGACCTCAAAGTCTAAACTTTCAATTCACGTTAAATATTATTTTTTTGTCACTTCGACCTTGTGGAGAAGTCTATAAAATATTTATACATTTTCCATCACCATAATTTTTATTTTTGGAATCATTGCCCCATCTTTGTGGTATTAAAGTTACCTCATGTTGCAGTCAAGTTTAAAAAAATACTTTGGGTTCGAAAATTTCAGACCCAATCAAGAAGAGATTATCAAAAGCGTCTTGGAGGGAAAAGATACTTTGGCAATTATGCCTACTGGAGGCGGGAAATCCATTTGTTTTCAATTGCCAGCATTAATGATCGATGGGCTTACCATTGTTGTTTCTCCTCTCATCGCCTTGATGAAAGATCAAGTAGATTCGCTCAGGGCAAATGGAATCAGCGCTGCTTTTCTTAATAGCACATTAGACAGCAGACAAGTTGAAGATTTGATGAAAAGTATCGAAGCACAAACTTTAAAGTTACTTTATTTAGCGCCAGAAAGTTTTGAATACATTCAACAGATTTTAGCCAATCAAAAAATCGGATTGATTGCAATAGACGAAGCGCATTGTATCTCGTCTTGGGGTCATGATTTCCGACCTGCATATACACAGTTAGGTTTTCTAAAAAAACAATTACCTCAAACACCAATTTTGGCGCTTACTGCCACTGCCGATAGAGCAACAAGAGAAGATATTGTGGAGCAATTGAATTTAGAAAATCCCAATATCTTTATTTCTTCTTTCAATCGTCCTAATCTATATTTGGAAGTAAAACCAGGGCAAGATAGACTAAAAGAAATTATACGTTTTATAAATGACAGACCCAATACTTCGGGAATTATTTACTGTCTTAGCAGAAAATCTACCGAAGATGTAGCGCAAAAGTTGAGAAATTTAGGACTCAAAGTTCAAGCATATCACGCAGGATTGAATGCAGACGTAAGAAGTTCGGTACAAGAACAATTTATAAATGATGATGTAGATATCATTTGTGCTACCATTGCCTTTGGAATGGGTATTGACAAATCCAATGTGAGATGGGTTATTCATTACAATTTGCCCAAAAATATAGAAGGCTATTATCAAGAAATAGGTCGTGCAGGAAGAGATGGTGTGGATTCCGATACCTTACTTTTTTACAGTTATGCTGATGTAATTCAATTAAGAAAATTTGCAGAAGGAAGCAATAACGAAGAATTTCAATTGTCCAAATTGGAAAGAATGCAACAATTTGCAGAATCTTTAAATTGCCGAAGAAAGGCTTTGTTGAGTTATTTTGGTGAAGGACTTCCCGAAAATTGTGGCAATTGCGATAATTGTAAAAACCCTCCCAAACTTTTTGACGGTACTGTCATTGCGCAAAAAGCATTATCTGCTGTGGTAAGATTGCAAGAAGCCGAACCACTCAATAATCTTATAGATTTTCTAAGAGGTTCGTCCAATGCTTACATTGTTTCCAATCAATTAGACCGTTTAAAAACTTACGGAGTGGGTGCAGATCTTTCTTGGAAAGATTGGCGTCAGTTCATCATTCAATTGCTCAATCAAGGGTTTTGCGAAATAGCTTTTCACGATGGTAATAAAATCAAGTTGGGCGCACTCGGAAAACAAGTATTGTTTGAAAACAAAAAAGTGGTGCTTGCTAATATTGTAGAAGAAGCAGTTTTTGACAAAAAAGAGAAAAAGAAAAAAGCAAAAGCATCCAAAACAGATGATTCTCTTTTTGAAGTATTAAGACAATTGAGATTGTCTATTGCCAAAAGTGAAAAAGTACCACCATATATTATTTTTAATGATGCCACACTAAAAGAAATGGCAGCGTCAAAACCAACCTACGATGAAGCTTTTCTAGATATAGATGGAGTTGGAAATGCAAAGTTGGAAAAATATGGTGATATGTTTATGAACGCCATTCTAGACTATGAAAAAACTTCCAAAAAACAAATAGCGAACACCTACAAAGAAACTTGGCGATTATTAGAAACTGGAAAAAGTGTGGAAGAAATTGCGATAATCAGAGAATTGAACCCAGCAACCATCTACTCTCACATTTCCAAACTTTTTTTAGAAGGTAAACCCATCGACCTCAAACAATATCTAAGAGAAGGAGTTGTAGAAAAAATAGTTGTAGCCAAAGACGAACTTAAAAATCCACCTGCTCTAAAGCCTTACTTTGATTATTTTGAAGAACAAATTCCTTATGAACAGATTAGAATGGCACTTACTGTTTTGGAAAAAGAATCTCAGATATAGGAATTCTTTTTACGTTTGAGGTCAAGAAAAGTATAGCTTCGTCTTGACCTCAAGTTTAATCTTTTAACCTTTATTTTTCAGTATTTTTATCACGGTTATTATACTCCTCCAAATACAAATCCTATAGTAAAAGGATAAAGTTCTTGTGTTTTACCAGTTTCAAACATTGTGGTTAAAGAATATCTGCCATAGATTCCAAAATAATCGCTAAACCTCATTCGAACTACAGCGTCTAATCTAAAAGGATTGATGTTAAAATCGTCTTTTATTTTGTTTTTATTTTTGATGCCTTCAATTTCGTATTTTTCTTTGATTATTGAAGAAATATTCAATCCGCCAATGACACCGCCTTCTATAGTAAAGTGATTTTTTTCCACATTTCCTATTCTAGCGCCAATCATTAAAGGTACTTCGATGAACGTGGTTCTCAATTTGTATTTGTTATACTGAACAGCCGAATCAATGGTGAATCGAGTGGAATCATTTGCTGTGCCAATATTTACAGAATTATTTTTGAAATGATAGTTGTTCCATGTGATACCAAAACCAGGTGCAAAGTAGAGGCGTTTTTTGAAAAGATCTAATCCTTGCAGCATAAAGTTGGCACTAAATGCACGTGAACGGCTATAATTAAGGCTCATGTTTTCGTATTGCGAGTCAAAAACATAACTATTAGAAGGTGTTAGCCATCCATTCATTCCGATAGCCATTTCTCCAATAACGTTAAATTTACTTTCTTCTTCCTCCTCTTCGTTTTCAAAATCAAAGTTTTCTTCTTCTCCATCTCCAAAAATGATGGTCATATTACCAAGTTTGATTTTTGTGGTGTCGTCATTTAAATTTGATTTGTCCTCTTGTGCTGCGGAAACTCCAATTATCATCAAAGCCATCCATGTTGTGTATAGTCTTTTCATTTTATGTTTTAATTTCTTGTTTGATGATAAGACGACCACCTATATGAAAAGTTACATAAAAGAAAAAACCAATTAACTTTTTTTAAAAAAATACCTAAAAGAAATTTTGTTATAAGTTGTCAAAAAACATTGTCAAATCTACATTTCCTCCACTAAGAATAATTCCAATTTTTTTATTTTTAAACTTAGATTGATTTCTCAAAACTGCTGCTAGAGGAACGGCACAAGAAGGCTCAACTATGATTTTCATTCTTTCCCAAATTAGTTTCATAGCAAATTTAATTTCGGCTTCAGAAACCAAAAGAATTTCTTTTATATGCTCTTGAATAATAGGAAAAGTAATATCTCCTAATGTTGTTCTTAAACCATCGGCAATGGTGTCAGTGATTTCGTTGATTTCTATTTTTCCAGAAATTAGCGAACGATAAGCATCATCAACATTTTCTGGTTCTGCGCCTATTACTTGGATATTTGGAGAAAAAAAATGACAAGCCAATGCTGTTCCAGATATCAATCCTCCTCCACCTATAGGAGTAAGTATTATTTCTAAATCTTCTATTTCGTTAAAAAGTTCAATAGCAGCAGTTCCTTGTCCAGAAATTACTTCTTTTTGATTGTATGGATGCAAAAAAGTGGATCCTTTTTCTTTTTGAACTTTGGCGGCCATAGCTTCTCTAGCTTTAATGGTCGGTTCACAATCTATCACTTCTCCTCCATAATCTAAAACCGCATTTTTTTTAACTTTTGGAGCGTTGATTGGCATTACAATATAGGCTTTTACACCCAAAAGTTTTGCCCCAAGGGCAACAGCTTGAGCAAAGTTTCCCGAAGAATGTGTCACTACGCCTTTTTGTCTTTCTTCATCAGTCAGATGTTTGATTGCATTGATAGCGCCTCTCATTTTGAATGCTCCCATTTTTTGAAAGTTTTCACATTTAAAGTATATCTCACAACCAGCAATACTATCTATAAAACTTGAAGTAAGAACAGGAGTTTGGTGTGTAAAACCAAAAATGTTTTTTTGCGCAATTAATAAATCTTGTTTGGTAATCATATTGAAAACAATTCAAAATTAGTAAGAACAAAAATACTAATACTTTTTATCATTCATCCAATTGAGAATCATTTGGTCATCTAATAATTTTCCAAAAACTCTATAGCCCGATACAGAAAGTGGATTGTGAGTGCTGGCGAGTTCACAAACAACACCATGCGCTTCATTGTAAGGGCTAGAATGTACAAACCAAATTTCATTTCCTTTTTTATAGACATATCCAGTATGGTTATCTAAGCCAACCATGTAAATAGCATCTTCTTGACTCATTAGCCACTTTTCTACCTCTTCCATTTTTGTCCCACTAAACTTTTTTATTTCAGTTGAGGCTTGTGTAATCATACTTTCTGATGTGGCTTGCGCCCATTTTACTCTTGGGATATTAAATCCTAAATCTCTAAAAGTGGTTGTAACGAAATATCCACAAGCGATTTTTCCTTCTTTAGGCACTTGAGTAACACCGTTGAAATCCCATTTTGTACCATACCAAGAAGGAAATATTTCTTTGGTAAGTTGATGAATCAAGTATTGCCTTGCTTCCAAAATTATTTTTTTCTTCCCTTCACTATTGGCTTTGCTGTATTGATTTTTGAATAATTGCTTTTGAGTTTCAATATCATTTAAGATTTCGTTGTAAGGTTTTGTAGGATTCAAAGTTATATCCTTTTCATTTTTGCATGAATAGACAAATAACAAAACAAACAACAATATCAAAGGAAGGATTTTATACTTTTTCATTGAACATCTGAATAAATTACAGATGTAAAAGTATTAAGACGCTGGTATAAAGTATTTTGTTTTTATTATCCGTTAAGATAAAATGATTATTTGCAAAGTAGCATCCATACTTCAATGTACCAATTATTTCAAGTTGTCTAGTTCAGTAGTTCTTTGTTGTTTTTTTTAAGATAAAAGATTTAAGACTTGAAGACAAAAGACATCAAGGCAAAATATTTTAAGACATTTTAAGTTTTTTGGTTATTTCACTTTAACAATTGTCGTGAAACCTAAACTTAAGGTAAATTAAAAAAGTCGAGCATCTTGAGTCTATTTGTCTAGTATCTATTGTCTAGCGTCTAGTATCTTTTCCACTTACATCTTCCCTCTCCCGACTTCAAACTTCCCACTTCCGACTTCCCACTCTCAAAAAACATCATTAGCCAAGATCAAGTCCATTTGTTTCTTCAGTAAATCAACATTTTTCACGACAACATCTACTTTCATTCCAAGATGATAATTGATGCCTCCACCTCGAGCTTCCATTTGTTTTGATTTTGGGTTCAAAGAATATGAACCTGGCAATTGAGATATATGCAATAGTCCTTCACATTTGGTTTCGTCCAATTCTACAAAAAGCCCCCATTCTGTTACACCAGTTATTTTTCCTTCGAAAGTTTGTCCTATTTTGTCAGCCATAAACTTTACTTGCATGTATTTTATAGATTCTCTCTCGGCATCAGAAGCACTTTTTTCAGTACCAGAAATGTGTTTACACCAAGCTTCAAGTGATTTATTGTCTTCATATTCTTTGTTGCTCAATTTTGCAAAAAGAATTCTGTGAACCAGCAAATCTGCATATCTTCTAATTGGAGAAGTAAAATGCGTGTAGTATTCAAATGCCAATCCGTAGTGTCCCACATTATCTGTTTCATACACTGCTTTCGACATAGATCGAATCACCAATGGTCCAATTATATTCAGTTCATCTTTCTTTTTGGCTTGTTCCATTACTTCATTGAGCGCATAGGAAATGGGCTTGTTGGCTACAGTTCTAATGTTGTACCCAAATTCTCCGAGAAAAATTCTTAAATCCGCAATTTTGGCTTCGTTGGGCTCGTCATGAGTTCTGTAAACAAAAGGAATTACTTTTTTCCCTTTTGCAGGCTCTCCTATAAAACTTGCCACTCTTCTGTTTGCCAAAAGCATGAATTCTTCAATAAGTTTATTAGCATCTTTAGAAATTTTAATTTTCAATCCAATGGGATTTCCTTTTTCATCAAGGTCAAAACGCACTTCTTGACTTTCTACATTCAGTGCACCGCTATCTAATCTTCTTTTTCTAAAAATCTTTGCAATTTTATCCATGGTCAAAATGGCTTCACCACAAAGCGCATCTTTGACATTACCTTCGATAATTTCTTGCGCATCTTCGTAAGCAAAACGTTTGTCGGAATAAATAATCGTCTTTCCAAACCATTCTTTTACCACTTCTGCTTTCGGGGTAATCTCAAAAACTGCCGAAAAGGTCAGTTTTGTTTCATTCGGTCTCAAACTGCAAAGTTTATTACTCAAAACCTCTGGAAGCATCGGAATTACTCTATCCACCAAATATACAGAGTTTCCTCTGTTGTACGCTTCAATATCTAATTTTGATTTTGGAGTAACATAATGCGCCACATCTGCGATGTGAATACCTATTTCATAATTTCCATTATCCAATTTTTCAAAAGAAAGCGCATCGTCAAAATCTTTAGCATCCACAGGGTCGATAGTAAAAGTCAATGTTTTTCTAAAATCTCTTCTGTCTTTTGCTAATTTATCATAATCAGGTTCTTTGATGGCATCCGCTTCTAATTCAACATCTTTTGGAAAATGAGTTGGAAATCCATTTTCTGCTAAAATAACGTTCATATCTACATCCATGGTACCTGGCATACCGAGTCTTTCGATGACACCACCAAAAGGACTTTTGTTTTTAGCGGGCCAAGTCAGTAATTTCACTTTCACTTTTTCGCCATGATTAGCGTTCATGGTGTGTCCCTTTTCTATAAAGAAATCTACAGGGATTTTCTGATCATCTGGTCTTACAAATACAGTTGATTTTCCAATATCAATAGTACCGACAAATTCAGTTTTGTGTCTTTCTATAATTTCTACAACCTCACCTTCGGTTTTCCCATTTCGAGTAAAAACCCTTACAGACACTCTATCTTTGTTGAAAGCTTGCCCCACTTTAGACGCATGAATGTAGATATCATCATCATAACCTTCCACAACAAGATATGCCGAACCTCTTTGGTTAAAATCAAGAATTCCCTCTATTTCATCAGAAATTTCATTTATTTTATAGACCCCTCTTTGCACGTTGGTGAGTAAATCGTGGTCAGCCAATTCCTCCAAAACCTCATGAATCAAAGTTCTCTCCGAAGATCCTTTGATGTCGAGCATTGCCGCAATTTGTTTATGATTGAGTTGTTTGTTGGGATTATCTTTAAAAACCTGAATGATTTGTTTAGATAATTTATATTTTAATTTTGAGGCTGGTTTTTTTTTCTTTGCCATGCTTTTCAGTAGTTTTTTATTTGAATGTGCAATTTAGTGCAAATTGATTAATTGACCATATTTAATGATGAATAGTTATTAATATCGTTTATTTAACTTTTTTTTTTATTTTTGTGGCAACCAATGAAAATGACATACGTCAAAGAGTCGAAATTAAACCAATGTTATGAAATTAGTACTAATAAGTGTAAGCGTTTTTGTAATGCAATTTGCATTTGCACAAAAACAAGAGAAGATGGTGCTTTCGCAGCCAAAAAGCGTTGAAAGTAAAGAGGTTAAGACTGTTGAGAAAGGAGAAAAAACGCATTACAAAACAGAAAATAATACTCCTCAAAATGAACCCATTCATTTAAGTAGCAACAAAGCCTCAGTGGAAGAAAAAAGCGAATCTCCAAAAGAGGTTAAGCCTTTCGAACCAATTCCTGCTTCTGATTATACAGATAAGAACTATCATAATAATCTTAAGAAATCTCAGGAAACTCAAAAAGCATTAGATACAACACCTACAAACACATCAGTAACAAAATCTATCAGTGCAGAAGAGCAAATTAAAATTTACAAAGAAGCTCAGAAAAAATATGATGTAAATTCTGTTGAATACAATCAAATTCAACAAAAAATAGAAAAAGTTAATTTAGAAAACCAATAATACCATGAAATTTAAAATCAGTTCGATTGTGGCATTATGGTTATCATTTTGCCTTTTTAGTTTAAATACTTTTGCTCAAATCACACCTGTAGGAAATAGTTCTTCTGTTTCTACAGCATATACTAATGGTGCTACAAATGACAATATTTATGTTTACTGTTCTACACCTACAAGTCCTGCTTCAGGGACATTAACTGCTACACCAACAGGAGGTACAGGTCCGTTTTCTTTTAGTTGGTATGAATATGATTCAGGAGGTAATACTTGGGTTCCTACGAGTAATTCTATTGGCGCAACAAGTACTGTAAGTGGATTAGGTAGTGGTGGATATTTTGTTTCTATATTAGATGCAAATGGAAACCCTGCTGGTTGTTTTAGAGATTGGATATTTATCAACGAAACGACTGTGGAAGCAGGGCCTCAAATAAACGGTTGCGGTCCATTTACATTATCAGCAACGGCAAGTCCAGTAGCCAACTTTACTTATTATAATCCCCCTGCAAATCCTTTATTAGTTGATGCGACTACAACTATAACTGTATGTTTTAATGCTACACATACATGGGTATCAGATTTAGGGTTTTTCTTAGTTGCTCCTGGTGGTGGGGTTGTTGATTTGTCACCGAATCCAGGTGCATATGGTCATCCTGGTGGTACTGTTTGTAATAGTGGGGATAATGTAAATAACCTTTGCTTTACAACAACTCCTTCTGGAAATTTTGACCCCTGTGCTGCTACTACACCATATACAGGAACTTACAGTACTTACGGACCTGCAGGGGCAATTAACAATATAGATTGGTCAACTATTTATGGAGAAGATATGTCTGAAGGAGGGTGGTCTGTTCAAATTTACGATTGTATTGGAGGGGATGTAGGCGCACTGACTGGTGCTACTATTACTTTTAATGGTGTAAGTTCTTGTGGCCCAGTAAATGTAAGTTACAGTTCAGGAGCAATCAACTCGACAATTAATGATAATCCTGTTGGTTGCAATCCAGCAACAGCATCCATTTTTACAGTGCCTCAAAATCCTAGTGTAACTACACCTATTGTGCTTAATAATACCATCACCAATGTGGCATGGTCAACAGGAGCTAATGCACTTACTTCAAACGTTAATCCAGCACCACTTGCTGATACTTGGTATTATTTTACTGCTACTGATAATTTTGGATGTACCGCTACAGATTCTGTACTTTTTGTAAATACTTGTGTTTGCATTATTGATAATATGACTGCAAATATTAGTGCTGCGGATTGCTCGGTAGGTACTTTTGGAATAACTGGAATTGTAGAATTTACCAATCAGCCCACTACAGGAACGCTTACCGTTTCTAATTGTTCGGGTGATAGTCAAGTGTTTAATGCTCCTTTTACCTCTCCAATAAATTATTCCATTCAAAATATTCCAGCAGATGGAACAACTAATTGTGAAGTGACAGCTGTTTTCTCTGCTGATCCTAACTGTGAACAAACAATTGGACCTTTTACAGAACCTATTTGCAACTGTTTCTTTTCATTGATAGACATAACAATTGGTGCGTGTAACCCCGCTGATGATACATTTGAAATAAATGGAACAGTAGAATTCCAAAGTGCACCTGCAACAGGGACTTTAATAGTTGAAGATTGTAATGGAAACTCGGTTTCATTTCCAGCGCCATTTACAAGTCCACAAAACTTTACAATTGCTGGAATTCCTGCTGATGGAACACCAAACTGTAATATTACAGCATATTTTAGTGCAGAACCTACATGTGATATTGTATCTCCAAATTATAATAATCCTGCTGGTTGTATTTGTACTGCTGCTATTGGATCATTTACTACTACTGCTACAGGAGATGGTCAAACTGATTATGTATTATGCTTTGGGGATCAAATTGATATTAATTCAAATCTAGACTATACTGCACCAGCTGATGAAAATATTGGTGGTGTAACTTACGACCCGGGATTGGCTTATATCATTTATTCATGTCCTCCAACTGTTTTTCCTCCAAATGCGTTGGTGGATGCTAATGGATGGGTAGATCCATGTATAGTTGGTATTGCTTCTTATGGCGATAATATTGACGATAATAATACTTTAGGAGGCCCTCCTTATGTGGGCACATACAACAATAACATTGTGTATTATGTACCTATTACAATGTATAGTATTGTAGATGGAATTTACGCAATTTCATTAAATGGAGGAGACAACTGTTATGCTATGGGACCTCCAATTGCAGTGCAGTATTTACCTGAAATTACTTTTACAGAGACTACAGATTGTAACGCTGGAACTGCTACATTCACTTTGTTGGGTGGCCAACCAGAAATAGATGGTTCCAATTTTACTGTTTCGAATTTAACACCTACTTCAGCTTCATTCGGCAATACGACAGCTACTCATAATGGTACAATTGTTATAACCGGTTTGCAAAATGGAGATATGTATTCTTTTGATGTAGTTGATGTAAATGGATGTCCGATTACTATTTCTAGCGGACCTTTTGTTGCAACTCCTTTAGCAGATGCTGGTACTGATGCTACTGAATGTTCATTGACATATACACTTGCTGCGAATCCGTCATACGGAACGGGTACTTGGACAGGTGGTCCTGGAGTTGTGTTTGCAAATGCGAATAGCCCAACTTCTTCTGTTACTGTTCCTGCAGCTGGAAGTTATACTTTCACTTGGACAGAAACAACAGGAGTAGGATGTACTTCTACTGATCAAGTAGTGGTTCAGTTTTCTAATGTACAGTTCAATCAAACTGTTGTGAATTCTACTTGTGGAAATGCAGATGGGTCAATTACTTTAACTGCTAACAGTGGAATCACACCTTATACTTTCAGTATTGATAATGGCGCAACGACTCAGGCTACGGGTGTGTTTTCTGGTCTTGGATCTGGTACATACAACATTATCGTTGAAGATGCGATTCAATGTACAGCAACAGGAACGATAAGTGTTCAAGATTTAGGTGGACCAACATTAGATGGAATCAATGGAAATGATTTAACTTGTAATGCCGTTTGTGATGGGTCAATTGCTATCAATTCAACTGGAGCGACTCAATTTAGTATTGATAATGGTGCAAATTTCCAAGCGTTAAATACATTTACGAATTTATGTGCAGGAGATTACGATATCGTTATTGCTGATAATTTAAATTGTGAAGTTACAGGAAATATAACATTAGTTGAACCTGATGCACTTACTCACAATACAACTCCAGTAGATCTAGTTTGTAATAGCCAATGTGATGGAGAAATTGAAATAACAGCGTCTGGTGGAACAACAAATTATCAATATAGTATAGATAATGGAGTCACAACTAGTGTGAGCAATGTTTTCTCAAACTTATGTTCTGGGACTTACGATATTCTTGTAACTGATGCCAATGGATGTACGAGTACTTCACAAGTTGTTTTATCTCAACCCAATCCATTATCAGTAACCATTGGAATCACTGACGCTACATGTTTTGGACAGTGTAATGGGATGATGAATTCAATTCCTGCTGGAGGAACTGGTCCAGGAACATATAATTATTCATGGTCTCCAGCGGTAGGGGGTAATGTTCCTTTGGTAACGAATTTATGTGCCGGGACTTATAATCTTACTATTACAGATGGAAATGGTTGTACTTTGGATACTAATGGAATATTAGTTGGTGCTCCGACAGCTGTAACAATTGATAATGTGGACATTGTAAATGAACTTTGTGGAGGTGATTGTAATGGTTCTCTTACTGTTAATTCAACTGGAGGTACTTCATTTAGTCTAGATGGAATCACTTATGGTGCTAGCAATTTGTTTTCAAACCTTTGTGCTGGAAACTATACTGTATATACTCAAGATGCAAACGGATGTTCTGCTAGTGAGCCAGTAGTAATTACAGGACCCACACCTGTTCAAGTTCAAGCAAGTGGAAGTTCAACTATTTGTATAGGAGGAACTGCCAACTTAACTTCTGTAGCAAGTGGTGGAGTAGGGGGTTATACTTATGCTTGGGATAATGGAGGCAATACACAAAATATTAACGTGAGTCCTGTTAACTCTCAAACTTATTGCGTTGTAGCTACTGATGCTAATGGATGTAGTTCGCCTAATTCTTGTGTAACTATAGACTTACATCCGGCACTTAATTTAGTAGCGTTGAGTGATCAGTCACTTTGCGAAGGTGAAAGTGCTCAAATTACTGCTGTTGGAGGAGGAGGAAATGGTGGCCCTTACACATATACGTGGAATCAAGGAGTTGGAATAGGGCAGACACAAACAGTATCACCCAATTTTACGACTACATATACAGTTACACTTTCCGACAACTGTGAAACACCAGATATTACGGCTGATGTTACAATTACAGTTAATACTATTCCTAATATTTCATTTACTGCTGATAACTTAGATGGATGTGCCCCTGTTGCAGTTTCATTTACAGAAAATAATGTGCCTGCTGGGTCTCAATGTTTTTGGTCTTTTGGAGATGGTGGAGCATCGCAAGACTGTGGAACTGTAAATTATTCTTTCGAAAATCCAGGTTGTTGGGATGTAGAACTAAATATTATAACACCAGAAGGGTGTCAAAGTTCAAGCACAATTGATGATTACATTTGTGTTTATGATTATCCTAATCCAGAATTTGTTTTTGGCCCTCAACCGACAACTGTTTTAGAACCAACTATATCTTTTCAAAATCAAACTTCAGGCGTAAATACATATAATTGGATTTTTGATACAAATGGAGCAGCGGATTCAAGTAATGTAGTCAATCCTTCATACACTTTCCCAAATGCTGGTTTTTATGAAGTATGTTTGGAAGCAATTAGCGCTCAAGGATGTCCTGGTGTAAGTTGTGATATTGTCGAAATAAAAGAAGAGTTCATTATTTATGTACCTAATGCTTTTACACCTGATAATGATGGGGTAAATGATTTAATCACCCCAGTTGTTACTGGAATTGAACCAAATTCATACGAGTTTCTTGTGTTTAATAGATGGGGGGAATTAATTTTTCAAAGCCAAATTGTTGGCGTTGGTTGGGATGGAATATATAAAGGAGTAATGTCTCAACAAGATGTTTATGTATGGAAAGTACTTGTTACTGATCAACTAGGCAAAAAACACGACTTTACAGGACATGTTACTTTGATTAAGTAAGTCTTAAATATACAATCTTACCAGCCTTTCTAAATATAGGCAAAAAAGAACCCACTTGGTGGATAAAAGGCGCTCTTCGGAGTGCTTTTTTATTTTCTAGAAAATATAAGTCTTCGATATGTGAAACTTCTGGAAACCATTTTTCAAAATCTTTACCCGTTTTTATTCCCCAAGGATTTTTGAATTTTTTGGCTTCAGTTTTTCTAACATCTGGATGAGGTCTTTTCAATACAAACTTTGAATATCCTTCAAGAATCATAAATGAGTTGCTTAAATTAGATATAATCATCTTGAAAATGGATTTCACTTCTGCTTCTGAGAAATACATAAACAGACCTTCTGCTATAAATAGTACATTGTGAGAATTAATTTGTTTTACTTTTTGAATCCATTCTTCTTCAAAAATATTATCAGTCCAATATTGGTGGTTTTTGGTTTCATCAAAGAAGAGTTTCCATACTTCTTTAACTTGAGGTAAATCTAATTCAATCCAAGTTATTTCATCATTTTTGAATCTTTCATATCTAGTACAAAGACCAGCGCCTAAATTTACAATAGTACCATTGGGAAATTTTGAAACATAGTCATTGACGAATTGATCAATGCTTTCATTTCTCCAAATCATTAGGGCTTGACTTTCTTTTGAAAGTCCTTTCCACCATTTGATGAGTGAAGTGTCTATTTCGCATGCTTTATCTGCAATTTCAATTGCTTTTGGGTCATTGATAAAACCAAATTCTCTTTTTGACTCAATCGCCTTTCCAAAAAGTGGTATCCATAATGTTTCGGATACATTATCTAATTTGATAGACATAATTTAGTTCCCTTTGGCGATTATAATTTTCTTTGAAACCAAATTCTCTTTATCATCCGAAATTTGAATAAAATACGTTCCGTCAGGAAGTAAACTAAGGTCTAAATTTTTGTAATTTGAAGACTGAATTTCAGAAACTACTTCTTTTCCAAGAATGTTATAGATTTTTAGATTTGAAATTTTAAAATCAGTTGTTTCTATATTTACAATACCAGAAGTAGGATTCGGAAAAATATTAATTTCAATTTGAGTAACTTTACTGTCAATGCTCACATTTTGGTAATGAATATGTTTGTTGAAGAATTTCCAAATTTCAGTAGTGTAAAAAATATCATTCGAAGGTCCCATCCAAATATGGTCGGCACTGTCTATTCTGAATAATTCAACTTCTGTGTTAAAATCTCCATTAGAATATAAACTGTGTGTAACCGTATATCCATCTGCTGCAATATCTGGTAAATTAGTTATAGTTGGAGTAAGATTACAATTGTTATTGGTCGCCCAAAACAAAGTCATATCTTCTGCGTCCATTCCGTAATCATTATTGGAATATGCTACAGTAGCATCTCCAGTTCCATGAAAATGACAAGTTGGAACGGCTCTTCCAGGAGTGCAAGTTAGAGTATTTCCGATAGTACCAGCTACAGTAGCCACTGCAGCAATTCTGTCGTTCATTTCGCACGCTAATCTATTAGACATGAAACCTCCCATAGAAAACCCACAAGAATAAACTCTTTTTTTATCGACATTGAAATTAGCTTCTAAAGTATCTAAAATAGCACCAATAAAAC
>JAGYKU010000025.1 GCA_018401455.1 Flavobacteriales bacterium
TGCATCGCAAAAGGAAATATAGAAAGTAATAAAGAACCACCCATCAAAATGGCAAAGAGCACTTTTATTTTGAGTGGAATGGGCGGAAACAATAGCATTACTTCGGTATTGGGGAAATATCTATATACTGCAGCAAAAATGCCAAACACCGCACCTGATGCACCTAGAGCTCTGGATATAACAATTCCTTTTACTTTACTTTCATTCAAATCATTAACTAATCCTTGATTAAAATTAAAATAAATGGAATCTCCTACAATAAAAACATCTGTAGCACCTAAAAAAGCACTTTCACCCATAACTAGTAATTCAATCATGTGGAAACCGTGATAAAATATGTTTCCTAGTAGCCCTGACGCAATATAAAGTATTAAGAATTTCTTTGCTCCTATAAAACGCTCTAAATTAGTTCCAAATGATACTAGCCCTAACATATTTGCAAATAAATGAAATGGTGCATTATGCAAAAACATAGAGGAAATATACTGAAAAGGATAAAACCCTTCTGAACTATAATGGTGCAAACTTAACCAGTGCACTAAATCAATACCTCTCCATGACAATAAATGCACCGCAATGAAAACTAAGACATTAATTATCAAAAGGTTTTTGACTACAGGAGTCATATTTCTAAACAGTTGGTCAAACATTATTTTTCAAATTTTTCATCAATTTCATCTTCACCTATCGTCACGATTATTTTGTTTCCTTTATAATCATATTGTGTGTTTTGGCAAGCAAATAATTCATCTATCAGCGTGCTCATTTCTTCTATCGATAATTTCTTACCGCTCTTTATCGAACTGCTTTTGGCTAAATTCCAAGCGAGTTCATTTTTGTGATTGGATTTTAAAGAAGCGCTGTTGTTTTTGCATTGCTCAATAAAATCTTCCAAAATTCCTTTCACATTTTCTTCTTGCACTCCAATGGGTAATCCGCTTACGGAAAATACGTTTTTACCCATATTTTCAATGTCGAATCCCAATACTTTTATTTCTGGCAATAATTCCATCATTAGTGCATAACTGCTATTGTCTAGTTCTATGGTTTGAGGAAACAATATCGTCTGACTCATTGTTTTCTCTTGCTCCATCATTTTCAAAAAACGCTCGAACAAAATCTGTCTATGCGCTCTTTGCTGGTCTATTAAAATCAAACTTTTCTTTACCTGAGTAAAAATATACTTACCGTGCAGTTGAGATGTTTTGGAATTATCATAACCAGTTGTAAACTCACTTTGCGAATTTCGTTCCAATGCCGATTCATCTGTAAAATTGGCAGACATTTGCTTTTGGTTCACTTCCCATTGATTTTGAGAAAGCATTTCTAGATTGGCATCTACTTGATTTTGAGAGATGTTTAATTTATAATTTCCCGAACCCGAAGACTTGGCAGGAAAAGGATTAGAATAATCTCCTCTTAAGTTTAATTTAGGCTGAAACGGATTGTAATTTTTATCTACATTGATTGAAGGTTCTACAATCATTTTGTCCTTTGGAATGGGGGGAACATTGAATGAGTTTTCTTGATTAAAATCTAATGAAGGTGCAATATTGAATTTCCCCAAAGAGTTTCTCACAGCACTATTAATGATGGCATACAAGGCCTTTTCATCTTCAAATTTCACTTCAGTCTTGGTCGGATGAATGTTGATGTCAATTTTGACAGGATCCACTTCCATAAATAGAAAAAAGGAAGGAAACTGATCTTTACTTAACAATTCTGAATAGGCTCTTGTGACAGCATGTTGCAAATAACTATTTTTGATAAAACGGTTATTCACAAAGAAGAATTGTTCTCCTCTAGTACGTTTACAAAACTCTGGTTTCACAACATATCCCGTCACATTCATGATAGTGGTTTGTTCTTCTACAGGCACTAATCTTTCATTGAATTTCTTGCCAAAAACTGATACAATTCTCTGTCTTAAATTACCTGGAGGCAAGTTAAAAACTTCATTTCCATTGTGGTGGAAAGTAAAATGAATATCTGGATGTGGCAATGCTACCCTTTCTATTTCGTCAATGATATGTTTGGTTTCAATGGCATTAGATTTCAAGAAATTCCTTCTTGCAGGGACATTGAAATATAGGTTTTTGATACTAAAATTGGAACCTACAGCACAACTTACAGGCGTTTGATTGATGACTTTGCTTCCTTCAATTTGTATGCTTGTACCTAAATCGGCTTCGAAAGTTTTGGTTTTGAGTTCTACTTGCGCAATAGCCGCAATCGAAGCCAATGCTTCTCCTCTAAAACCTTTCGTTTTGATATTAAATAAATCATCTGCGGCTTTAATTTTGGAAGTTGCATGTCGTTCAAAAGACAACCTTGCGTCAGTTTCTGTCATACCACAGCCATTGTCTATCACTTGAATGAGCGTTCTTCCCGCATCTTTTATTACAACATCAATTTTGGTGCTTCCAGCATCAATTCCATTTTCTAGTAATTCCTTGATAGCAGAAGCAGGACGTTGAATAACCTCACCGGCAGCGATTTGATTGGCAATTTTGTCAGAAAGAAGTCTAATGATATCTGGCATATAAAACGATCGTAAAAAGGGATAAAAAAAAGATTATTTGAAAAATTTACCTAAAAATCCATCTAAATTGGAAAAAACAACATAACTCAAATACAAAACGAGCACAAGGATAATGATCATTCTCATTGATTTTGCAAAAGATTGAGACTTGTACCCCATAGAAGTTGCATTTCTTTGAAATTGACTTCTCAATCGCGCTTCTCTGTCCACATCAGAAACATTTTCGCCATCCAACTCTGCTTCAATTGCTTTCACCCTTTTATCCAACTCCTCTTTTTCGGGATTATAATACACAGGCGTGTAATTGAATGTGCGATGTCTGTTTATTTTGCTGAATTGAGGGAATTTCATTTTGATATCTGATAAGTGTTTTCAAAACAAAATTACACTTTTTAATTGAAAAAATGACAACAATTAAAATATTAAAGCGGTAAGGTCCTTCGAAAATAAATTTCCAAAGCATTGATATTCTTAATATTCTGAAAAACTCAATTTTTAATAATTTTTAAAACGAATTTTCATTATCTTTGTGTGTAATGAAGGTATCATCAATGTGATAATGATAAGTTGATTAAAACACATTTTTGAAGGTTTAAAAGATTTCCATTCAAAAATTTAAGAAAGATGAAAGGAACCATAAATATAAAAATATCCTGAATCATTAGCCAATGCTTAAAAATTAAATGAAAAAGATTTTGAATTGGAGATGAAAAACAAGTTCATTAGTAAAACTTTAAGTAAATTAGTAAAGTGTCTTCAAGTGTAGCATTTCAAAGTATTAGGGATTGTCAAGAATAAGTTTTTGAATTACTTTCAAAATACAATGTCTCAATGTTTGGAGGATATGATTCTGATGACATAAACGAAGACATTAAGAATGCTTAAAGTTACTTATAAATACAACTCCAATTATCTTTGCTAAAATTAAAATGTTCTGAAATTTTAAGACAACTATATCAAAATATGTTACATTCCTCTTGCAGTTTACAATGAGGTTGAAGCATGTAAAACAACTGAATATTACAAAGATTTATCTAAAATTGATTGGATTAAAATTGAAAAATAAAGGATGAAAATGCTATAAAATATTTTTTAGATTTTAGATTGAGTGAAGTTCTGAGGTAATAGTTTTAGCAACCGAATTAAAAGTGTTCGATTTAATAGTTCTAGATGAAAACTAGGTCGATATCACGCAAAACACGCAGATTTAAAAAATCACAGGTACAATTGGAAATTTTATAAAAGCAAAAGAAGGATTAATTTCTGTGATTTAAAACCACTTTAAATGAGTTATCAGAAAAAATGTTTGGATTAGTGAAAAATCCAAAAGTGATTTGGAAAAGTTAAAGAAAAAAATAGTTGATTTTTTTGACACGAAAACTTTATTTTTAATTATCAACATCTATTAATCTAAACTGATTAAAGTATTTTTCTTACCTTTGCACTCCCAAAATAAAAATTCTGATTATGATTTCAACAACCAATCTTTCTCTCCAATATGGAAAAAGAGTCTTATTTGACGAAGTAAATATAAAATTTAATGATGGAAACTGCTATGGTGTTATCGGTGCCAACGGTGCTGGAAAATCCACATTTCTTAAAATTCTAGCAGGAGATATCGACCCAACTTCTGGTCAGGTAAAATTAGATTCTGGTAAAAGAATGGCTGTTTTGCGTCAAAATCACTTTGAGTTTGATGAATTTACTGTTTTGCAAACCGTAATCAAAGGGCACTCAAGACTTTGGCAAGTAATGAATGAAAAAGATGCCATCTATGCAAAACCTGATTTTAGCGATGCAGATGGAATTAAAGCGTCTGAATTGGAAGCAGAATTTGCTGAAATGGATGGTTGGAATGCTGAATCTGATGCGGCTACAATGCTGAGCGGATTGGGAATTGACGAAAAAGATCACGACAAATTAATGGGTGATATGGAAGGGAGTCAAAAAGTGAGAATACTTTTGGCACAAGCCCTTTTTGGTAACCCAGATGTTTTGATTCTCGATGAGCCTACGAATGATTTGGATATCAAAACGATTGCTTGGTTGGAAGATTTCCTTTTGGAATTTAAAAACACAGTAATTGTTGTTTCTCACGATAGACACTTTTTGGATACAGTATGTACACACATTGCAGATATTGACTTTAGCAAAATAAAATTATACTCTGGAAACTATACTTTCTGGTATGAAAGTAGCCAACTGGCTTTGAGACAGAGAGCGTCTGCCAACAAAAAAGCAGAAGACCGCAAAAAAGAATTGCAAGACTTTATCGCTCGTTTTAGTGCCAATGCTTCCAAATCTAAACAAGCAACCAGTAGAAAGAAAATTTTGGACAAAATCAACGTGGACGATATTCAACCTTCTACAAGAAAATATCCTGCTATTATTTTCAAACAGCAAAGAGATGCAGGAGATCAATTATTGCACGTAGATAAACTGAATTACGAAAAAGATGGAGAAGTCCTTTTTAAAGATTTAGATTTGAATGTGATGAGAGGTGATAAAATTGCCGTGATTTCTGACAATAGTATGGCAATCACTTCATTTTTTGAAATTTTGAATGATAACTTAAAACCGACTTCTGGTACTTTTAGTTTTGGACAAACCATTACTACGGCTTATTTACCTAACGACAACAGCCCATTTTTTGACACTGACTTGAATTTAGTTGATTGGTTGAGACAATATTCTGATGAAAAAGACGAAGTTTATATTAGAGGATTCTTAGGAAAAATGTTGTTTACGGGAGAAGAGACTTTGAAAAAAGCCAACGTTCTTTCTGGAGGTGAAAAAGTGAGATGTATGGTATCGAGAATGATGCTTAGAGAAGGTAACTTATTGATGCTAGACGAGCCAACGAATCACTTGGATTTGGAGAGTATCACTGCTTTTAACAATTCGCTAACAGATTTCCCTGGAACGATTATGTTTACTTCTCACGATCATACTTTCACGCAAACGATTGCCAATAGAATTTTGGAATTGACACCCAATGGTTGTATCGACAGAACTTGTACCTACGATGAATACCTTTCTAGCGACAAAGTAAGTGAGTTGAAAGCGGCTTTGGTTTAGAGGAATTATAAGTACTTAAGGATTGAAATTTTTTAACCGCAAAGAACGCAAAGCATCTACGCAAAGGACGCAAAGTGATTGTTTTATAGAATCAAAGAGAAATGAGCCTTACGAGACTTTTCGTATCTATTTAGAGTTTTTAAGCCTAAAAACAGTCTGATTTTAAAATAAATATTTTATATTTGTTGGAAGTTAAACACACGAATAGATTAAGCGTTAGGTACTGGTGTTTATTTAAATGTTAGCATTAATAAAATGACAATAGTAAGTATCATAATGATGATAGGAATTCCATTTTTACTTTTGTTCGGAAGAAAAAGGAAATGGAATACACAACATTTAAAAAAAATCATTGTCATTGGATTCACAACAATTGGGCTCATAGGCTTTGCTTTCTCTTCCACTAATGAATTCAGGTTGCTTTTTTATTCGTTTATAGTTGTACCTATCTTTATTTCAGTTGACAACTTATTTAAAAGTTTAAGTATAAAAAAGCACAACAGAAATCTTAATTTATGGCTAAATTATTCTGACGATATTGATGGAGTTTTTGCTCCTATGAGGTCCCAAAAATTTAAAACAACAGACATTGTTTTTTCAATAATGCTATTAATGATAATTGTTGGATTGGCTATACTTGGAGCCATACTCTTTGGGAAAGAGAATTTATATGACGAATTAATAACTTAATACAATGTGATAACACTATAAAAAGCAAATAGGACGTTCGGTGGTTAAAAAAAGTTCTGAGCTATTTACTAACATCGCCAATTCGCCTCAGTCGGATGGCTTTAAATATGAAAAAAACTAAAATCAATTCCGTATATTTCGGAAGTAAATTTGTCTCAGTGCAAACCTAAAGGACAATGCAAACCAATGCTCTACGCTACATATAGAGGACGATATATGGTAAAACTTTAATAAATTTAGCCACTAATGCACGAATGTCGTATTATTCGTATATATTTTTGTTATTGGAAATATTTATACTTTTGATTTTATTTGATAATATCTAATCAAGTATCAATCCCAAATATTCGTGTATTCGTGGCAAAAAAACAAATCACCTTTTTTCGTTTTATTACTTACAATCTTAAATAAATATTTTATATTTGTTGGTAGTTAAACGCTTGTATAAGATAAATGTTTTTAGCCAACTGTTGGGGGGCATAAAAAAATCGTGAAAAATCTAATTACATATCTATCAATTGCCTTGCTTTTTTGTGCCTGCAATAGTTCGGAAACAGAAAATCAGCCGACCAGAATTTTAGAACCTAATGAAGACGAAAATGAATTGGTAACTATTGCAAATGAAGTTTCCTTTTTAAAATGCTTAGATAGTTCAATAATTGACACATTTGTTGTGCCAGTAGATGGCTTGAGTTATCGTGGATATACTTTCAAATCGAATAACACCTTTGAATCAATTGGCTTTACAGACATTAGTGATTATTTTGAGAAAATTGGCACCTATCAAATCATTAATGATACAATTCTTATTCTCAACTATACTAAGCGAATACGATCCGAAAAAGTCATTTCAAAAAAAGGTATAATTGCAGGTGAAATTCTTGAGCAAACAAACATTACAAAAATCGATACTCTTTTTATTGACTATTCAGGCCAACTTGCAACAATATGCATTTATTCAGATATGTATGATGGAGATAAAAACCTAATCAGCAAATTCGGAAAATTAAAATGCAAAAGAATAAATACGACCCCCCAACAGTCTATATAGAGCATAGAGCGCTCGGAGGTTTGTAAAGGACGGTAGGTTTCTTTGAGGACGCCAAATTTACAATTTGGCTTTTAGTTGTTTAAAATGTAAAATCAAAATCGTAAATTTGGCTTACTGCAAACCTAAAGGACAGTGCAAACCAATACTCTACGCTCCATATAGGGGGCGTTAGGCTTCATAAGGATGAGAATAAAAAAACTTCGAGGACATAAAAGACGATGGAAGTCTATAAATAAGTGGCGAAATAATTCATTAAGTTTTGAAGTTGATTATTTCAATGAATACCAGAGAGACTATAAGGAACTGCTAATTAATCCCTGGTGTGATATGGTAATTACAAATAGTACTTACCCACAACCTAAAGGAAAAACGAAACTTAAAATGCTAGAAGGTTTAATTGATGTTTTCGATTTTTGGAATAATGAATTAAGAAAAAGTGAAAAGGAATACTCCCTTTATTTGTGGCTATACGAGGAGAGGTTCACGAAATCCCAAGTTGTATGCGCAACAGGAGATTTCATCAATTATTATGACACTACTTTTTATCCAAATAAAGCAAAAAACACTTTTAAGTCACCTATAACTAAATTAACACCAAAACTGAATAAGTTCAACTGGACACAATGTATTGATGAAGATTACTACGACCAATCTGACCTTGGGACTGTTGATCAGTTTAGTTCTTTTTCAGAATTTAATGAACATAAGAAATGGTTTAACAATTTATTAAAAGGGAGTAATTTATGCAAATAAAAACAATTACACAGAGCGAATTATATGCTATAGAAAGGTTCAATTGGGTGGGAAAACCCAAATAAATAACGAATCATAACAGTTTGCATATTTTAAAAGACAAATATAATTTTATATAAAAGCAGGTTTCATACCACCTCCGCCAAATTTTCCTTATTTGTAAAAGTATTTTGACACATTGTCAGCAAAAAGGCAATGGCATAAGGTTTGACAAACGCACCCTAGAATATTTAATATTAATCAAACTAAAATAAATACATTATGCAAACGGGAACCATTAATATTCAAACGGAGAATATATTTCCAATTATTAAGAAATTCTTGTATTCGGATACTGAGATTTTCTTAAGAGAATTAGTGTCTAATGCTGTAGATGCTTCACAAAAACTAAAAACGCTTTCCAAAACTGGAGAGTTCAACGAAGAGGTAAAAGACCTAAGAGTAGAAGTAATTCTAGACAAAGAAGCCAAAACCATCACCATCAGAGATAATGGTATCGGAATGACAGGCGAAGAAGTTGAAAAATACATCAATCAAATTGCTTTTTCAGGCGCTAAAGAATTTGCCGAAAAATACAAAGACAAAGATGCCAATGCCATGATTGGTCACTTTGGATTGGGATTTTATTCCGCTTTTATGGTTTCAGAAAAAGTACAAATCAAAACGCTTTCTTTTCAAAAAGATGCTAAAGCAGTGCAATGGGAAAGTGATGGTTCGCCAACTTTTACTTTGTCTGAAATTGAAAAAACAGAAAGAGGAACTGACATCATTTTGCACATTGCTGAAGATTCAGTAGAGTTTTTGGAAGAAGCAAGATTAAGTCAAATTCTTTCTAAATACTGTAAATTCCTTCCTGTAGAAATCAAATTTGGAACTCGTAAAACTTGGGTAGAAAACGAAAAAGGTGAAAAAGACGATAAAGGAAATGTAAAGAAAGTAGAAAAAGAAATAGACAATATCATCAACAATACAGAACCAACTTGGATTAAAAAACCAGCAGACCTAACTGATGAAGATTACAAAAATTTCTACAACGAATTATATCCTTTCACAGAAGATCCACTTTTCAATATTCATTTGAATGTAGACTACCCTTTCAACTTAACAGGAATCTTGTATTTCCCTAAGTTGAAAAACAATATGGAAGTTCAGAAAAACAAAATTCAATTGTACAGCAATCAAGTATTCATTACGGATTCTGTTGAGAATATTGTTCCTGATTTCTTGACATTACTTCACGGTGTGATTGATTCTCCAGATATTCCATTGAATGTTTCTAGATCTTATTTACAAGCAGACAGCAATGTAAAAAAGATTTCGAATCACATCAACAAGAAAGTGGCAGACAAATTGAATTCAATGTTCAAAGATAACAGAGAAGACTTTCAGTCTAAGTGGGACGACATTCAAATTTTCATTCAATATGGAATGTTGAGTGATGATAAATTCTACGAAAGAGCAGAAAAATTCACTTTGGTAAAAAATACAAAAGGCGAATATTTCACTTTGGAAGAATACAAAGAAAAAATTAAAGCCACTCAAACAGATAGAGACAACAAAACAGTAATACTTTATACCCATAATGTGGATGCGCATCATTCTATAATTGCTGATGCTAATGAAAGAGGATATGACGTTTTGATTATGGACAGCCCACTTTCTAGCCATTTGATTCAGAAATTTGAACAAAAATTGGAAGTTTCTTTCTCTAGAGTAGATGGAGATACCTTGGACAAATTGATTCAAAAAGAAGATGAAATTCCATCAAAACTTTCTAAAGAAGAAGAGGAAAAAATCAAACCAGTATTTGAATCACATTTGGACACTGGAAAATTTACTGTTCAATTTGAAAGTTTGAGCGAAAAAGACAAACCTGTCATCATTACGCAAAGTGAATTTATGAGAAGATTGAAAGAGCAACAAGCACTTGGAGGTGGTGGAATGCACATGATGGGCAATATGCCAGAAATGTACAGTGTAGTTGTGAATAGTAATCACCCAATTGTTTCTAAAATTCTAAATGAGAAAAGTGAAGAAAAGAAAAGTGATTTAACCCAACAAACGATAGATTTAGCAATGCTTTCAAACGGTTTGTTGAAAGGAGAAAAATTAACCCAATTCATCAATAGAAGTTTATCTTTAATTGATTAAATACAAGTATATGATTAAGGGAGGTGTGAAAAAAGCACCTCTCTTTTTTTTAAGAATAAAGAGCGTTTTTTGAAATAATAACCTTATTGCCAACAACTTCAATTTTCCAAGATTTGTCAAAAATTTGTGGAAGGTATCGTTGATAAAGTTTTAACCTTTTAGTTGGAAACTCTGCATCTTCGTCAGCCCTTGGTTCGCCCACAAATTCGTAAGTATGAACATTAGGATGAATCTCTTTGTAGTATTGGAATATTTCAACAATAGTTGTCATTACTCTAAAAGCTTCACCTTTATTAGTCATAGCATACTCTTCTCCTTCAAACTCTTCGTTTAAAACCCCAAAAGCAACGGAAACATAGAGTAAATTATCTTTCTTTCTAGCAAATCGAACTTCATATTCTATCTCACTATCTGTTTCAAACAAGAATACACTTCCTGAAGGAATTGAAGGATAATTTATTTTATAAGGTTTTAATGACATATATTCGCAAAATTAAAAATTAAAAACAAACTTTTAATAAAAAAGATACATTCAATGAAATTATTTTTTGAACTAATGCGATTTTTGGAGGAATTGTGGGATTTATTTTCACTCGACATTGGTTTGGAGCATTGTTGGGGCTATTGTTGGTGCTTATATAGATGGTCAGCAAAAATGAATTCAAGAAGGGCAATCACAATCAAGAACCTTTAGAGGAGGGACTCAATATCAGAGGTCATCAAACCAATATGGGTGGAAACAATCTTCAACATGAATTTTCAAAAGCGCTATTGATTTTATCCGCAGCAGTAATCAAAGCAGATGGTCAAATTTTGAAATCAGAGTTGAATTTTGTGAAACAGTTTTTAGTTCAGCAATTTGGAAAAGATTTGGCTCAAGAGTATTTATTACAATTTAAGACTATTCTAAACTCCTCCAATAACCTCAATGAAACGTGTGCAAAAATCAATCAAATGATGCAACCTCAACAGCGATTGATGTTGATTCAATACCTTTTTGGAATTGCTCAAAGTGATGGAAATGTCTCCAAACACGAATTGGATTCCATCAAGAGAATTGCTAGTTTATTGGGAATTGCAGATTATAAGTTTGAACAAGTAAAATCTATGTTTTGGAAAGATGCTTCAAACGATTATAAAATATTAGGTGTTTCGAAAGATGTTTCTGACCAAGATATTAAAAAGGCATACCGAAAAATGGCCATCGAACACCATCCTGATAAAGTTGCCAATTTAGGAGAACAGCATCAGAAAGCTGCCAAAGAACAGTTTCAAAAAATCCAAGAAGCTTACGAAAACATAAAAAAAGAGAGAGGTTTTTAAGTGTTTTTGAAAATCATACTTTCTTCAAACTAATCAATCTGAACACCCATTACCAATACGTCATCCAACTGCTCTAAATCACCCATCCAATTGATTAATTTACTATCGATTAAATCGTATTGTTGCTCCATAGTTTTACCTTGAATTTCAATCAAAAGTTGCAACAATTGTCTGTACTTAAACTTCTTGCCACGATCTCCTCCAAATTGGTCTGGGAATCCATCAGAGAATATGTAAATCAAATCGTTGGGCAATAAATCAATTTCGTGTAGATTGAATATTTTGTTTTCATAAGAACTATCACCTAGTGAGAATTTATCTGGTTTATATTCAATCAACTTACCATTTCTGATAATAACCAACGGCCTATTAACCCCAGAGAATTGAAGTTTATTGGTATTTTTATCAATCGTACAAAGTGCTATATCCATACTATCTCTGGATTTTTGATCTGTATCTGATTGATTTAGAATTCTTGTTAATTTTTTATCTATTTGCTCAAGTGCTATCGTTGGTTTGAAATTTTGCCATCATGTATTACTTGGGTCATTAGGTTATTGCATATTGCAGACATCATTGCTCCAGGCACACCGTGACCAGTACAATCAGCAACTGCAAAAAACAATATTTTCATCAATCTGGTACACCAATAGAAATCACCACTTACAATATCTTTAGGTTTATAAAAAACAAAACTTTTAGGTAAAATTCTTTTCACTTCGCTCATGGAAGGCAAAATTGCTTTTTGAATTTTGAGAGCATAATTGATACTATCTGTTATATCCTTATTTTTTTCTTGAATGATTTCTTTTTGCTTTACAACTTCTGCTGTTCTTTCTCTCACTCTATCTTCAAGGCTTTCATATAGAAGTGCATTTTCTAGAGCAGTGGCAACAGTATTAGCCAAACCTTTTAAAATATCTAAATGATATTCAGAATATACATTAGGTTCGTAACTTTGAACAGTGAGCACCCCAAACACTTCATCTTTCAAAAACAAAGGCACATAAATAATACTTGCAGAATCTTTACCAGAAACAGGACTTAAAATCCCTTTGATATAATTATGGTATTCTTCAAAATAATTATTGACGAAAATTTCTTTTTTGTTTCTATAACAATAACTAGCTAACCTTTCATCTGAAATCAAATATTCAAAATCATCCATTTTGGCTCCTTTCTCAATAAAACCTTTCATCACAATGGATTTCGAAGTATGATTATATATACCAATTCCAAATGATGTAGCATCCATTAGCGTATTGATATTTGAATAAACCGTACTTATAATGGTTTCTACAGATAAAGCATGTGAAATATCTTTGCTTATCTGACTTAGAAGTTTGGTGTTTTGATATGCTTTTTCAATTTCGGCAGTTCGTTCTTTTACTCTTTCTTCCAAAACTTCATAAAGATTGGCGTTTTCAAGAGCGCTTGCGATGTAAACAGACAAATTTCGAAGAATATTTAAATGATAATCAGAATAAATATTTTTTTCAAAACTTTGAACTGTCATTACACCAATCACTTTATCCTTGGAAACCAAAGGCAAATATACCATTGACTCTGGCATTTCACCTTGCTCAACTGTTTGGATTGAATCTACAAATAGTGAATGTTCTTTTTCCCAATCATTAATAAAGATTTCTTCTTTCTTTGTAAAACATCGAGTAGCGATATTATTTTTGGTAATTGGATATGAAAAATCAGGTAGCTTCTCCCCTTTTTCCATAGCTCCAGAAAAAAATAAATCTTCTTCTTCTTTTCTAAAAAGCGCTATTCCAAAAACATTGGCATCCATTAAATTATTGATATTTCTATACACTTTAGAAACTATATCCCTTACCGACAATTCAGAAGCTATTTCCTTACCGATTTCACTGAGTAACTGAGTATTTTTGAAGGATTTCAAAATGGCTTCTTTTTGCGCCATCACCTCAGAAGTTCGCTCCAAAATCTCATTTTCTTGGTTTTTGAGCAAATTAGCATTTTCAAGTGCAATGGCAGTATAGGCTCCCAAAGTTTTAAGAATATCAAGGTGATAAGGAGAATATGCATTTTTCACAAAAGCTTGAACAGTAATTACGCCTACTACTTTTTCTCCAATCATCATAGGGCAAAAAAGTAAAGACTCTGGTAAATCACCAGTTACAACAACAATTTTATTGGTATATTTTTTATAATCAACTGCGTGGTCATTTATAAAGATACTTTTTTTATGAGTAACGCACCAAACAGAATAATTGTCTATATCATCCATTGAAACCGTTACTTTCTTTTGCCTTTTCCCTTTTTCTATTGTGTATTGATAATCAATTGTTCTTTCATCTGGATTATAAAGTCTAATAGAAAAACAAGTCGCATCCATCAATTGATTGATGTTATTTTGTAGTTTATAAAATATGGATTCTACATCGTGAATTGAAATAATTTCTTGACCAATCTCTCCTAATAATCTTGTGTTTTCAAATGCAGATTGAAGTTGTTCTTTTTGTTCAATAATTTCTTTGGTACGTTCTTTAATTTTGTCCTCCAAATTTTGATATAAAGAAGCATTTTCAATTCCAATAGCCGCATAAACCGCTAAATTTCTTAGAATATTTACTTGATATTCTTGGTAAGCATTTTTCTCAAAACTCTGAACTGTGATTACTCCAATTTTCTTATCTTTAACAAAAAGAGGAAGATAAATCAACGAAGACGGTAACTCTCCAACAATTGCCTTTTTATGAGAACCTACATAATTCGACAATTCATTTTCGTAATCCCCAATTACGATTTCTACACTCTGTTTAAAACAACGAATCGCCAATCTATCATCATCTTCTAATGAAAAAAAGGCTTCAGGTAGTTTTTCCCCTCTTTCCATATAACCAGGAAACGAAATAGACCTTCCATCATAAGACAAAACTCCAACTCCAAAACAAGTCGCATCTAACAATTTGTTTACACTTTCATATACAGTATTGATAATTTGATCAACAGAAAGTAAGGAAGTGATTTTCTTACCTATTTCACTTAAAGAAACAACATCTTCAAAATATTTCTTAAGTTCCTTATTTTTATTTTCTAAAAGATTTTTTTCTACTTCGGCTTGTTCCACTTTGAATTGAAGTTCCAAACCTTTACTTCTTCTATCTGCTTTTTCAGATCTCGCTTCTTCTTTAACGATATGAAAAAGTTTATAATTTTCATAAGCAACATCTAAGGCTCCTAGCTTTTCGTATGCTATGGAAAGCCCTTCATAGGATTTGTATAATGATTCTTTCGAATTAATCTCTTTACTCAATTCAATGGAAGTATGAAAAAACTCCATTGCTTTTTCTGGATTATTTTCTTCTAAATATAGCCTTCCAATACTCTCTAAAGTGATGGCTTCGCCTACTTTGAATCCAATTTCCTTTCTTAAATTCAAACTTTCGTTAAAATAACGATGAGCATTTTCGAAATCTTTCTTTTTGAAATAAATATTTCCAATTCCGTTCAAAGCAAATGCTTCTACTTGTTTGTTGCTATGGTATGTTTTTAAGACATCAATACATTCAAACATTGATGACAATGCATCTTCGTATTTGCCCAAATTTGCGTAAGCATTTCCAATCCCGTCCAAAGCTTTAGGCAATACAATGTAATCCTTTATCTGTTTACAGATGGTAATACTTTTACTAAGGCTTTCAATGGCTTTTTCATTATCATCAATACTATAATATACTGTACCCATTCCATTAAGACCATCAGCAATACCTTGTAGATTATTGTTATTTTCGTTGATTCTAAAGCATTGCATAAAATAGCGCAAAGCATTGTCATAATCAGATAAATAATAAAAATTGGTTCCTAAATTATAATTGCACTGAGCTTCTTCCTCAGGAAGATTTAGTTCTTTAAATAACTGCATTGCGGCAAAAGTATAATCAACCGCTTCTTCATTATTGGACAACCAAATACTACAAGCACCTAAAGTTTTTTTGGATTGCGCTATTCCTTTGGGATAGTGATTAATTTCACTTTCTAAAAGTGCTTTACGGGCAATTTCTATAGCTTTTTTAGGGTCTTTTCTATTCAAATCCCATCCTTCACTATTGAGTTTATCAATAGTTTTATATATTTCATTTTGAATGGTTTGATTCATTGATTTTATTTAGGAAAATCCAATTAAGGGTCTAAATATAGTAAAGTTGTGATACATATTCAAATTTTGTGAAGAAAAATTGAATTAACAATTAAAATAAAAGACTGCAATAAGTTTAAAAATTTCATCAATAAAGTAGGAGAAATAATTAGTTCATTTAATGATTTTCAATCTAAATTTAAACAAAACAATACACTTGAATGTTAAAGATTTAAAAGTAAACTATGATACTTCTTGCAAACAAAAACACAAAAAAATTTAAACCCTGTCAATTCGGTAATTAGTTTTCATAAATATTCATTTATTGAAAGAATAAAGATGAAAGGAATTGGTTCGGGACAATTGAAAGTAGTTTCATATTCTGAAAACTTAAAAGATTGTTTTAGCGATAATCATGTGACATTAAATTTGGTGATTGAATTACGAAAAATGGAATCATAATTTATATAAGAAATTATATTAATAATTATGTTTGGCTAGTTCCTTCTATCAATTGAGTATTTTCAAATCAGACTTTACAGCATTCATGCAAATGGAACATTTATCAAAATAGATTTATCTTCAATCAAAGGAAACAATGCGTCTTTCATAAAGAAGTTACAGAAAAAATTGGAAAAGGTTTCGGAATTTAATTCATAATCATAACCTTTTTTCTGTGGACGGTGTCCACCGAAGCCCTTGTGAAATCTTATTTTAATTTTTCTAGTTTCATTTCAAAGCCCTACTTCGCTTTTCTTGGGAAAAGCTTCGTAGGGCGAAGGTGGAGCCGGAGGGGTTCGAACCCTCGTCCAAACGAGGAACAACCAAGGTTTCTACATGTTTATTTTGCGATTAATTTTCGACTTGAGTCTGAGCGCAAACACCCCAACAAAAGCTTATTTTCTTTAGTTTCGTATCGGCCTCGAAACACGACCTCAACTAGTTCAAGCCAACGATACCCATTGTTATAGACCGTTGAACGGGTAGTCTATAACCGGGCAACTTGTCCACGTACCTTGTACGGGATTAAGCCACATCACATCGAGTGATTAGGCAGCAAGTGCGTAGTTGTTTTCTCCGTTTAAAGAGAGTGAGAATTCAGATTAACGAGCTAGATTCACAATGCTCGACATGCTTACTTCATCATTTCACCCGCAGTCAAATCCAAGGTCGGCCCCAAAAGATTTTTATATCAAATACAAAATTAACCATTTTCCTGTAATCTTTAGCCTTTTAAAATGATTTTATTCTGCTCAAAAGAATTACAGATAAAGTTTTTGTATTCTTTCTAATAATTTTTGAAATAATCATTACTCTTTATCCATTTTCAAAAAGTTAGTTGCTTTAGACAAAGAATCTTACTTAATATTTTAAAATTGAAACAAAAGAAGCATTAGGCTTTAAGTAATTACTTCTTTGGTTGAACTAATCAATATAACTATTGAAATAACTTTTAATAAACCACTTCAGATCACAATTCTTTTTCTTACAAAGCCTGAATTCAAAAACTTTTCGTAATTTCACGATTCTAAAAAATTAGATGAATAAAAGAACAGATATGATGAAAATAGGAATCATAAGAGAAGGAAAAACACCACCAGACAAAAGAGTACCATTATCCCCAGAACAATGCGAAACCATCTTGAACAATTATCCTCAAGTGGAATTGTTTGTTCAGAAAAGTGAAATACGTAAATTCAAAGATTCTGAATATGAAAGATTAGGGATCGCTGTTGTAGATTCTGTAGATCATTGCGATGTTTTGATGGGCGTAAAAGAAGTTCCGAAAAATGAATTGATTCCAAATAAAAAATATTTTTTCTTTTCTCATACTTTCAAAAAACAGCCTTACAATAGAGATTTACTTCAAGCAATTATTGATAAAAATATTCAATTAATCGACTGGGAAGTCATTACCAATTCCAACGGACAACGTTTGATTGCATTTGGAAGATACGCTGGAATTGTGGGATGTTATAACGGATTTTTGACTTACGGGAAAAAATCTGGCAACTATGCTTTAAAACCTGCACATCAATGTGAGGACAGAGCTGAAATGGAAGCTGAGTTAGACAATGTTAAACTTCCCAATAATTTCAAAATTGTACTTACCGGAAAAGGAAGAGTAGGCGGAGGTGCTATTGAAACGATTTCTTGCATGCCACAAATTAAAGAAGTTGCTCCAGAAGATTTCTTATCTAAAACTTTTGACCACCCAGTTTATACGATTTTGAATGTGGAAGACTACAACAAAACAAAAGACGGTTCGGCATTTGACAAAAAACTATTTTACAGTGACCCATCTCAAAATTTTGAATCTAATTTTATGCCTTACGCCCAGGTTGCTGATATGTACATCGCTTGCCATTATTGGGACAACAAAGCACCTTATATTTTCACTAGAGAAGATGCGAAACATCCGAATTGGAAAATACAGGTAGTTGCCGATGTAAGTTGTGATATCGATTGTGCGGTTGCGTGTACTATAAAACCTTCAACAATTGCTGATCCAATTTATGGATACAACCCTCAAACTGAAAAAGAAGACGACTTTATGAAAGAAGGAGTTATTGCTGTTATGGCAGTAGATAATCTTCCTTGTGAACTACCTAAAGATGCTTCTGTTGATTTTGGAGAGATGTTTATTGATTATGTTTTAGAGCCTCTTTTAGGAAACGATCCAGAACAGATTATAGAGAGAGCATCGCAAACAAAAAATGGTAAATTAACGCCTCATTTTGCTTATTTACAAGATTATTTGGATGGAAAATGATTTTTTTCCAATTCATTCAAAAGAAACAAATAGGCTTTTAGAAAATGATGCACAAATAAATCATCTTCGGTATCTTTAAATTTTTCTTTATAAGCATCGCTTGGATAAAGGACAATAGTGTTTCCCGCTCTTGTGTAGGCAATACTTTCTGAAAATTCAGGAATAGAATTGGATTCAATCTTTAATAATTTCATTGTCTTTTTTCCTAAATATTTTCTGTGATTTTTCTGTGATTTTTTTGCAGGCTTATTCAGACGGTTATAAACATATTTCAATATCAATCTTCTTGAAGGTTTTTCATCTTTTACTTTAGATTTAAAATCAGAAAAAGGGTTTGTAGTATTGTAATCATTGGAGGTCTGTATACTATTCGGTGATTCAGGAACCCAATCAGCAGCGTTTACAACATTATAGCTCCAACCCAACTGAGTTCTACTTTCATATTCATAAGCATAGTTTAGATTTCCTGGTTTTGGAGCAGCACTTGCATAGGTCTTAAATTGAATATCTTTTGGAAGATTTTTATCATGAAGTATTAATGAAGTAAGAAGATTAGCAACTACCCCACCTTGACTATGCCCTGTGATAACAAAATCTCTAATTCCTGATTTATACAAAGAGTCTATTTTTGGAAAAACATCTTGATAAAGATGAACAGAACAAATCAACCACCCTGCGTGAACAGAAGCTTCTGGGTGAGTAGCAAGTTCATAATCATACTTTTGATTGTCATTCAAAGTCAATGTCCCTTTTGCAGGCAACATCGCGCTAAATCCATTTGCTAACCAACTTCTATTTGTATTGGTCGTTCCTCTAATTGATATCACTGCAATATTTTGATTTATCCACAAATCCCATCTGTTGTCAATTCCCAATACTTTGGAACGATAAACCATTTTAAATCTTTCTGGACGAGGAACATTCGGATGAAACGTACTATCTACATTTGAAATTGCGCCTATATATAACATTTCTCTATATTCTACAATATCAAAACCTGGCTTTAATTTCTGAAGTTTTTTGAGAAAAGTTTACTTGAAATAAAAAAGAAAATATAAACAGAAGACAAAGATATTTTACCACTCTTTATTAGATTTTTAATTTTAATGACAGAGGAATTTTACAAACAGGAATGGGTTCCATTTTGTGTTTGTTTGCTCTATTTCTTGCTGTATATATTTTCATCACTTCTTCTTGTCTTTCAGTGAAGGCATATTTTTCGTCATTTTCAATGTACAGCATTGCCCATTCCAATTCAGGATAAGTTGCTCCGATTTGGTCTTCATCACTCATATCGTTATCCCAAAGTCCATCGGTAGGTTTTGCATTCTGAATTGAACTTACAATATTTAATGCTTTAGCTAATTCATATACTTCTGTTTTCATCAAATCTGCAATAGGTGAAATATCTACACCACCATCGCCATATTTTGTATAAAAACCAACCCCAAAATCTTCAACTTTATTTCCAGTTCCTGCTACTAAATATCCATAATGACTTGCATAAGCATATAAAGTTGTCATTCTCAAGCGACTTCTAACATTCGCCATCGTTAAATCATCTTGAATATCTTTAGGATAATCCTCACACATTTTTTGGAAAGTTGGTGTTAAATCCTGAACAAACCCTTTTGTATTCGGAAAATGATTACATAACCAATTGATGTGTTCGTTACTTCTATCGAATTGATTCAAGGGTTGTAATATTGGCATATTTAACAATATCACTTCTTTTCCAGTCATTGCACAAAGCGTAGAAGTTACAGCGCTATCAATTCCACCAGAAATACCTACTACAAAACCTTTGATATTGGCTTTATTGGCGTAATCATCTAGCCACTTTACAATATAATTTATAACATTCTTTGTTTCCATAATTAAATAAAAAAATCCTGCTGAGTGGAATCAAAGCAGGATTAAAGTTATAATTTTTTCTTTTAATTAGAATAGGATACCTACTGTTAAACTAACAGACCCAGCCAAAGCTTTCGCTCCTACATTATTGAAAGTATTATCAGTGAAATCATATTTTCTTAAATATTTTTCATTTTTCTCAGTTGTCAATGTGTTTGTGAAATAATGGTTGTATTGTAATCCAAAAAACATTGAAGTAGATCCAGAGAAGTTATATTCTGCACCTCCGCCAATAGTGATTCCAAATCTAATTGGCTGAACACCATCAGTTAAATCTAATTTTTCATGATTGACAACATTCCCATTAGAAACAAGTTTACTTTCATCATAAACTCTTGCTTTTGTTTTAATTCCTATGTTAGCACCAAATTGACCAAAATAAGTTAAATAACCTATCTCATTTGTTTTCATTTTTAAAATTAAAGGAATGTTTACATAGTTAATGCTATATCTTCTATTTTGAAGGAAGTATGCGGTGTTTGTACTGTTGCTCAAGGCAGTTGTGTCAAATTCAACAAATTCCTGATCTTTTATTTAAGATGTAAAGAGTCTGCAGATGAAGCACCAAAATACTTCAAATGATCCTGAACTATTTTTTAAAGATAGACCTGAAACAAAAGACAAAGTCTTATTAAGTTTGAACTCCAACTGAAGCCCCCAGTCATATCCTATGCCCCACACCATTGCTTTCAAACTTTTTTGTCGTTGTCTGGACTTAGCCAATCTAAGGAAAGATCCTTTCAAACCAAAATCTAAAATTTTTAATATCATTATCTTCTGTAACGAAACCTGGAGAAAGGTTTATAGAGTATAAACCCAGTAAAATCGTAGTTAAAAGTATTATTTTTTTCATTTTATTATAATTATATGTAGCAAAGATGCTAATTTAGTTTGCAAATTTATGATAAATTTACATTTTAAAAACCATTTATGACGAAATTGATGAAATTTATCACAAAAACACCTTTTTTTATTATCTATGCTTTTGCATTTTTCATAAGTGCTTGTTCGAGCAACAAACTTGATGTGGATGTGAGCGATATCGAAGTGAATTTGGAATTAAAAAGAATGGAACAAGATATTTTTGATAACAAAGAAAAAAATGTTGCTTCACAAAATCAATTTCTTATAGAAAATTACGGTTGGCTTTATGAAGCTTTTATGATGGATATGATTGGTGAAGGTTCGCCTTATGACCCAATGGCTGCTGAGTATCTAAAGGGATTTTCGACTCACCAAGATATGCTTAAAATTTATGATGAAACGCAAAAAGAGTTCAAAGATTTTTCAAATTATCATTCCGAATTAGAAAAGAGTTTTAAGTATTACAAATACTATTTTCCAGATAGTACTTTGCCAAAAATTATCACTTTCTATAGTAATTTTAATGCAAATATATTGCCTTATGAGAACAACTTAGCCATTGGTCTTGATATGTATTTGGGCACAGATCACGAAATTATAAAAGGACTGCCTATCGAATTTTTTCCGCAATACATTAAAGAAAAAATGACTTCAGAATATATGGTTGCTGATGCAATGAAAGCATGGCTAATGAATAGATTTGCCCCAAGTATCAAAGATGGTGATGATTTTTTAAGTACGATTATTACACTCGGAAAAGTTATGTACTTATTAGATGCGATGTTGCCTTTTGAAGAAGACTATATAAAATTTGGCTGCACAAAAGAACAAATGGAATGGTGTTTTTATCAAGAAAAAAATATTTGGAAAACAATCATCGATAATAATGTACTATATTCTAAAGACAAAGGTGTTATTTTACAATATGTTTCCGAAGGACCTTTCACCAAAGGAATGCCACACGAATCGCCTTCAAAACTGGGAGTTTGGTTGGGTTGGCAAATAGTAAAAGATTATGTAGCGCACAAAGACGTAAGTGTTTTGGAGTTGCTTCAGCAAAAAAGCCCTAAAGTGATTTTGAAATCTTACAGTCAAGGAGATAGGGATTAAACATCTAAATTTTAATTCCAATTATACAAATATCATCTACTTGTTCGAAATTTCCTTTCCATTGAGCAAACTCCTTAGCTATATTTTGTTCTTGCTCCTCCATAGAAAGATTTTGAATGGAAAGCATATATCTTTTGAAAGGTAAATATTTATACTTTTTACCGTTCTCACCACCAAATTGATCTGCAAATCCATCTGTAAAAGTGTAAACAATATCTCCTTCTTTAAGTTTTAACACATTATTTTCAAAAGGTTTTCGTTCTGCATATTTTCCTACTGGTTGTTTTGTTGCTTTCACTTCAAACAAAAACAACTTTTGAGACTCATTTTCTAAAATAGGTTTTATTATTTCTCCATTCACCTCCATTTCGTTTGTATCTCTTATTACCCAAAGTGGATTGTTGGCTCCTGCATATTGCACTTCAACATAATCTCCAATGGTTTCGTATGAGCAAATCGCAATATCCATCCCGTCTTTTACCTCATCTTCCGATTGCTCAAAAGTTTCGATAACTAAGTCTGTAACTTTATCTAAAATTTTAGCAGGTTCTATTAAACCAAATTCTTTTACGGACCTATCTAATGCATTACTACACACAACACTTACCATCGCTCCAGGAACACCGTGACCTGTGCAATCAGCAGCCGCAATCAAACTTCTTGAAGATCTATTATTACTTTTCGCTAGATTCGTCCAGTAAAAATCTCCTGCTACAATATCTTTAGGGAGGAACAATATAAAACTTCGCTTAAATGTTTCTTGTATCGTTTTTACGGGTGTAAGAATAGCATTTTGCAATCTTTTTGCGTAATTGATACTATCGGTAATTTCTAAGTTTTTCTCTTCTACAAGGTGTTTTTGTTCTTCTGCAAAATCTCTTTGTCTTTCTGCTTCAGCTTTTTGCGCAACAACTTCTTGAGTTCGCTCTTCAACAATTTGCTCTAATTTAATGTTTTGTTGTTTTATTCTTCTAATACTCAATCGAACCACAATAAACAAAACTCCTGAAAAAATTAAGACAAACAAAAGGTATCCCCATGCCGTTCGATACCATGGAGGTAAAACTGTAAACCTAAAAGAAGTAACTTTTGATTCAATTCCCAAAATGTTTTTAGCTTTCACGTGGAAAGTATAAGTTCCTTCGTCCAAAGAATAATCCTTAATGGTTTTGGCAGACCAATCCGACCAATCATTATCGTATCCTTCCAAATAAAAAGCAAATACTGTTTTTTCTTCAGCGAAATAACTATTAGCTGTAAAATTAAATTCAAGGAGTTGTTTGGGATTATATTCAAACACTAAGTCTTGTATCAAATTGCCATTACCACCAAAAACCAGTGAATCTCCTAATTTGATTTGCCTAATTAAAGACTCAAAATTTACCTCTTTAGTTTTTATTAAAGATTTATCAAAACTCATTAACCCGCCTGGTCCACCCAACCACGTTATAGATTCGTTTTGATGAAATACAGAATGAACAATATATTCATCATAGCTATAAAAAAATTCGGGATGCCAAATATGATTTCCTTCACTATCTTTTTGTGTAAATCCAATTTCGTAAGTATTATCAACATCTCTAAACAAAACCATCCAGATGTTACCGCTCAAATCCATATTAATTCTATGAATTCCTCGATTTCCTTCAGTGAAATCAACCCCAAATTCATTTGAAACTTCAAACTTTTGACCCACTTTTTTATAAAGACCATTATCAGTTCCCACATAAACTTCATTTTCATAGTTGAAAATATAAGTTTGTCCTTCTGGCAGCCCTTGACCAGTGTAAAATCTTTCGAAAGTTAAGTCATTTTGAAAAAACACATCCATATGCATTTTATAAACACCATCATTGGGTTTGGTACCAATCCAGATTGTTCCATCTTCAGTGATACTAAAGTTAAATGGTTCACCCTCGCAAAAACCTTTGATATATTTGATTTCCTTAAATTTCCCTTCATTGTATTCCAAAAGTTGAATTCCATCATAATGTAAAACCACTAAATGATTGGGATTCAAAGGTGATTGTGCCACATTATATGGACCTCCTTCTGATATACTTACTGCTTTATCATCATATTTAAAAACATCATACAATGATGATATAAAAATGGAAGTATCAGTTTCAAAAACCAATTTTCTCAGTCCATAGCAATCATTATTGATACCTGAAACTTTTATAATTTCACCAGCACTGGTCAAATTATATGCACCTCCACCAGTAGCAAGAATAATATTATTTTTGAATTCACTAATATCTTCTATGGTTGCACCATTGAAAACACTTTCATATTTCATTACGGGAGATAGTAAATCTACTTTACTAATTCCATTTGCAGTACCTAACCAAAGATTACTTTCTCTATCTAAAAACTGACTTAAGATAGTTCCGTCATTAAGTCCTTTATTTGGATTTAATAAAAACTTCGGAGTGAAATTTTTATTTAAAACAAGTAATCCAGTAACAAATGAACCTAACGACAAAAACTCATTATTGATATTATGAGCAGATTTAAAACTAAACTCATCATTATTATATACCCAAGTGAGTTTATTATCATTTTCTAAAATATACACTCCATTTCGTTCCGTAACTATAATGATTTGGTTGTTAAATTTTAGAACAGAAGTAATTAATTTATCTTCAAAAAGGTTTTCGGCAAAAACTTTTTTAAATGTTCCGTTATCAAAAACAATTAAAGCATTTTCTTTTCCTCTGAAATAGATTTTATCATCAATCACAGAAACGGCTCCAATTGACTTATTTTGGTCTTTATATTCGGCTATTTTTTGGAAGTTTTCATCCAATACGTAAACAACATTTAAATAACTAATTACAAAACCATTTTTATATCTATTTAAACCAGAAATTGGATTTCTTGAATCTGTATAATTGGTACTTAAGTCTTGAAAAGTATATAAACCATTGTCAGTAATTTTAAAAATTCCCAACCCAGAAGTATTGGCAACTAGTATATCATCTTCTATACTAAGCGTAGAAAAACTCTCCATCTTATCAGGAAGCAATAATGTTCTCCAGTTTTGCCCATCATACTGCAAAACGCCTCTTTGATTAGCAAAACACAACACACCTTCTTTGGTTTCTGAAATACCAAAAATTTGAGCGTTAGCCCTATAATCTTTTTGAGTATAATTCTTTATTCTTACAGATCCTTGCAACGAAAATGGCCCTTGAGCATTAACATTCAAAAAGAAAAATATAAAAACAAAAAAAGCGTATATACTTTTACTACATTTCATAAGTAACAAATATACACGCAATTTATTAAGTGGTAAAAGGTTTTTTAATTTTTCATAAATCTATAAGAGTTGAATGTCCCATTATCAATCACTAATTGATAAATTCCATTTTGAACATCTTCTAAATCTATATTTACTGAATGTTGTCCCAAAACCTTGATGGGGCTCATTTGTTTTACAATTCTACCTGAAATATCATATACTTTGATTGTAATCGGTGTCCAAGCCTGTGAACTAAAAGTAACATTCATATTTCCGTTTGCTGGATTCGGAGCTAAGATTACATTTTGTATTTTAAGTTCTTCAACATTTAAACCATCTGCCTTAATTCCTGAGGCTTGATTGGATCTAGTCGTATTGTGATTTGCTTTTGTTGAAGTACAAGTATTCACAAAATCAACATCTACAACCATATCATACTGAACTTGAGGAACGGCAGTTGTAAAGTTCCACGCAGTATCTTGGTTATTTGAAGTTGAATTCACTAAAATACTATTACCTCCTCCTGCTGGAAGATCCCAACATTGATAAAAGTTAAAAGGTTTTCCAATGTAAGGTGTCCATTTTAACCAAAGTTCATTGAGAGCGTTTTCAACTATCACAAAATGTATTGTTTGTGCAGGAGCACTTAAAGGTCCTACTACTCCATTGACATCTTTACCAGCAATTCTGTACATATAAGGTCTTAAATTTGGGTTTGCATCCAAATCGTGATATTCGCTCAAGTCTGAATACTTCACTCCCGCAATTAGGGAATCTGTTCCATCTAAAGTTCTTCTGTAAATAAAAATACTGTCAATAGCTGCAAGTGGAGAAATTTGGTTATCTCTTTCCCAAACCACAATATTGTGAGAATATGTTTCATCAACTGTAGCAACACATATATCAGTAACCGGACCTATTTGACTTGTTCCAATAAATCCTATTATTAATGATAAGGACGTAAGTAGTATATTCTTCATAATTTGATTTTAAAAGGTTAATATATAGACGTTGAATAATAAAAAAAGTAATAATGTTGTTATGAATATACAACAAACAATGATTAATATTGTTTTTTATCGTTTAAAAAACTTTTAACTTCGTAAAAACTTTTTAAAAAAATGAAAAAATTTCTATTACTTTCACTTCTTATCCTGATTCTGCAAAACTATATAAGCCAGACAGATAACAAAGGCAATATCTACAATAAGGATGTAAGTTCTATAGATCATATTATTGCAGCCATGTATGATGTAATATCAGGTCCAGCGGGTCAAAGAGATTGGGATAGATTTCATAATTTGTATCACAAAAACGCATATATGATGGCGATTTTCGCAACCTCAGATTCTACACATAGTAGTCGAACGTTTTCACCTGCTGAATATGTAGAGCGCTGTGACGATATGATGAAAAAAGATGCATTTAAAGAAATTGAATTAAGTCGAAAAATGGAAAGATTTGGAAATTTAGTACAAGTTTTTTCTGCGTATGAATTTACGACCCCGACAATCGTAAAAACTGGCATCAATTCATTACAATTATTTTTTGATGGTGAAAGATGGTGGATCATGACCGTAATTTGGCAAGAATCAAATCCAAATTTAGCATTACCAAAATGGGTAAAATAGTTGTGAAATCAAAATTTTCGAGTGTATTTTGCACAGCATTTTTTATTCGACTACCTTTACGACTTAATATTTCAATTTCATAAGAACTGAAAATGATTAAAGTAGAAAACCTAACATATAGATACAATTCAGAAAAGGAAATTAGTTTCCCAGATTTTGAATATGAACAAGGGACTCAAGCTTTGCTTTTGGGTGAAAGTGGTTGTGGAAAAACAACTTTATTACATTTACTTTCTGGTTTGCTTAGCCCCACTAAAGGATGTGTTTCGATAAATGGTGTTCAACTCAAAACTTTATCTGGAGCAGCGATGGATCATTTTAGAGGACAGAATATTGGAATCGTCTTTCAAACACCTCATTTTATTGACGCATTATCAGTTCAAGAAAATTTGCAAATGGCACAAACTCTTGCTGGAAGAAAAAAAGATAAAAATGCCATTGAAAACCTTCTCAATGAATTAGGTATTGGGCATAAATTAAAATCTTCAGTAAAAAATTTAAGCCAAGGCGAAAAACAAAGAGTTACGATAGCAAGAGCATTGGTCAATCAACCCAAGATAATTCTTGCTGATGAACCTACTTCTGCTTTGGACGACAAAAATTGCAAAGCAGTAATACAAATGTTGCAAAATCTTGCTCAAAAAAATAACGCTACACTTCTCATAGTAACTCACGACAACAGACTAAATGATTCCTTCAACCAAAAACTTTCTTTATCATGAATCTATTTAAATTAAGTTGGAAAAATATCATTTACAGGCCACTAAGCAGCGGTTTGTCTGTGTTGCTTTTGGCATCAGGAATTGCAATTATTTTAATTACGATTCTCACGACTAAAATTGGACAACAAATTCAAAACCAATGTTCAAGATATTGATTTTGTGGTAAGGAGCCAAAGGAAGTCGTTTGCAATTGTTGCTTTGTAATATTTTTCAAGTGGATAACCCAACTGGAAGCATCAAATATGCAAAAAGCCAATGCTATAAAAATGAATCAATGGTTGAGTGGCAATTCCACTTTCTATTGGAGATAATTACCAAACGTATAGAATTGTAGGAACAACTCCTGAATACATCGGTTGTTTAAAGGAAAATTAGTGAAGGTAAGATTTGGGATAAACCATTGCAAGCGGTTATTAGGGTAGCATCAAAGAAAAACTGCATTTAAGAATAGGAGATACTTTTGCAGGTGGTCATGGATTGGGAGAATCTACTCATTCACGATGATATGTTGTATGAAGTGGTAGGAATTTTAGAGAAAAATGGTTCTGTTTTGGACAATTTGCTTTTGACTTCTTTAGAAAGTGTTTGGGTAGTTCATGCTGGTGAATCTCACCAAGCAAAGGCTCGCTAAGAAGTAAAATCTTATGACGACTTAGACAGCACCGAAAAGGTAAAATCATGACTTTGGAGGAGTTTAAGACCAAAATGCTGAGATTATGAAGAAGTCTTACTGTAGTGAACATGCACAATGAACAAAACCATGAAGGACACGACCACTCCTGACCACAATCCCGAACATGGTCACGAAGGACATGTCCATGGACAAATTTGTAATCCGCATGGAAATCTAGTAAAAACGATTTTGATTCTTTGCTGAAAACTATCAATCCATTAGATAGAGAAATTGCAGGAATGTTGATAAAGTAAAAAGGCTCTGCCATGTGAAATTATCAGTTTCAGCAACAATCAACACTTATGAAGGAATGATGGCAGCAGATGTGGCTATTGAGATGCAATTACTCAAAGAATTAATGTCGCCCGCTACGAGTGTGTTAGGTTTGTTGGCTTATGTGATTATGATACGTTGCAGCGTTGAAGTATGTTTGTAGCAATGTTTAATTCCTAAAGAGACAGACAATATGAAATTGCACTGATGCGAGTAATGGGGAGTTCTTCTATTAAAGTTTTTGTATCTATTTTATTAGAAGGCATCTATTTGGCGATTATTGGCTTCTTTGTAGGTTGGTTGCTTAGTCATCTAGGGATGCAAATTTTCTCAGGATATCTTACAGAATCCTACAAATATGATTTTAGCGGTTGGATATTTGTGCAAGAAGAAATCTATATTTTTATGGGCGCAATTGTCATTGGAATTTTAGCAGCATTATTTCCAGCTTATAAAGCGTATGCAACAGATATTTCTAAGACGTTGAGTAAGTAAGCACTTCTCTATTCAGTTTTAGGATAAAATTTCACCTCATACCTAAATACTGGACTAGGCAATTCGTGGGTTTCTTTTGGGTGTAAAACAATTTCTCCTTTTTGAATTTTTTTAAATTCTTCTCTTGAAGGAATGTAGTCTCTAATGGCTGGATTTTTCGTAAAGTTTAGCGTTTTATTTTTACGTTTTTCCATTCAATAACACAAATTGATGATATGAAATGACGATAATCAATGCATCTGGATTAGAATCAAAATCATATTCCTTTGGTATGAACTCGTAATCTAAAATTACTGGACATAAATTGGTATCGATATATTTTGCAACATCATCATAATTTTCAAATGAAATAATATTATATAGTTCTTCTTGACAAATTCCATTTTTAATGTAGGAGATATTATATCTTACATCATTTATATAAGGGTAAATATTTAATGATTCAGGTAAAATAAATTGACTTCTATCTTCATGAGAAAAAATATCTGTGGATCTACAATTTTTGTCAATATAGGAAAGGTTTAAGTTTTTCATTCTATATAAAGGTTCTCTACCTCTTATGCAAATGTCGTTTTCAGAAAAACTTGGATAAGAAAAAACTACATTATCACAGTTTGCTGATGCAATATAACCTTCAATGAAGTTTCTTTCACTTATTGCTGTTCTTGGAAAATCCAAAGAAGCAGTTTTAAAATCATAATGATAATATTCAAAATATAATTTCCTCTTGTCGATAAGATTGGTATCTCCTTGACTTTGGAAATAATAAAGATCATTCAAAATGCCATAGGGAGCCTTTTTCTTTTCGGTTTTCTCTTCAATTTTTACTTTATATGGAAATATTGATTTTCTTTTCCAATCTATTTTTTGAGAATAGTCTAAGTTGCATTCACTTAGGTCCAATTCATGTCCGTACTCATCATAACAAAGAATTTTGAAATGTTCGTAATCATAAGCAATTATTTCTCTTGCAATGGAGTCTGTTACGTAATCCACAAACTCTTTATATTCCTTATTGGTAACTTTCCAATTGGATAAATCAAAACTTTCGATTTCAATTTCTTTACATGATTCACAAACTTCAGGAGGTGTTTGAGGCAATGAATACTTTACAACTAATGGAATATTGTTTCTATTCAAATATTTTTGATGCAACTTTTCTAACCAATGCAAATATGCATTAGAAATAGGGTCATTTATGCTCGTAACTGGATAGTTTTCAAAATAGGGATGACTATTGTAATGCGCTACCAAGCCATCTTCTATATTATTCAAAGCATACAAAGAGGTATCTTGAATCCATAATAGAGAATCTCTATAGATGTTTACTCTTTTGTTATTCACAAAATCAAATAATTTGTAGTTACCCTCTATGGTAGTCTTTTTATAATAGTCAAGAGTTGTATTTATATTTTCGCTTTTTGGAATATTTGGGTAATCTATTTCGTAGTATTCATAAACTATTTTTCTTGCATCTACTTCAAATTGGTTGGATCTACGATCAATTCTTTCAGATTTTGGATAAGTTTGCTGAACAATCATTGAATAAATATCATTTTCGTCACTTTGAGTATAATCTATTCGATTTTTCCAATTTAAATGCCATCTGTTATAATCTAATTCCTCACCATGAATATTGTATGTGGGCGTAGAGAAAGTATAGTCATCTAAATAATCTGAAATAATTCTTCTAGAAATAGAATCTATGACATACCTTTCAAAAAACTTCCATTCTCGATTCGTCACATAGTTGGAATAAAAAGTATAGGGCTTTGTTTCTGAAGGGAATGCAAGATTTCTAAATGCTACATATTCTCCATTTATACTTTTAGAAGTTGTGTCATTCAGTATATCTTTTGAAGGATGGTAAACAGTATGAAAGTTTTGGATATCCTTTTTTTGAGAAGCATCAAACCAAATTCTATCTTTTGGCATTTTCTTCATCGGATTCATTAATTTACCATCAACTATTTCGGGTATTTTTTCGTATTTTCCAAAATCAAAATTTGCTCCTGGCTCTTGAGTAAAAAATGTTGTAAAACAAAAGATTAAAATGTTTAAGTAGATATATTTCATAATAGCAGGTATTTAATTCATTTTAATAAACTTCACTTTTTTGTGATGTAAGTTCGATAATCGAACATCCAAAATGTAAATTCCTTCATTCAATTCCTCAACATTCAGCATGGTTGTTTTTTCATTTCCAACTTTAAATCTTTTAATTAATTTCCCGTTGAGGTCAAAGATTTTGATTTCTAAAATTTCATTTTCAGATTGAATATTTATTTCTGAATGTGTCATTGTTGGAAAAACCTCAATTTCAAAAGAAGTAGTTTCATTTATTGAATTTGGAAAATATATTGGGTCACATGTTGCTACAGAATCCATTTGGCTGTAATGTAACTCACCGTCTTTAAAAAAACAACTCAATTTTCCAGCACCGTTCACATCTGCCTCACCTCCTGGAGCATTAATCAATGAAGTAGATCCTACACTTTCTATCCAAACTATATTTTTCACACCTCCTGACTGAACAGTGTCTAATGCATGAAGATAAAAATGCCTGTAATCGTTTCCGTCAACCAACACTTCAGGAACAATAGAATCTAATTGAAAATCACCAGAATTTAAAGGAAAAGGACTTACAGGATTGAATACATTAATAACGTCATTAACTTGCAAAGAAAAATCATACAACAGCCACTCTCTAGGCCCTGTAAAGGGATCAATAAAAGTCAGATATACCTTTTGTTCGGTAACATCCTCCCTTAATAAAAATGTTCTTGATATATAATGATACCCATCGAGTATTTTAAATGAAGTTCCATTGACAATGGTGTCTCCATCCGTGTAATATTTATCTTGGATACAGCCAAAATTACAAGAAGTAATATGCCACTCATTAAAGTCATCAAGTAATGGTTTATAAACTTGTGAAAACACACTATTTTCTTGAAAAACAAGAACACAAAAAACAATATAAAAAATATTTCTGACTTTCATTTTTTTTAATTTTACGATAAAGGTACAAAAAAAGGGAACTCTCTTACGAGAATTCCCTTGTCAAAATTTAAACCCTTAAATTATTATTGGACAACAATTGTACTTGTAGCAACATTGTTGTTTGATGTAATTTTCACAATATACATTCCAGGTACAACATTATTTATGTTTACTTCATTTGCAATTCCAGCAGCTAAAGTAACAACATTGTTATAAACAATTTTTCCTTGTACATCTGTAATGGTGATTTCAGTTCTTTCAGAAATATTAGATACTAAATTAAATGTCCCATTGTTTGGGTTAGGGAAGATTGAGAAGTTTAAACTATTCTCCTCAACACTTACACAGTTTGCAAGAGTAACATTTACAACAGTTGAAGCATCAGGACAAACACCACCTGCTACAGTATATGTGAAAGGATACGATCCAACTGGAAGACCATTCGCAACGAAAATATTACTATTTTGACCACCCAACAATCCTGTTCCAGAATCATCAGACCAAGTTCCTCCTGATTGAATTGTACCGCTCAAACCATCTGGTAAGAATACATCTCCAGTGTTACAAGTAACAAATGGATCAACAGCTACTCCAGATTGTGGAGCGGCAACAGATGTAATTATAGCTGTTACAGTATCTACCGCACAACCTTGAGAAACAACATAGTTTGCTGTGTATTGACCAACAGGTAATACAACAAGGTTCAATTCAGAATCATTATCTAATGCATTTGGATTTACATCGAATACCCAAGTTCCAGAAGGGTCTGTGATAGTTGCAACACTATCCAAATCAATCATGTCAGTTGCACAAACATCTGCCACACCATTTGAACCAGCATTTAGATTAATTTCAGTTAACGTAATTGAAAAATTTCCTGTTGTAGTAGCTCCAAACCCTGTTACCATGATAGCAATATTTTCACCCGATGTTCCACATATTTCTATTTCTGATTGTAGTCCACAGAAGTCATCATTAAAAGCTAATTGTGTAAAAGTTAGAATGTCATTACAATCTGTATAAGTGTATGCATAAATTTTAGTATCAAAACCACTAACACCGCACAGAGATGCGTTTACCCCTTGACTATTAGGGTGTTCAAAATAAAACCAAACACTTCTGTTTTCTCCAGATAAGCCTTGAGAAGTAGATCCATTAGAACTGTAAATCCTAGTTGCTCCATCTACAGGGAGTTCAATTGCATCACAAGCATCATCATTGCCTAAAGGCATTGTAAATGTAAATGGTCCTGTAAACAATGAAGTATCTCCAGAAGCACATGCGGCTTGAACATAATATTGATAAACTGCACTTGGAGATAAACCAACAAGCGTATCAGTGTTGTTTTGAGTTGTTGTGTATTGTGTTCCTGTTCCTAAAGTAAATCCAAGAGGTCCATATTCTACGTTCCATTCAGTCTCTGCATTAATCCCAGCAGTCCAAGATAGGAAAGCAGTATCTACTACAGTAGTAGCAGAAAGTCCACTTACATTGTTACAGAACAAAGGAGTAGTTACAGTTTCTGGACCTACCCAAAGTGAAGAGTGTGTTGTTGAACATACCGCTCTCACATAAAAAGAGTAGGTCGTATTTTGTGTTAAACTTGAAATAGTTGTAATTGGATTTGTTAAAACCGAAACGATAGTGCCTGTTCCTGCTGTGAAACCAACTGGTCCGTATTCAATTTCCCATTCTGTTTCATTATTGATTCCAGCAGTCCATGTTAAATCAACTGTTGAAGGATCTACAACGCTTGCAACCAAATTTGAAGGCTCTGGACACCAAAAAGGTGTTGTAAAATTTATTGGACCATGCCAAGTACTTGAATCTCCTACCGCACAAACTCCTCTTACATAAACGTCATAAGAAGTGTTTTCTGTTAAACCAGTTAATTGATTTGCAGGAGTTGTAGTAACTACATTTTGCATACCTGAACCTGGAGCAAAACCAGGAGCCCCGTATTGAACAACCCACTCAGTTTCGTTGTTAACTCCAGCTATCCAAGTTAAATCAACAGTTTCTGGATCTACAATTGAATGAGATAATGCAGAAGGAGAAGGACATGTTGCTAATGTTGTAAATGTAAATGGACCTGACCAAGGACTTAATCCATCAGCATCACAATCAGAGCGAACATAATAAGCGTAATTTGCAGCTGTTTGTAAACCTGTTGCATTATAAGTTGTTGAAGTATGACCACTAACAGTTGGTGTTGTACCAGAAGTTGGAGCTGCTAAAGGAGCTAATCCATAATAAATATCCCATTCTGTTTCTGTACCACCTGCTGTCCAATCAAAATCAGCAGAGTTTAATGTAATATTACTAGCAGTAAGACCTGTTGGTTGAACACACGCTGGCCCCATCCATTGTCCAGTCAAAGTTTGACAATTACTAGCAGTGCCACAAGATGCGTTTAAGTTCAAATGAATTCTATATGACCCAGTTGTAGAAACAGGAACAACTAATGGAGCAGTACCGTGGGCAATTACAACATTTGTATTTGTTGTTAATGTTAAGTATGCTCCTGCTAAGTTTGAAGTAAACTGAATTAATCCAGCATCTGAAATTGTAATTGGTGAATAATCACCAGCATAAGCACAAGTAGTAAAGTTTACTACACTACCTGAATTGGTTACAGTTCCAGAACCCCATGAAGATGTGTTTATACATTGAGCATGAGCTTGCTGAATATTGAATCCAACAGAAAGCATAAATACGGATATAAGACCTATATATGCTTTTTTAAAGTTTGTAATTAATCTTTTCATATTTTTAAGTTTGATATTTAATACAAAAGTATAACAGTTAAGATAAACAGTAGCGCTAAATAATGAATTTTTCGACAAAAAGTTAATAACTATTTAACATTAAATTAACTTTCTTGTGCAAACCAATATAAAAAACCTCCTATGAAATAAGCCATTACATCCCAAATATCAGAAGTGTAAACAGTACTTTTTTGTGGCAGAAACCATTCAAAAATAACAGAAAAATAGACAACAGCAAAGAAAACTTTAGCAAGACTTAGGTTGTAAGTAGGGTTTCGAGTATATATTCTCAAAATCCAAAGCGCCAAACCTAATGTAAGAGGTAACGCTAATAGGTCAGAAAAGTAGTTTTGAATCAAAGAGGGGTATATGATTCCATATTTTTTGGAAATAAGAAATGCTATGTAAATGAGCCATCCTAGAAGGAGTATTTTCTTTTTGTATGATAATTTTTCAATCATTTTCCTATCCAGGAGTTGCGGCAGCAATAAAAACAATAATGCTCACAAAAAACATATAAACACTCCAAATAGAAAATAAAACATAATACGTTCCTTTCACCAAAATATTATTTGATGATTTCATTTTTTCAAGAAAAATAAAAAATTTAGATTCTTTTTTTTCTTTATCTTCTTTAATAATTTTCTTTTGATAAGCTATATTGAGACCATCTGCTGTAAGAGGATTTTCGCAAACTTCACAAAGTATTGCATTTTTGTTCCAATGTCCGCATTGACTGCATTTTTGTTCTTTCATAAGGGTACAAATTTATGAAAATTCTTCTTTTCTAATCTTTTTATATCAGCTTCTAGGAAAATTTCTGATTGATGTTCAATATTGTCTATTAATTGTTTAGCCATCAAAGGAGCCATCATCACAGTTTTACTGCCCATTCCATTAAAGATATAAAGGTTTTTATGAATAGGATGATTCCCTACTAATGGACGTCTGTCATGAGTTGTGGGTCGAATACCGCATTTTTGAGTAGTAATTTTATAAGATTGACAACCTAAATTTTGCAATTTTTCTTCCAAC
>JAGYKU010000026.1 GCA_018401455.1 Flavobacteriales bacterium
AGGTAAATCTAGAGCATTCATAAATGATACTCCAGTAAGTTTGCAAGTGCTCAAATCATTAAGCGAAAAACTAATTGACATACACAGCCAACACGAAACAATGTTGCTTAATGACAAAAAATTTGTGTTTGGAATTATCGACAGTCAAATTCAAAATAAAAAACTGTTTGAAGAATATCATTCTAAATTCAAAATATATAAAGCTTCATTAGAAGAACTCAAAACGCTTATAGAAAAAGAAGTTCAGGCTCAAAACGACAAAGATTTTTATACTTTTTTACTTCAAGAATTTGAAGAGATAAATATAGATGCCGCTATTGAAAATGATATTGCTTCGGAATACAATTTATTGAGCAATGCCGAACAAATCAAAAGTGTTTTGAATACCTCTTGTCAATTATTATCCAGCAATCAAGGAGGAATAGTTTCTGACCTCATAAGTGCAGTTTCTAGTTTGGAATCTATACAAAATATTGACAATTCGATATTGGAAATCAAAGATAGGTTAAAAAGTACTTTAATAGAAATTGAAGACATAGAAAGAGACCTTTCTGTAATGGAATCAAGAGTTGAAATTGACGACAAAAGATTGATGCTTATCGAAGAAGAAATATCTCTTTTGAATCGTTTGCTCAAAAAACATCATCTCACTTCATTTGAAGAATTGCTTGAAAAGAAAAAAAGTATTTCAGTTCAATTAGAAAATATAGGTAGTATTTCAGAAAAAATAGCGGCACTTGAAAAAAACAAGCAAACTTTATTAAAAGAATTGCAAAGCCTTGCAAAAGAAATTTCTCAAGAACGTAAAAAAGTAATTCCCAAACTAGAAAGTGAAGCGATTGAATTACTTGCCAGCATGAAAATGAAAAATGCTGCGATACAATTTCAAATTACTCCTTCTGAAGAAATTCACTCACTAGGAAATGACGAAATTCAATTGATGGCAAAAACCAATCTTGGTGGAAAATTCGAATTGCTCAAAAAAATTGCTTCTGGTGGTGAGTCTTCAAGAATCATGTTGGCGATTAAATCTTTACTATCACAAAGTAAATCTTTACCCACCATCATTTTTGATGAAATAGACACAGGAGTAAGTGGCGAAGTAGCAACAAACATGGGTGCTATCATGCAGAAATTAGGTCAAAAAATGCAAGTTTTGAGCATTACACATTTACCTCAAATCGCTTCTAAAGGCACGCACCATTTCAAAGTTTTTAAAGAAGAAGCCAACGCAACTACTTTAACCAAAATTAGAAACTTAGATTCTCAAGAACGAGTAGAAGAAATCGCTTCGATGTTGAGTAGTAATAAAATTACTGATGCGGCTATCAAAAATGCCAATGAGTTGCTTGCTGAAAAGTAAAACCATTTATAACGAAAAACTTTTTTATCGATAGTTTGGAGTGTCAAACCTCACCAAAACACTTTCAATTTAGGTTCACTCTTTTTACCCACTTTTGGTTTGTTGCATTTTTACAACATCTGTGTATTCTGTTTTTATAATCCCAAGATATAATATCGCAATATGGAAATGCTTTTTCAAAAGTGGATAGCCACTTCTTTTCTGACTGATAGCAGAAGGTTTAAATTAAATAGTCTCTTCTTCTAGATAGAAAGTAGTTCTTTGTAATTCTATTTCAGAAACTTGATGCAAAAAAGGCAGGTAATAAACTGTTTTAAATCCTAATGAATCAAATGGAATTAAACATTCTAAACACGGACTTTCTACTAAAATATTATCAACTGAAGGCAGATTTTCAATAACTTTTTCAATTGATTTGCTGAAATAAAGGCATTTTCAACTGTTAAATTCTAAAGTCCAACCAAAATGTACTGTTGGCTTTTGAAACTGATTATATCTCCCAATCTTAATCCAATACCCTTTTGTGGTGGATGATTCAATTTCAAACCAACCTTCTTCCTATATTATTCAATATCTATTTCAAAACCATCAAAATGAGCCATTACTTCCTTAATTTCTATTCCATTGACTCTATGACACCAAATTTTATTTTGAAATAGAATATTGTTTTGTGTTGACTGTATATAATTTTAAGATTTGGTTTTATTGTTCTGTTAATACTTAACGCACTCATAGGTGAGTTTTTGGGAATAATAGTTAGTTAGTATAAGCATCCAAAACATCACTATAGAAGTGAATCAAACTCTCAATATTAAATGCTGAAGACAAATTCTTATTCAAAAGGTTTAACTTATCTTTATTTTGTTTTTATAGATTTCATTACACCAAAATAAAAAGGGAATTCTCATACACATATACTTGGACCCTAAAATGTCAGAATGACCATGGAAGTCTCTAAATCATAAACTCATCTCCATGATCTGAAAATAGGAGAAGGTTACAGAATGATCTGATTTTTGACACCTTCTAATAAAAGATTCACAACGTAATCATTGTGGCTATAGAGATTGTCATATTGATTTACAAAACAGCTAGTTGTTTAGCTCAAGTATTATATTAGACAAATTAAAAATCATCTGAAACCATTCAAAATTTTTGGGGTATCTTTCGTATAACTGAGGTGTTCCCACTCAAATGAACGGAATATCACTTTGTTTTTTCCGTCTTTTGCTTTTCTAAAACTTTCGAATAAGAGCAATCAATACCATCAAGTTGGATTTTGAAACCTAAAGCATTGGTGTAGATTTTTTGATGAGTTTCTGCTTGCCATCACAGAAATAGGCGTTTCGTGTTCCCCTGAAAACGCTTTGATTACTAACCAATAAGTTTCATATCCTGCGTAATTGTGATCAATAAGACTACCTTTGTTCCATTCCCAACGATATGTTTTCAAAATTTTTAAAAAGTTAAAGCCTTTTGTAAAGCAGGAACTGTATGTGCATTTGACTAATTGCGTTTTCAAATAAAACCAATTTTGTTTATTCAAAATGTGGTGTGTTTTTCCTTGATAACCATAAAGATCCATATGATGTTTCAGTGCTTTACCAATTACTATTACATGTGTTTTGCTCCAGTATGAATAGATGTTCTGTAAAAATCTGTGAAACTCAATTTTCATATTGGCAATTTCTATATATCTCTCTTTTTCTTTCTATAGTCATCAAACTTTACAAACCTCATAAACAGAAAGATTTTAATGACAAAGGGGCTAATTTTATCATAATAAGAAGCCAGAAAATAAACACTCATTCCTAAAACAACTTTAATGAAATACCATTTTCTAAACAAAGTGATGCCTTATAGATTTTCTTTTAAAAATCTATGAATCAAAAAGTAAACCCAAGATATATAATATTCCAAGGTATAAAATATTTAAAGTTAAATAATCCCTGATAAACCCAGTTGATTCTTGAATATTGGTATTCAAACCGAAAAATATGGGAAGTGGTATTGGGATATCCATGAAAAGATGGAGATGTGTCCACTCAAACCAAAAATGAACAACCATGAAGGTAATAGTAAGACTGCAATATTCATATTTGATTTTTAAAAAAGAAATGGAATCGAACAATAAAAGAAAAACAAAAAGAAGCATTTCATTTTTTTGGGGTAATATTGCAAGCTAACAGAATCAAAATCATCTATTTCGTAATAAAAAAATAAAAACTATGATTGATACTTGCAGCAATAAATATCAAAATGAGGAATCTAAAAGTTCTTTGAATGGTATTTTCTTGCACTTTGAATGTGTTTTGATTTTATAAATTTGATACATTATATTTATTTTCTTATCTAAAATGCCTTTTTGATATTTCTGTGGTTGGTTTTTGTAATTAGATCCAAAAGAACGTATAGAAGAAATCGCATCGATGTTGAGTAGCAATAAAATAACAGACGCTGCGATCAAAAATGCCAATGAATTGCTTGCAGAAAAGTAAGACCTTTTAAGCATCATTCCAAAAACAAATCACTTGCAATGCCATCGGCAAAAAGCAATCCTTTGTGTGTCGTTTTGAAACCTTTTTCAGTGGTTTCCAAATCTCCTATTTTGATCAAAACCTCCACTTTTTGAGTGAGTTCCTCTATATCCAAACCAAATGAAGTAATATATTGCCAATCACACCCCCAAATGTTTCTCAAACCAATCATCAAATGTTCGTTGATGAGGTCTTTGGGCTGTAACATTTCCTTTTTGGAAGGGACTTTTTCTTTTTCTAAACCTTGTAAATACAAGTTATTATTAGAAACATTCCAACTTCTCGAAACACCATCGAAAGAATGTGCGGAAGGACCAACTCCTAAATACCTTTTGGACTGCCAATAGGAAGTATTGTGTTTGGAAAAATAGCCTTCTTTTCCAAAATTTGAAATTTCATAATGCACATAATCATTGGCTTTCAACATTTCTTGAAGCACATTAAAATTTCGCTCTCCTTGAGCATCGTCTAATTTTGGTGATTTCTTATTTTCTATTTGATGATGCAAAACGGTTTTTTCTTCCACCGTGAGATTGTATGCCGAAATATGAGGAATTCCTAAATCCAATGTCTTTTGAATATTCTCTTTCCACTCGCCATCTGTCATTTGTGGAATACCATAAATTAAGTCGATGGTAATGTTTTCAAAACCTATCTCTTTTGCCCATTGCAAACATTGCCAACTCTCTTGGGCGTTGTGTGCTCGATTCATCCATTGAAGATGTGTGTCAAAAAAACTTTGAACACCAATACTCAGTCTATTGATGCCCAATGAAAATAGTTCTTCTAATTTTGATTTGGATAAATCATCAGGATTGGCTTCTAATGTAATTTCTGAATTGCTTTCTACTTGAAAATTATCATTGATGATATTTAAAATCTGTTGCAATTGCGCTTTTGTCAACAAACTAGGTGTGCCACCACCAAAATATATCGTTTGTATGGGTTCATTTTGCAAATACGCTTTTCTAAGTTCCAACTCTTTACCAATAGCATTTACGATGGCTTGTTGATGCTGTAAGGAAGTAGAAAAATGAAAGTCGCAATAGTGACAAGCTTTTTTACAAAAAGGAATATGAATATAAATACCTGCCAATTGATGTTGTTTTTTTGAATGATGTAAAAGTAATCAATCAATTGAACAATTAAAAAAAGATTACCTTTGCTTCACAAAAATAGGCATATCAAAACAACTTTTTACATAGCGCGCAGGTATTTTTTTTCTAAAAAATCTCAAAGTGTCATCAACATCACTTCTGCTATTTCTGTTTTGGGAATTTTCATCAGCACTGCAGCGATGATTATAGTTTTAAGTGGTTTCAACGGTATCGAAGATTTAGTAAAAACCCTTTATAACTCTTTCGATGGTGATATTGAGGTAACGCCAGCCCAAGGAAAAACCTTCAGTGAAAATGAAATAAATTTCGAAAAATTAAATTCCATAGAGGGAATTGCATTGGTTTATCCCGTGATTGAAGAAATTACGATGGTAAAACACGATGAACAATATGTTTTTGCTACGATGAAAGGAGTTGGGGAAGATTTTTTTAAATCAGATTTAATTTCCAATAATATGATTGACGGACAAGTAGCGCCAGATTTAAATGAAATAAATGCTGCTTTTATCGGATATGGAATTCAAGCCAAATTACAAGTTCCAGTAGAAGAAATATATGACAATAGAATTGTTGTTTATGGATTACTTCGCACAGAAAAATTGACCAAAACGAATCAAAAAGCATTCAAACCGATGGACAATTTTGTAAAAGGTGTGTTTTCAATCAATCCAGAATTTGACAATCAATATTATATTGTTCCAATTGAATTTGCTAAAGAATTGCTAGAATACGAAGACAACCTAACCAAAATAGAATTTGTGCTGGAGGAAAACGCTGACGAATGGCATGTAAAAGAAGCCATTTTGAAAGAATTAGGAAATGATTTTAGCGCCAAAACAAGATACGAGCAAAACGAACTGATTTTTAAAACCAATGAAACAGAAAAATGGATGGTATTTTTGATATTAGGTTTCATTATGCTCATTTCTACTTTTAATATCATCGCTTCATTGACCATGTTGATTCTCGACAAAAAGAAAGACATCAAAACCTTAATCAGTTTGGGGGCAACCAATAAAATGATCAAACAAATTTTTGTACTCGAAGGCTTAATGATTAACTTTTTTGGAGCAGCATTAGGTGCTATCGTAGGATTTGCTGTTTGTTGGGCACAAATAGAATTCAAACTCATTACACTCGAAAACAGCATCGTTGATTATTGGCCTGTAATCATAAAATGGTCAGACATCATTTTGATTTTCGGAACAGTTTTTACCATTGGGGTTTTGTCTTCCTACTTACCTGTAAATTTTCTTGTAAAAAGACATTTTAAATCGCTTTGGCAGAAATAACAAAAAACCTCCCAAGAAAATTGCTCTTGAGAGGTTAGATATTAATTGTATTTGATATTTTGTGTAATTCTTTTTTAAGTCTTTTCATTAATCATTTTTTTATTGGTTAATAGCTGTTAATGTCTGATCTAGTCTTCTTTTTTCTTTTTCCATAGCAGAAGCAAGTGGTATTCTTTCCAAATTGTCGAAGGCAATAATCTCTGCATCTTCGAAACCAAATTCTTGCATCATTTTCAAAACATCCTTTACATCGTTTGCAGAAAGGAATTTTCCAAAAGTATATCTGTAATAACCTTTGTCTGTAACTGTTTCTTCTATAAGTTTAGGGAAATCAAAGAATAGATTTACATCTTTTTCTGAATAAACTCCTATTTGAACAGTATAATAAAAATCTTCTCTTTGTACTTTTTGTAGCGCCAGTTCCATTTCTTCTAATGACATAGCTTGGTATTGAGAAGCCTTAAAATCTTGTTCATTTCTATTGTCCAACAAGACAAAAGCATCTTCTAATGATACTTTTTGAAAATTGAAGTAAGCAACAATTTCTGTTTTTGTATATCCTTTTTCTTCGATATCGTATTGCGCTTTCATGGCTTTGAGATAGCAATCAAACTTGCCTGTTTCAGTATAACTTGAATGCGTTCTTACAGGTTGATAAACTTCTAAATCCGAAACATTAATTGAAGTAAACGGCATTTTAATCTTGATTCTGAATTCTAGCCCATTGGCAAAAATTACTAAGTTCATTAATGATATAATTACAAAAATGATGATGGTTTTTAGGTCGAGAGTTTTCATGGCTTTAGGTTTTTATAGATGAATAATTCAATAGTCATTTAGCTGATAAAAAATCAGTTAAAAGTATAATTATTTAAAGCTTTTGTTTTCGAAAACGGCCTCAATGCTTGTAGCAAATATTTCATATTCGCTACAACTATCTTTACACGAAATCCCATATTTTGGTTACAGAAGAAAATAAAAGGAAGGAGATTTGAGTTGTGGAAAACTTTGTTTTATTTTAGTCAAAAAAACGAAACAATATTCTAATCGACTAATTGGTAAATCATTATTGAGACACTTTTAAGTAAGTCAAAAATGAATTCGTTGTTAATAAATACGAAACAAAATTTTAAAATATAACATTAAAAAACAAATATACGAAATATAATTTTGTTTTTATGTTTTGGTTAAATGAAAAAATCGTTCCAAAAAATTAACTAGAAACACTAATAAGCTCTTTCATTTACGCCATCAACGTAATTAACGTAAGCTTTATTTACTACTTTTACACCTCCAGGAGTAGGATAATTGCCACTAAAATACCAATCTCCATTATTATTTGGACATGCATTATGCAATCCTTCGATGGTTTGATAGATGATTTTCACATCCGCTTTTACGTCTTCGTGTTTTAGCAAAACAGAAATTTCATCTGAGATTTCATCGGCAGTAAAAGGTTCGTAAATCTCTTTCACGCAATTGATCATCTGTTCTTTTGGCAATTCCAATTGTGCTTTACACTTTTGATAAACTTCCTGAATCAATTGAGATTTACCATTTTTATGAAGTAGACTAATCGCTGCCTGAAAAGCAATAAAATCACCCATTTTTGCCATATCTATACCATAACAATCTGGATATCTAATTTGAGGAGCACTTGATACAATTACAATAGATTTTGGATCCAATCTATCTAAAATTCTCAATACACTTTGTTTGAGTGTAGTTCCTCTTACTATACTATCATCCAAAACAACAATATTGTCTTCATTTCTTTTGATAGAATCATAGGTAATGTCATAAACATGCGCCACCATATCATCTCTTGCATCATCTTGAGTAATGAAAGTTCTCAATTTAGCATCTTTTACCATGATTTTCTCGAGGCGTGTTCTAATTCCTAAAATCTCTTTGATTTGTTCATTGGTAGCAGAGTCTCCCAATGCTTTGATTTTCTTTACTTTTACAGTATCCAAATAATCTTCTGTAGCTTTGAGCATACCATAAAATGCAGTTTCGGCAGTGTTTGGAATAAAAGAAAAAACGGTGTTTCGTAAGTCATAATCTATCGCTTCCAATACTTTTGGCGTTACTGAACGACCTAATTCCAATCTTTCTTGGTAAATATCTTTGTCGGTTCCTCTAGAAAAATAAATTCTTTCGAAAGAGCATGGAGTCTTTTTCAAAGGCTCTTTCACCAAAACTTGCTCTGTATCTCCAACTTTAGGAATGATCAACGCATGTCCAGGATTTATTTCTTGAATGTCTTCCCACTTCAAGTTGAAAGCAGTTTGAATGACGGGTCTTTCTGATGCTACAACCACAATATCTTCATCTTCGTAAAAAAATGCTGGTCTGATTCCAGAAGGATCTCTCAACACAAATGCGTCTCCATGACCTATCAATCCTGCCATAGCATAACCTCCATCCCAATCAACAGCAGAATTTTTAAGAATGTTTTGAATGTTGATGTTTTTGGCAATTAAACCAGAGATTTCTTGGTAGGAATAACCAAGCGCTTTGTATTTTGCAAACAAAAGTTCGTTTTCTTCGTCTAAATAATGTCCTATTTTTTCCAAAATAGTAACAGTATCGGATTTTTCTTTTGGATGTTGACCAATTTCAACCAAAAGACCAAACAATTCATCCACATTGGTCATATTGAAGTTTCCTGCTACAACCAAATTTTTGGTCATCCAGTTATTTTGACGTAAAAACGGATGACAATTTTCAACACTATTTTTACCGTAAGTTCCATATCTTAGATGTCCTAAAAAAAGTTCGCCAGTAAATGCTACGTTTTGTTTGAGCCATTCTGTATCTTTTAATTTTTCTGGCGCATCAATTTCTAAATCTTTAAACCTTTTGTTTACATAATCAAACAAATCTTGGATGGGTTTTTGATCTACACTCCTGTGTCTGCTAATATAACGAGTTCCAGGCGCCATATCAAACTTGATATTTGCCAAACCAGCACCATCTTGACCTCTGTTGTGTTGTTTCTCCATAAGGAGATACATTTTGTTTACTGCCCAAAATGAGGTGCCGTATTTTTCTAGGTAATAATGAAGCGGTTTCTTCAATTTTAGAAGAGCTATACCGCATTCGTGTTGAATAAAATCACTCATGCTGCAAAGGTAAAATTTGTTTTGTTATGAAAGATTAACTATGGTGAGTTTTTTATACTTAAAAAAACATTGATGAAGCTTTATGCAAACTAATATCATAAGTTCTCCATCTACTAAAAACTAATTCCTAACAACTAATCACTAAAACCTAATTCAACTTCTGATACGTTTTCCACCATAAATCTGGAATATGGCCTTCTACAGCATCTTTGTAGTCTTGATAATTGCACGGAACTAAATGGTGTCGCTCAAATTTTAAAAATTGATCGGGAGGATACGGCACATCCATCCACCATCTGTCGCTTTTGTCACTTTTGAAGAAAACCAATTCGTGATCTGTGTTTTCTACGTGAATTCTATACTTCGTATAATTCTCTTTTGTTCCAATCGGATAATCCTTTTTTCTAGAGCAATATCCATCTATCACACACCACAACATTTGTGAAACCAACATTGCACTTGCGTGATTAAAATCGTTGCTTGGCAAATATTCATAGATGCCAATACTTGAAAGTTTGTCGCTCATTCCAGCATATCGCATCATTTGACAAATTTCTTCACCATAAAATCCGTTGGGTCCAGATTGTGCTTTTCCATTAAATTCACTTTTACGAATAGCACCCACATCCACACTTAAAATATCTGCATTTCTAATAATCGATTCGCTATGAGTAATATTTCCTTGTATTTCGCCTAGTCTATAAATATCAAAAAACAATTCTTCCGTCAATTTTTTTGTTGTGGGAGAAACAAAATAAGTTTGATAACCAATACTACTATAGTTGAATAAAAAATTTGGTTCGTGAAGTATGATTTTAGACAAAAAGTTTTTGTTTGATATCGGTTCTGCATCATCTCCCATATCGATATTATCATCTATTACAGCAAGGTTTACGGTTTGCTCTAATTTTTCGTAAGCCAAATAATTGGCATAAGTTAAATCTTGACTTCCTCCTAAAATGATTGAAAAAATACCTTTTTTGTTGAGTTCTTGTATAATGTCCGCTACAGCATAGTAGGTATCTTTCAATTCTGCGCCTTGATTAATATTGCCCAAATCAACCATTTTCAACTCTTTTTGATGATGAAACAATTGATAAAAAGAACTTCTTATGATATCAGGACCAGCGTTAAAATTGTTTTCCTTAGCACCTCTGGATTCTAAAACTCCAAAAACAGCAATTTGTGCTCCTTCTAAATCAGGAAAACCTGTTTCATTATGAAAATCAGTGAAATACCCCAAAGTATCTTTTTCATAAGATTTTTCCAAAGTAGTCAAAGGCTGAAAATATATATCTAAATTCATATTCTATTTGTTAATTTGCTTTTAAGCAATACAAAAATGCATAAATCTTTATCTATTAATAAATATTTAAAAATCATTTGCCCACAAATGGTTGTTTATTTAGTTTTTGATTCGTTAAATGTTGAAAGACTAAAAGTTCGGAGTTCCGAGTTCGAGGTTTGGAGTTTTTAGACTTCTCCACAAGGTCGAAGTGACAAGAATGTTTTTCTTTGACATATCGACCAGCGCGGAGATATCTGTAATTTTGTTTGGAGTTTATACACTTGATTTAGACTTCTCCTCCGCAGCTGCGGAGGTCGAAGTGACAAGGTATTTCTTTGTCATATCGACCAGTGCGGAGATATCTGTAGTTTTGTTTGGAGTTTGTACACTTGATTTAGACTTCTCCACAAGGTCGAAGTGACAAGGTATTTCTTTGTCATATCGACCAGCGCGGAGATATCTGTAATTATGTTTGGAGTTGAAAGTTATGTTTTCTAGTCTTCTCCATTTCAGTCGAAGTGACAAAGGTTTTTATTGTCATTTCGACCTATCGGAGATATCTGTAAATGTATTTTGGTTGTAATGTAGAAGGAGTAATTTTCAAATCAACTCATTTTAAATGTTTTAGGAATTAAAACGAATTCTCAAATTTTATATTAAAAAATCACATTAATTCAGCAACAAAATTTATCATTTTTTGGAATCCATTTATTAAATAATTTCTACCTTTGTTGATTGTATATACAATCTAAAATAGATGGATAAATTTTCTTATATGTCAAATGCAGACGTAAATGCAATAGACGAACTTTACAAACAATACCTTCAGGATAATAATGCTGTGGAAGAGGGTTGGAGAACTTTTTTTGAAGGATTTGAATTTGCTAGAAAAAACTACGATGAAGTAGTTGGCGGTGCGATTCCAGAAAATGTTCAAAAAGAATTCAAAGTAATCAATTTAATCAATGCTTATCGCTCAAGAGGACATTTGTTTACCAAAACAAACCCAGTAAGAGAAAGAAGAAAGTATGAGCCCGACTTAGATTTGGCAAACTTTGGGCTAGAATCATCTGATTTAGAAAATGTTTTTCAAGCAGGAGAAGAAATCGGAATTGGAGCAGCAACTTTAAAAGATATTGTAGCGCATTTAGAAGCCACTTATTGTGATGCTATTGGAATAGAATATCAATATATTCGTGAGCCTAAAAGATTGCTTTGGCTTAGAAATAATATTGAGCTTAAAAATAGACCAAAATTTGATGCAAATAGAAAAAAACACATTCTTCATAAACTAAATCAAGCGAGTGTTTTTGAACAGTTTTTACATAAAAAATTCGTAGGTCAAAAACGTTTTTCTCTTGAAGGGGGTGAAACTTTGATTCCTGCTCTTGATGCTTTGATTGAAAAAGGAGCAGAATTGGGTGCTAAGGAATTTGTTGTGGGAATGGCTCACAGAGGAAGATTGAATGTATTGGCAAATATTTTTAATAAAACGTACGATAAAATATTTTCAGAATTTGAAGGAAAAGAGTACGAAGATGCTCTTTTTGACGGTGATGTAAAGTACCATTTAGGATATTCTTGCTATCAAAAAACAGATAAGGGTCAAGAAATTAAAATGACTTTGACGCCTAATCCATCGCATTTAGAAACTGTAAATCCTGTAGTAGAGGGAATTACAAGGGCAAAAATTGATCACGTTTTAGATGGAAACGAAAAAGCAATCGTTCCAATACTAATTCACGGAGATGCCGCTATCGCTGGACAAGGAATTGTTTATGAAGTGATACAAATGGCACAATTGGATGGCTATAGAGCTGGAGGAACTGTTCACATTGTGGTAAACAACCAAGTAGGATTTACAACTAATTATTTAGATGCTCGTTCTTCAACGTACTGTACAGATGTTGCTAAAACTACACTTTGTCCTGTTTTCCATGTGAATGGAGATGACGCAGAGGCAGTGGTTCAGACTATTGAGATAGCCATGGCATACAGACAAGAATTTGGAAGAGATGTGTTTATTGATTTGTTGTGCTACCGTAAATATGGACACAATGAAGGTGATGAACCTAAATTCACACAACCAAAATTATACAATATCATTGCAAAACATCCTAGCCCAAGAGTAATTTACCTTAATCAATTGATTGCTGAAGGGGTGATTACCAAAGAAGAAGGTGCAGAAATGGAAAAATTGTTAGACGACAATCTTCAAGAAAGATTAGAAGATGCTAAGCAAATCGAAAAAGCACATATTACAGATTTCTTAGAAGAAGAATGGAGTACATTCAGGGCTGCTACGGATGAGGATTTTGAAAAATCTCCTGAAACTGCTGTTGCAAAAGAGAAACTAATTGAATTAGGGACAAAACTTTCCACTTTACCTGAAGGAAAGAAATACTTTAGAAAAATTGTGAAATTATTCCAAGATAGATTGGATATGATTACCAACAATAACTTGGACTGGGGAATGGGAGAAATGTTGGCTTATGCTACTTTGCTTTCCGAAGGACATAGCGTGAGAATTTCTGGACAAGATGTAGAAAGAGGAACATTTTCTCATAGACATGCTGTTGTAAAAACTGAAGATACTGAGGAGGAAATTATCACACTTAATTTATTACAAGAAAAACAAGGTAAATTTGATATTTACAATTCATTATTGTCAGAATATGGTGTCTTAGGATTCGACTACGGTTATGCTTTTGCAACGCCCAATGGATTGACCATTTGGGAGGCACAATTTGGTGATTTCAATAATGGCGCTCAAATCATGATTGACCAATATATCGCAGCTGCCGAAGATAAATGGCATACTCAAAATGGTTTGGTGATGTTGTTGCCTCACGGTTACGAAGGACAAGGTTCGGAGCATTCTTCTGCAAGATTAGAAAGATTCCTACAGTTGTGTGGAGATTTGAACATTCAAATTGCAAATTGTACAACTCCAGCCAATTATTTCCACTTGTTGAGAAGACAATTGAAAAGAGACTTTAGAAAACCGTTGGTTGTGTTTACTCCTAAAAAATTGTTGAGATATCCAAAAGCGGTTTCTACAATTGAGGAATTGGCAACTGGAAGTTTCCAAGAAGTATTGGACGACCCATCTGTAAATGCCAAAGATGTAGATACCGTAATTTTGTGTAGTGGTAAATTTTATTACGACTTATTGGAAAAGAAAGAACAAGAAGGTACAGGAGAAAATATTGCTTTGGTAAGACTGGAACAATTGTATCCATTACCCAAAACTCAACTAGACGCTATAGTTGATAAGTATGGAAAGAATGCAAAATATATCTGGGCTCAAGAAGAACCGGAGAATATGGGTGCATGGTCTTATATTTTGAGAAAATGGAGAACGGTAGAATTGGATGTAATCGCAAGATGGGAATCTGCGAGTCCTGCAACAGGTTCGCCAGCTGTTCATGCTATAAGACACAACAGAATCATCAATGAAGTGATGCAGTATGCAAAGCAAAAAGTGAGTTAATTTAATTAGAATTATTTAGAACAATAAGAATATGTCAATACTAGAAATGAAAGTCCCTTCGCCAGGGGAATCAATATCAGAAGTAGAAATAGCAGAATGGCTAGTTGCTGATGGTGATTATGTAGAAAAAGATCAAGCTATTGCTGAAGTAGATTCAGACAAAGCGACATTGGAATTGCCTGCTGAAGAATCGGGAATCATTACCTTAAAAGCAGAAGCTGGTGATGCGGTAAAAGTGGGTGCAGTTGTTTGTTTGATTGACACTTCTGCTCCAAGACCTGCAGGTGCGACTCCAGTTGTTAAAACTGAAGCAGCAGCTCCTAAAGTTGAAGAAAAACCAAATCCAATGCCTGCAAAAGAGGTTGCTCCTGCTAAAACAGATAACAAAAGCAACTATGCAACTGGTACACCTTCCATTGCTGCAAGTAAGATTGCTAATGAAAATAATGTTCCGATACAGAAAATTCAAGGAACTGGTAGAGATGGAAGAATTACCAAGCAAGATGTTGTCGCTGCAATGGCTGCTGGTTTTGATGCTTCTGCAACACAAGGTTGGGGAGGAACAAGAGATACTGAGACAGCAAAAATGTCGATGTTGAGAAGAAAAATTGCTTCAAGATTGGTTTCTGTGAAAAATGAAACCGCTATGTTGACTACATTCAACGAATTGGACATGAAACCTATCATGGATTTGAGAAATAAATACAAAGATAAATTCCGTGAAGTACATGGTGTAAATCTTGGTTTTATGTCTTTCTTTACCAAAGCAGTAACAGAAGCGTTAAATTTATTTCCACAAGTGAATTCTATGCTTGATGGCGATCAAATGATTTCACACAATTATGCAGATATCGGAATTGCGGTAAGTTCTCCAAAAGGATTAATGGTGCCTGTGGTAAGAAACGCAGAGCAAATGACTTTGGCGCAGATTGAGGCAGAAATTAAACGTTTGGCTATTTTAGCTCGTGATGGAAAAATTTCTATTGATGATATGACTGGTGGAACATTTACGATTACCAATGGTGGTGTTTTTGGAAGTATGTTGAGTACGCCAATTATCAATCCACCTCAGTCTGCAATCTTGGGAATGCACAATATTGTAGAACGTCCAGTTGCTATTAATGGAAAAGTAGAAATAAGACCTATTATGTATTTGGCACTTTCTTATGACCACAGAATTATTGACGGAAAAGAATCAGTTTCTTTCTTGGTAAAAGTAAAAGAAATGCTTGAAAATCCTTCAAAAATGATTTTTGGAGCTAAAGAACCAGAAGAGGTTTTGTTGAATTTGTAAGAAATAAATTGAAAAACTCACTTACATATTTTTTAACAATATTCACATTATTTGTTTTTGTTTCTTGTGGTCTAAATGGTGAAAATTCTCAAAAAGAAACTGCAAATAAATATATTGAAAATGTAAGTAAAAAAGTAAGTGATGAAGATATAAGTTCGATTATTAATATAATTACAACTTTATTTGAAACTAAAAATTTACCTTCTTTAAACATCTATATTGATTTTGAAGCACTACTTTCAAGAGGAATATTGAAGTCGGATAAAGTCTTGGCTAAATTAGGCAATATATCTAAAGTTGCAGAAAGTTTAAAAACAAATTCCGCTATACTGGACAATATACAGAATAGTTTTACCTACTATGATTTTGTAAGCCAATTTACAGATAATGAAGGTTATAAAATTATTGTTTTTAGAGGTTATGGAGAAGGGGGGCTAAATTATCACGAATATGTTTTAGGTGAAATTGACGGACAAGTAAAAATTATTGACATTTTTATAGTCTTGACAAGTAATTATTTGAGCACAACATTAGTTGATTTCTCCAGTGAAATAACAAAAAACACTTCTGAAAATGACGAATCTTATTCCAAAAATATAAAAAACCTTACAAATTATATTAAAGATCAAGAATTTGAATTACCACATCGAATTCAACAAAATACCAAGAAGTTTTATTGATAAATCCCAACTGCTTGAATTCCTAGAAATTGAAATATTGGCTCAAATTGATGAAGATTTATACGTTGAAAAAGTTGAAAATTATAGAATTAAATATCCTGAACTCAAATCGTCAGTGGATTTAATAAGTTTAGATTACTTTTTGTTAAAGAATATTATGATGAGGCTTTAATTTGTCTTAAAAATCTAAAAAATAAATATCCTGATGACCCAATAATTGACTATTATAAAGGATCTGTTTACTCATCACTAAATGATTGTAAAAACGCTATAAACTTTACTTTTAAGTCATCTCAAAAAGCACCGCACATACAAGAAATAAAAGACGGATTATTTGTAATGTATTTTGAGTGCGGAATGTATAAAGAAGGATTTGAAATTGCAGATGAACTTATACAATCAAACTATTTTACAGTATCTGATGTTGAATTTTACCTACCTTATATATATGAAGATTATGAGTCGTTGCCAGAATATAAGGAATGGACATTAAAAACCTATTAATATTTATTTTTTCACAAACTCATAATCAAACTCTCTTTCAAGAGGAATGCACATTTGGTCGTTGCAAACCATGTAATAGATTTTTCCTGAAACGTTGAATTGATTGGAATATGTTTTTATAGGTTGTTTAAAAACAGTATAGTTTTCAAAAAATTTTACTTCCACACCAAAAGCATCGTCCATTTCTGTATGTCCTGTTTCTTCGATAATTTCGCCTTCTGATGTCCAAACTTTAGAAGGATTGAATACAAATTCTGTAGGTAACGGTCCTTCATTGGGATTGGGCAAATGCACGGCATACAAATGCCATCCAGCATCAATTTTGGTGTCCACAACTAAGGTATCACCATTGTGAGAAAAAGTGAAATGAACAGGGTTTTCTTGTGAAAAAGTAAAAAAGTAAAAACTGCTGAAAATAAATAATAATAAGAATTTCTTCATCATTGTGTTTGTCTTTAGTGTAGCAATAGATTACAAATTTCTAGCCAAAATCTGCAAATTAAATCCCTTTATTTGCCTTAATTTCTATTTCGAATTCAAAATCTACTGGTGGATCGCAACCAACATCATTGCAAAGCATATAGTTAACTTTTCCTTTGAGCAAAAACGCCTCGTTTGTTTTTGGTTTAATCTTTTGTACAAATAATCCAGTATGTTCAAAATATAATAATTCTTCATCTGCTTCTTTGTCGTATTTTTTCTTTTCCAATGATTCATTAATATTGTCTATCAATTCATAATCTTCGCTAGGCTCAAATGTAATATGAGTTGGAAGTGGACCAAACATATTATCATTATAACAAGAATAAGTTTTCCATCCAGAAGCTAATGTAAAAGAAATAAAAACCATTTCTGCTTGGTAATGAATTTTCCAATGAATTTTCTGTCCTTCTTTGAAAACGTATGCATTTGGGTCAACTTCTATAGGATATTTCTGATCGTGAATTTCCTTTGATGTCAATTCTCGTTCAGAACAACTCATAAAAGAGAGTGGAACGAGCAATAGCAATGAAAAATATTTAAATAGGGGGTTCATAGAATGCTAAATTACAAAACTTTTTTTACTTTAAAATTATTTAATTTCTATTTCGAAGACCTCGTTCAAATTGATACATTTTCCATCATCACAGGCCATATAGTCGATTGTTCCTTTCAAAGTATATGGCAATGCTCCTGTATATTCTATAGTATGCACAAACGTTGCTGTTTTTTCGAATTGTAAAATTTCCATTTCCCAAACAGGGTCATACACTTTATGAACGTCTGGTTCGTAAGAATCTCCTACAATTTTCATGTCATCAGATTCCTCAAATTGAAACCAAGTAGGTAGTGGCCCTTCTATGCCATCAAGAAATTGAGAATACAAATGCCAACCCTTTTCAATATCTGCTTTCATTGTGATTTCATATTGATTATCTCCTAAAGGTTTTACGGTATAATTCCATTTTGCAGGAAGAATTTCTTCTACAACTACTGGAACTGCTTCTGCTGATTTGATTTCTTCAATATTTACTGCTCCTTTTTTAAGTTTTTCATAAGCATCTAATCCACACTTAAGCCAATCGGCATATTCATTCACATCAGGAGTATATCCTTTAGGGTTATTTAGTAAAAACCCATCAGGACTTAGTAATACATAATATGGTTGTGAAATCTTATGAAAAGAAAGTTGTTCGAACGTAGTCCATTTATTACCGACAGTTATTATTTTTTGTTGTTTGAACTTGCCCCCTGAAATAGGTATAGGGACTTCTCCTTGATATTCTTTAGGTAATTCTTTGGTATCGTCAACATATAATGAAATAAGAATATAATCATCATTAATTAGATCAAATACAGGTTTTTGAGACCAAACATTATCTTCCATTCTTCTACAGTTTGAGCATGAATGCCCTGTAAAATCAAGTAATATTGGTTTTCCTGTAAGTTTAGCTTGTGCTAAACCATTTTCAAAATCGTGATAACACTCAAATCCATTAGGACACTCAAGTGGATAAAACCAAGAATATCCAACAGGAGGCGCTACTCCACTTAGTAAATTTAATGATTGATATGAGTTAATTTTATCATTTATTCTAAAACCAAAAGCAAAGTATATTGCTAAAATTGCAAATCCAGAGGCTAATAAAATCCTAACTTTACTTAATTTCTTTATAGGAGAGTCGTGAGGAAATCTAATTACTCCAAATAAATAAAGAGATGTTCCTAAAGCACAAAGAATCCATATTGCTAGAAAAAGTTCATATTTTAGTATTCCCCAATGTTCAACTAAATCTGCTGTTGACAGAAATTTAAAAGCTAAAGCTACTTCAACAAATCCTAAAACAACTTTAACAGAATTCAACCATCCTCCTGATTGAGGAAGAGATTTTAAAAGTGAAGGGAAAGCAGCAAAAATGGTAAAAGGCAAACCTAAACCAACACCAAACCCCATCATTGCAATTGTGATTGGAAAAGGTCCTTTTGTAAGTGACCCCGCTAAAACAGTCCCTAGGAGAGGTCCTGTACAAGAAAAAGAAACTATTGCCAAAACCAAAGCCATAAAAACAATACCAAGAATTCCGCCCATATCTGATGCCTTGTCTGCTTTATTAGCCCAACTAGCAGGCAATCCTATCTCATAAAAGCCAAAAAATGAAAATGCAAAAACTAAAAATATTATAAAGAATATCACATTTAGAATTGCTCCTGCAGCTATTTCATTCAAAACCTTACCGTCTGCTCCAAAATAGAAAGGAATACTCAATGCCACATAAACACCTACGATAGAAAGCCCATAAAACAACGCTCTAAAGATTCCTGATTTATCGCTTCCTCCTTTCGTAAAAAAACTTACTGTAAGCGGAATCATAGGGAACACACACGGTGTTACTAATGAAACTAATCCTCCAAGTAATCCAAATACAAATAGCATCCAATAACTTTTGTCTTCATTATCAGATTCTCCACATTCGCTATTAATTGGAAGACTAAGATTTAAATTATCTAACTTTGGTATAATACTCAATGCATTGCTATCTGTTTTTATAACTACTTCTTTAATATTTTCGCTTCCTGAGATTAAATCTACCTCAAAAGTGTAGTCTGTAGGCGGCAAACATTGTCCGTCTATATCGTTGCAAATCATATAGTTTACATTTCCAGATATGGATGATGTTTCGCTATTAAGTCTTTTTATTTTTTGAGTAAAAATCGCAATATTGTCAAATTGAGTGATGTCTGTTTTCCAAGTCTCATCGTAGTAAGTGGTAGTTTTGCTTTCTTTAGCCTCTCCAATCAATTCAAAATCACTGCCAGTTTCGAAAGTTACCCAAGTAGGTAGCGGCCCTGCATCCATAGGTAAAAATTGAGAATACAAATGCCAATGAACGTCTATTTCGCCTGTAATAACAACTTCGAACTCTTCATTTCCTAATGAATTTGAAGCAACAGACCATTTCATGTGGTCGAATTGTCCAAAAGTAAATATGCTTTGTAACAGCACTATTGTAATCAAAAAAAACTTTTTCATCTATTCTATCTTGTATTTTCAATTTTCAAAATTAATCCTTTTATTCTTCTATTACACTAATATTAATCTTTATAAATTGGATTCCTATTGTCAGTTGTTGGTAGTTTTGGCTATGTTTTTAGCGGTTATCTACAAACATCAAACTCAAACCCCTTTTCAATTAATTTTTCAATTATAACAGGTAATGTTTCCAACATTTTATGCCCACATTTTTCGTTGTCGTGCATTACAATAATACTTCCTGTCTCTGTATTTTTAACTACATTTTCAATCACTTTGGTAGTTGAAGTTCTCGGATCAAAATCTCCACTCAACACATCCCACATGATGATTTTGTAGTCCTTTTTTAAGTTTGCCATTTGGCTTCTTTTTGCTTTGCCATAAGGCGGCCTGAATAAATTAGAGTCAATATGTTCTTTGCATTGAGTAATATTCTCAAAATAAACTTCATTTGAAGTGTTCCAACCTTTTATATGATTGAAAGAATGATTTCCAACTGCATGACCTTCATCAATAATTCTTTGGTAAATTTCTCTATTTTTAACGACATTTTCTCCTACACAAAAAAAAGTTGCTTTTACTTTAAATTCTTTTAAGATATCCAAACATCTTGGTGTGATGTCTGATACAGGACCATCATCAAAAGTCAAGTAAATTTTATTATCAGTATTTGGCAAAAACCAAACTGCATGCTCGTATAGAACATGCAGTAATTTTGGAGTTTTTACAAAGTAAAACAAGGTTTTATTGTTCTTTTTCCAACAACAAATTAGCATACCAAAGGATTACAAAATCTCTTGGGAAGTTTTGTGGAGACAAGTAAGTATTTACATATTCCTTCTGAGTTGCCATAAATTTATCTTTTGCTTTTTGCATCACTTCTACATAATTTGTTTCAGACAAGAAACTTAAATCGTTAAAAGTAACACCATTATCAGATGCATAAAGTTTATTGTCTTTAGCCGCTTGTTTTATTTGTTCTACAAAAGCTGCGTCTAAATCTTTGTTTGCCTTTGCAAACTGATCTGGAGCCATTTTACCACCACTTGCATTGGTATATAACTCATTTTTCTTATTCATATACCCTTGGTATGTTCCATTAAAAGTATAGTTGAACTCCATAGTCATTTCTTTTTTACCAGCAGTTCTCAACAATTCTACAAAGTTCATCGCTCTTCCAAATTCACTGACCATACTGTTGAAGAATTTTCCTTCTTGTTGTATATAATAAGAAATCTCATCCAATTTGATTTGTGCTAATTTTTTAGCCAATGCCATTCCTTTTACAGAATCTCCAGCATTAAAATAATTTTCACACAGATAGAAACAGATATCGTCTTGAGGCACTTGACTGTTCTCTATCGGCATTACTTCAAAAGTTCTATCCAAAACATCAATTGCTTTTTGGTTTTCACCTGCTTCAATCAACTCATTGGTAAATTTCATAATTTGAACCCTTAAATTGTAAACTTGTCTCAAAGTATAATAATCTACGAGAACTCCAGGTTCAAACATATTACCCCATTTAAATCCATTCTCCTCATCCATCATCAATGTGTACATCTTGTCAAGATTTACGCCACCATTTGCACCAAAATCTATAGGAGTAAATTTAAATGCCAACCCTTCAGATTGAAGATATTTCAGTAAATTTCTATTTGCTTGTAATCCATGCTGACTTGCAAAATATATAGGTCTGTCCCATTTGTAATTGCTTAATAAATCCAGTACAGCCAAATCAGATTTATAAATCACACCTCCTGAAATTTCCCAAGTTAATGTATCTTTTACTTTAGAAAGTTGCTTTTCTGATATAATTCCATTTTTCAAAGCCGCTTCTTTATCTACAGTTATGTAAACTTTTTTGAAATCAACATAAGATTCTTCATTACAAGTACCAAAAGCAGAAGAAACTTTACTGTCGTCTAGCATAAAGTTTACAGCTTCTTTCAAGTCATAATATACGGTTGGCCATTTTGATAAATTAGATTCAATTTCAGAAGATAATTGCATAAATGCACTTTCTTTCACTTTATTTAAGTTCTCAGCCAATTGCTTTTTAGTCGCTTCATCTGTTGCTCCTTGTAATTTGCTAGTTTCTGAAACTAAATATCCATAAAAGAATCTACCATCACCATATCTGTAGAATCAGTTTTAGACAATGCTTCATCGATTTGATTCAAAATAGAAATCGGCATTTCCTTTGCGGCAAATCACTTGATTTAAAGTCACCCAATTTTAGATGCTTTTTTTAATGTTGAGTAATGTTGCATAAGCATTTTTCAATTCATTCAAAGGTTTAGAACCTATTGACTTCATAACATCATTTGTAGCGTTATCTAAAGTGACCCATTTGCTTCCGCTTTTATATTTTTAACATCGTTTTCTTGAATAATAATGTAATCTCTGTTCCATTTCTGTAACTAAATTCATTCATTCTGATGTCCAAGGCTCAGAATCATGCTCTACGTTTCATTTGATTGATGTGCCAAGTCCGTTTCCTAATAAACTCATATTGGCTACCTCACATCTGTACGCACTTTCTTCTACTTCTTGTAAATACCACAATGGGAAAGTATCATTATCTCCATTCGTGAATATGATTGCCCCTTTTCCTCCTTCAGACTTTGCATCACAAGAATGTAAATAGTTATAAGCAAAATCCCTTGCCGTTTGTCTGTTTGGATCTATCGTGGTCGTCCCAGTTTTCAATAGCAGTATAGCAGGAATTATCAAACCAAAAGCAGTTGCTGTACTTGCAGTAATAGTTGTGTTTTTAAGCGTGTTTCCTAAAAATCCAACTAAAGTATAAATACCAACACCGATTACAGACATATATAAAATCATGTAACTCAACCAATGTGATCCTTCTGAAACAGTTTCTAGTAAATAGAAGAAAATACCTGTTCCAAAGCTATAAGCGGCTACCAGTCCAATATTTTTCCATTGGAAATTTCGTGCTGCATCAAAAAGTGCGTAAACACCTATTCCAATCCATACTGCAAAAGCATAGAAAGAAGCCGCATAAGCGTAATCTCTTTCTCTTGGTTCCATTGGTTTTTGATTCAGATATATTACAATTGCAAGTCCTGTAAGTAAGAATAAAAGTAATACTGAGAACATATCTTTTGGCGCTTTGATTGCGTGAAAAACCAGTCCTATGATTGCCAATATTAAAGGCAATAAATAATACCTGTTATACCCTGTATTTTCTGTGATAAAGGCTGGAAGATTTTCTTGATTTCCCAATCGCTCTTGGTCAATAAATTTGATTCCCGTAAGCCAGTTTCCTTCCAAATACATTTTTCCACCTCCATTGACACCATATCCTTGAATATCATTTTGGCGACCTGAGAAATTCCACATAAAATACCTCATATACATCCAACCAATTTGATAATTGAACATATAATTGATGTTTTCGTTCCAAAAATTAGGTTTGTACAATCCGTCTTTTGCCATTTGATCTGCATATTCTTTATATTCAGGATTTCCTGTTTCATTGTAAAGACTGATTAAATAGCTGTGTTGAGCTGCTTTGTCTGCACCAGGGACTCCAATTCTTGGGTCTTTTGGTAAACTTAAGTCATGTGTATTGTGTTCGTAATCTATCCATGCCATATACTTTTCACCTTCACCAGTTCTGTACATTCTAGGTAGAAATGTGTTATATGCAGGATCAGTTTTTCTTTCTCCCTTTTTACCGGCAAAAGTGTTGAGGTAAGCCGGTTGAGCATCTTGTTCAAGATTTAATTTAAAGTCAATTCCTTGGGAAGCAATTAATTCGTTGGCTTCTTTAACCTTGGTTTTATAAACTTCAAATTCAAATAAATTGATAAAAGACAATTCAAATGTAAGAGGGTCTTTCAATGATGAAGACTTTGCAGCATCCCCTTTTACGTATTCACCATCGTATTTTACATATCTTTTGTATTTAGGCGTTGAAAGAATATAAGCACCATCTTTTACTTTTGCTTCCAATGGAATTCCAAGAGGTGCTAAAATTTCTTCAAGTTTGTTTCTTGTGTTTTGATTCGCGCCTTTAATGGTAGATTGTTCTAGTTTAGCAACATAAGCTTTGGTATATATTTCTTTTGGAGCTTCAAAACCAGAATCATCATCACAAGCAACATTCATTGATGGAGAATTCCAATAAGGACCATATAAAATTGGCCACGAACCATATTGATCACGATTTAGATAAGAAACCAAAGATGATAACGTTTCGGGATTATTTTCATCCAATGGAGGGTTTGCATTAGATCTTACCACAATCATAGTAAATGAAGAATATCCTATCAAAAGCATTGTAATTGATACAATAATGTTGTTTAGTAACATTTTTTTCTTTTTCGCAGTATATTGAATTCCAAAAACCAATAATCCGATAATTACAACTAAAAACACGATAAATCCAACATTGAATCCAGAACCGAAGGAGTTGGTAAATGTTCTTTCAAACACATCTGCAACAGCAGGTATTTTAGGAATCACAACAGATTGAATTATTCCTAATGTCAAAAGAGAAATAATTCCCGCTAAAAGAAACCCTTTGAGTTGAACAACTTTAGTTTTTTGGAAATAAATTACGAACCCAATTGCTGGAATGGCCAATAAGTTCAATAAATGGACACCTATAGACAATCCAATCATATAGACAATAAATATAAGCCATCTATTTGGGTTAAAAGAAGAAGGTTGACCAGCAGCGATTAATGCTCCATGTTTTTCTGTTTCTACTTCCCATTTAAAAATGGCCCAAAAAACTAGTGCTGTAAAAAAGGAGGACATGGCATACACCTCGCCTTCCACCGCTGAAAACCAAAAAGAATCAGTGAATGTATATGCTAAAGCTCCAACTGCAGCAGCACCAAAAATAGCAATTTTTTGACCGTTATCTAATATGCTGCTTTCTTTTAGTGCAATTTTCTTGACCAACATAGTTAGTGTCCAAAAAAGGAATAAAATACTAAATGAACTTGATAAAGCAGATGTAGCATTGACCATCATTGCAGCATTTTCTGGGCTTGCAAACGCAGAAAACAACCTACCAATCATCATAAACAAAGGTGCTCCTGGAGGGTGACCTACTTCTAGTTTGTTGGCTGTTGTAATGTACTCACCACAATCCCAAAGACTTGTGGTTTCTTCCATTGTTACGAGGTAAACCCAAGATGCAATTAGAAAAATTACCCATCCCAGAATATTGTTTACTTTAGTATAATTCATGTCGTTAGTGTTAAAAAGTATGCGAAAATATAAAAATAAAAAACAAAAAGGCTAGAATTCTCATTTTCTAACCTTTTTTAACGTAATTTTTTTAAAATTTATGATTTAGATTCATTCATATTTAATAAATGTCCCATTTTATCTTTTTTTGTTTTCATGTAATTTTCATTATGTACATTACATTCAATTTCGATAGGAACTGTTTCCACAATTTCAAGTCCGTAACCCATAAGTCCTGTTCTCTTTTTTGGGTTATTGCTCATTAGTTTCATTTTCCTAACTCCTAATGAACGTAGAATTTGAGCCCCAATGCCATAATCCCTTTGATCAGCCTGGAAACCCAATTTAAGGTTTGCTTCTACAGTATCATATCCTTCTTCTTGAAGTTTGTAGGCTTGAAGTTTATGCACCAATCCGATTCCTCTTCCCTCTTGGTTCATATATAAAACTACTCCTTTACCGTTATTTTCAATCATTTGAAGCGCATGAGCCAATTGTGGTCCACAATCGCATCTTAATGAATCCAAAATATCTCCAGTAAAACAAGATGAATGTACTCTTACTAATACAGGCTCATCTTCTTTCCATTCTCCTTTAAAAATTGCCAAATGTTCCTCCCCTGTGGTGGTTTGTCTGAATGCTTTCATTTTAAATTCACCGTGTTTGGTAGGCATTTTTACCTCAACAATTTCTTCAATTAGCGATTCGTGTTTGAGTCTGTAGTTGATTAAATCTTCTATAGAAACGATTTTCATATCAAATTTCTCTGCAATTTTCATCAACTCGGGCAATCTAGCCATAGTTCCGTCTTCGTTGAGAATTTCAACAATAACTCCAGCAGGTTCGAAACCAGCCAATTTTGATAAATCAATAGCCGCTTCGGTATGACCTGCTCTTCTCAAAACACCACCTCTTTTGGCTCTCAAAGGAAAAATGTGACCAGGTTTTCCTAATTCATTGGGATTGGTATTAGGATCTATAAGTGCTTTTACAGTTTTACTCCTGTCGCTTGCTGAAATACCTGTTGAAGTACCGTGACCAATTAAGTCTATAGAAACTGTAAAAGGAGTTTCAAATTGTGCGCTATTATGTTGTACCATTAGGTCCAAACCTAGTTCATCACACCTATCTTCAACTAAAGGAGCGCAAACCAAACCTCTTCCATGCGTCACCATAAAATTAATGATTTCTGGCGTTACGTTTCTGGCTGCTGTGAGAAAATCTCCTTCGTTTTCTCTATTCTCATCATCCACTACGATGATTACTTTGCCATTTTTGATATCCTCAATGGCTTCCCAATGGTATTGGAGTGTATTCATGTTATTTTTTTGGTGAAGGTAGTGTATTTTATTGAGAAGTAACAAAGTAATTGCAATTACACTTTTGATGATATAATTTGAAAAAAGATTACTTGTTTCACTTATACAGAACTCTGGATCAAGATATCAAACTATTGTTGAGTTTGAGATTAAACAGTGTTTTTTGATGCTGTTTGAACCATCAATTATTTATCACACTTGATAAATCTAAAATTTTTAAGTTTTTAATTTCATTAGACAATTACAAAAAATATCCAGATGATGGATTGGTAAAAACTTGATACTTCCATTTTCGAATTTCAACTGACCACCACTTTTGAACGGAAAATTCACCATCATAATCAGTTTGGTCTTAGTCTGTAAAAAGATTTCGTTTGTGTTGGTCGGTATATGAGTAATAATTACAGAACTTACTATGTATTTGCTCCATCTAAAATACATGCCATACTAGATTTACAATTTCTAAATGAAAAACTCTTTGTTTTGTTCGATGCTGTCCAAAATATTGTATTCTGTAACTTCTGGATAGAATGAAGATATAGTATTAGGTTCAACACTATTAATGCCCATTCGGACCTGAAACTGACCTGTGTCAAATATCTTATCGACAAGTTAAAAATTACATGAGCCACCTCTTCCGATTTATAGTGCCTCCATCATTAGATAATAAATTCTGACTGTTAGCCTGATTTTTCGACCTGTATTAAGTAAGTCTCATTATCAACGATAATATCTTTTGTGTTTAGCATCCTGTAGAAAATATCGAATTGAAGCATTAACTGTAATTGCAAGATTCCAACAGCTATAACCTTTGTAGTTTTCCAGGGATTGGGATTACAAGAATGTTCTGATCAAGATGAATTACACTATCTTTATTGTTCAATATAAAAACACTATGCCTAATAATCTGATCTTAGGCATACTTTAAGGTTTTCTTCATCAAATAAATGTTATGTTGAAATTATTTTCATAACCCCAACTTGACTTCACCAAAGGTAAAATATTATCCTTTCATTTTTTGGAAAATAATATTTCCAAAGGCAGCATCAAGGGATGAAATCATATCCATTTTCATTACCACTCATCTACAGTTTTTGCATTTTTTCTAATGGTTGGTATAGTTCTTTCTTGCTTTTTGTTCACTCCTTTATTAGCATCTTCTGAAGTGTCTGCAAACTTTCTTGTTGTTGAATTAACTTCTGTAAGGTTTGGCTTTTGACCAACAGACATATTGGCACTGTCCTTTGAAAATTTGCAACATCCTTCTTGAAAAGATTTTTGTTCTTTTCTGAACAAAGCAATCATTTCTGATTCCATGGCTTTCAATTTTTCTTCTGCAATTTCTTTTTCTGGCATCAAAGCCCAAAAAAGCTGTTGGTGTTGATGTATCCTACTTTTTGATTTTGTGGTTTTACCTTTTGGAGCAAATGCCCCATTGTAAAGTAAGAACCAACAATAATGTAAATATCTTTTTCATTTTGGGTATAATTATTTTTTGAGTTCACAAAACTATCAAATAATATGCAAAAATTATCATTACCCCCAATGTTTTTTAATTAAAATGAAAAATTGTTTTGACGAGTTTTTATTTTTTTATCTATCTTTAAACATTGAAAACAATCGAAAATGTAATTAATTGATTTGTTGACAATTTAAAAAATACAGATGGCTTTAAAACAATTTTTTATCACATAAACTGCTTCAGAAACTATCACCACAGCAAATTCAGTTAATGAAATTGTTGCAAGTTCCTACAGTTGAATTAGAGCAAAGAATCAAACAAGAGATTGAGAGAATCCTGCTTTGGATGAAGGGGCAGAAGAAATCGACAACGATAGCAACGAACAAGAAGACGATTGGGAAACGATTTAGGACGGATGATTCGACATCAACGATTATTTGGAGAGATACCCAGATACAAACCCACCCAGAAATCATGGGCAGATGATGAAAGAGCCATTCCTCTTCTGGGGGAAGTTCTTTCAAGAATTGCTGAAGCACAAATTGCTACAGAGTTCAATGATAAATGCGAGAAATTGTAATGACCATCATTGGAAATTTGGATGAGTCGGGATACTTGAGAAGAGATTTAGAAAACATTATAGATGATTTGGCATTTTCTCAAAACTTAATTGCTACTAAGAGGAAGAAATGGAAGAGCCTTTATTGTTCAAGATTTAGAACCCTGGTGTGGGAGCAAGATCTTTGGGAAGAGTGTCTTTTATTACAATTACAAAGAAAGGAAGTAACAGTAGAAATCTTAACTGCTCAGGCTATTTTAGAGAATTGTTTTGATGAATTTAGCAAAAACATTATTCCAAAATTCTTAAAAATTAGGACATTGAAGAAGAGTACTTAAAAAGTGCCATTGCAGAAATCGTAAATTAAATCCCAAACCAGGAGGCAGCATTAGAAACTAACAGGGTAATGCAACAAATCATTCCTTGATTTTATTATCAAAGAAGATAATGGAAAATTGGATTTATCTTTGAACTTAGAAACGCTCCACAATTGAAAGTGAGTAGAGAATATGCAGAAATGCTAAAAACATACAGTGATAGCAAAAATCTCAGTCGGATAAAGAAGCCGTACTTTTGTGAAGCAAAAAATAGACTCTGCCAAATGGTTTATTGATGCCATAAAACAGCGTCAACACACACTTTTACTTACTATGAATGCCATTATGGAGTATCAAAAAGAGTTTTTGACTGGAGATGACACCAATCTCAAACCGATGATTTTGAAAGATATTGGGGATATTGTAGAAATGGATATTAGACTGTTTCAAGAGTAGCCAGCAAATATGTAGAAACTCCTTATGGAATTTATCTTTAAAAATATTTTTCAGCGAGATCACTTTCAACGGATAGTGGTGAAGAAGTTTCTACAAGAGAGGTGAAGAAAATTCTTCAAGATGCAATAGGATGTAGAAGACAAAGAAAAACCATTGACAGACGAAAATTGATGGAAGTGCTCAAAGAAAAAGGGTACAATATTGCAAGAAGAACGGTGGCAAAATATAGAGAACAATTAGATATTCCAGTAGCGAGATTAAGAAAAGAAATATAATAAAGGAAGCAAAATTGTTATGACGTATTTTACAAAAGCCATTTCTATCATTTTTTCACCCTATATTTATTCCGGATGTATGCTTTTTTGATGTATTTGCAAATCGAACATTTTGCATATACAATCTTCAACTCAACAGATGCTGGTTTTTGGTTTATTTTTACCGTAATTTTTGTATTCACTTGTTTATTGCCATTACTAAGTTTGAATATGATGCGATATTCCACATGGTGAGTGATTGGGAAGTGAGTAATCATAAAGAAAGAGTGCCTTGTTGATTGCAAGTTCTGTTTTTTGTCCTGTTTATATTATTTGTTTTCTTATTTAGAAATCCAAACTGGAAATATTTTTGAAAATTTCTACGCAGTGCTTATGGGAGGAATTGTACTGGTTTATAAGCGCCATCATTAGTCATTTCTGAAAATGTTTCATGCTATGATGATTTCTGACTTGTTGGAGCAATGATTGGTTTGACATCTACTATGAACCCGATACTAAACAAACCCGAAATGGTTTACAATTCCATTTTATTAATCATAGTAGGCATTGTTGCTTTTTCTAGATTACACCAAAAAGCGCAAATAATATACTTCAAGTAATGGCAGGAATGACCATAGGTTTTGGGGTACGTTTTTGGTAGTGAATAAAGGATGGTGAATTTTTAGTCCTTGATATTTGAATAAAAAAAAAGCCGTATCAAAATTAATTTTGATACGGCTTTTTCTGGGGGTATAATAGATTTTACTTATTAAATTGAAAGTGGAAAAGATAAAGTCTTTAAACTTAGATCCTCTTCGTTCAATTCTTCTTTTACCATCTTTTGAAAAAAAGAACCTGAGAACAGCCTTCCATCAACGATTCGATAAATACTATTAATTTTTGTGTTTTGCCTTCATCCTCTTTTCAGTGTCATACTTTCTGGCTGAAGAATTACTTATACATTGATCTTCATGATACAAACCAATTCCAATACTTCAACAGTTAAGTTACCAAGTTTTTGTCTGCCAATTTAAACTGATTCAGAATCAGCAATAAACTTATTGTATTTATCATTGGCTCCATTTTGTTTTGTGAATTGTCTCCAATAGATTTAAGAGTTCCCAATGCTTTACCTCCAGAACCTTCACTTTTTCCAGCGTCTAGCATATATGGTCTATGATTCCTTGACTAATTTTTCCAGTTTCACCTTTGCCCTTCCAATTTCACACTTGCTTCATTAAAACAAGAAGATTTAAGAAGTGATTTCTTAACATTCAGTTTGATTTCTTTACCATATCTTCAGTTGATGCAGTTTTGGAAGCCTTGGAGCAGCGCCATTCATATCAAAAATTTCTTGTTTAATTTCGCCACTTTTAATTTCATAGATTGAAATAGCGTTTTAGAGTAGTTTTCTTTTGAACCATACTCATAGATAATTTAAGTCTCCATCTTCTGAGGTATAATTATAGTTAAAAGCCTTGCCTGTATTGTATTTTTTATACGTTAACAAACCATTTTCGGTTGTATATGTTGGCTCTGGTTCCAAGGTTAATTTTATTTTCTGAAAGAAATTTTTTCATAGATATATTTTTGGAAACAAAACTCATCATTCACCCAATGCATACTCTTCTTGTTTTCTTCCCATTATTTTTACAGCAACAGTTTGATATCTAATAGTTCTGGTTTTTATGACCTAAACTAAAAGTAGTTTAAAATCCACATCCATATCCACTCTAAAAAGAGAAGTAAAATCACTTTTTGTCGATCCAGACTTAATAACATACTTTACTTTTTTGTCGCCGACATTTTTTACATAATATTGTAATAAAATCTAATGAATAGTAATCATTTAACTCCTTACTTTTGTGTCGATTTACAGCAACAATATCGTACTTTGTATAACTGGTGGTAAAACTGATGTAAACCTAAACGGTTTTTATAGATGCATTCAGTTCTTTTCACTTCTTTAGTGAAATTGTCAGTTATTTCTTGTGTAAAAGCCTATTGTAGATATTAAAATCCTGTAGCTAGTAAAATTAGTTTTTTCATTTTATTTTGTGTTTTTAAATTTAGTTATTTCAATATTATTTACAGTTTTTACCCACATTTCGTAAAATTGGGCATCAACGACAACTTCTGTGTGAAATTTATGACACTCATCATGCTTATCTTTGTAGGCTTTATCGTTTTCATTTGGGAAGTATTCTCCCTCTCCAGATTCCTAATTGTGCTGCTTTTTCTCCAATTTCATTATAAAGTTTTTACATTCACAAAAACCTTGGCTTGATGGTCTTCCGCAAGAAATCATTAATGCAGCGATTCCTATGACAATTGTTAGTTTTTTCATATTATTAGATTTTTTATTTATTTTGAGTTGATAATTGTTTACTTATTAATTGTATTCTATTTTTTAACGTTTTCCTTTTCTGAGAATATGAATGAGCTCATGCGTTTTTATGGTATTGATAGAGAACAAAATAATTCCTCAGAAATTCGTTATTGATTTTCCTTCTAAAATTTTATCAAGGACTTGTAATTTCTTTGGTTAATTCCATAATGAAATAATTATGATGCAACTCTATAAATAATGGATTGGCATTTGTCATTCAAAAGGATGATTTTGAAAAAACAGTATCGAAACTAAAATATTAGTTGCTGTTTTTTAGGGTTTTTAACATAAAGAAGGTTCTTTCTATATTTTTTCAGGGAAATTATTTTATATAAATTACCCCCAAATTCTATTTGAACTCTACCAAATTCTAGTTCTTGATTGTGATATTCTATAGGATTTTATAATTATGTATTTATAAAAACTTAAAAAATTGACATTATGAAAAAGAAAAATTGGATACTACTTGTAGTTTTAATGAGCGCATTATTTGTTTCTTGCAAAAAAGAAGAAGATAAAGAACCAGATCCAGTACCTGTTGAAACATATAGTTTAACAGCCAAGTTAGATGGAAGTGATTTTAAAAGTAAGGCAACGATTGTTTTAGACGATGGAATATTATATCTAGAAGCGGAAAACAGTTTGTCTATGAATAATACACTTCAAATTATGGTTGATATTGATTCTATTGTGGAGAATAAAACCTATATGCTTGGTGACTTTTCAGAATTAGCTTTCAATAGTGGGACTTATGCTTATGCTACATTTACGGCTTCTACAGCAGACTATTACACAACAGATAATACAAACCCTTCGTCTGACAATCTGACCATTACTAAATTTGATACGATTAGTAAAACGATTTCTGGAACATTCAATTTTCAAGTAAGTGATGGAAGTTCTGGATTAAGACAATTTCAAAATGGTGAATTCACTGATTTGAAATGGTAATAATAAATTAGTTTGAATAAAACCTTTAATAATAATTTCTTCACATTTATTATCTTCAAATACTTGCCAAAAATTAATCTGCAAAATAATAAAAATCAAAAAAGTTAGTAAAATTGACCGTTTGATACGGTGAATGCTAATTTTATAGTAATTTTAACATTTAATAAATAACTTCTCACTTTTAAAGTTCAAATACTTTATGAGATTTGATTGGTTCAAACTCTTGTTAAACAAATTACAATGAAAATATTACTAACTGGAGTTACCGGATACATTGCTCAAAGATTATTACCTGTATTGCTAGAAAAAGATTTTGAGGTAGTTTGTTGTGTAAGAGATAAAAATAGGTTTAACATAAAAAACTACGAGACAACAAAACTTTCTGTAATCGAAGTTGATTTTTTGAAAGCAGAAAGTCTTAAGAAAATTCCAAAAGATATTGATGTTGCATTTTATCTTATACATTCAATGTCAACACAAGAAGGAGATTTTGGCAACATGGAAGAAGTTTGTGCCAACAATTTTAAAGAGTGTATTGATCAAACAAATGCAAAACAAGTCATCTATCTTAGTGGCATCAGCAATACCGAAAAGTTGTCCAAACATTTATCTTCTAGAAAAAATGTGGAAACAATATTATCCGAATCTAGTTTTGCGCTTACAACATTAAAAGCAGGAATAATCGTTGGTTCGGGAAGTGCTTCTTTCGAAATTATTAGAGATTTGGTAGAGAAATTACCTTTTATGATTACACCGCTTTGGTTAAAAACCAAATGTCAACCAATTGCGATTAGAAATGTAGTAGAATTTTTAATTGGTGTAATTGACAAAGAGGAAACCTTCAACAATAGTTATGATATTGGTGGACCAGATATTTTAACTTACAAAGAAATGCTTTTGCGATTTGCTAAAATAAGAGGTTTGAAAAGAAGGATTTTAATTGTTCCAGTGATGACTCCAAGAATCTCTTCATATTGGTTGTATTTTGTTACTGCTACATCTTATGCTTTGGCAAAAAACTTAGTAAACAGTATGAAAATCGAAGTCGTTTGTAAACCCAATTCATTGGCAGCAGCTCTTCATATTGACCCAATTGATTATGATACCTCCATAAAACTCGCTTTTGATAAAATTGAACAAAACCAAGTCCTTTCAAGTTGGAAAGATGCACAAACGAGCACACTTTTGAATGATGGTATTTCAAAATTTATAGAAGTGCCTACCAATGGCTGTTTTAAGGATGTTCGAACACGAAAACTTAAAGAAAATAATACCGCACTAAATAAAATTTGGGCAATAGGAGGCAAAACAGGATGGTATTATGGGAATTGGCTATGGGAAATAAGAGGTATTTTAGACCAAATTGTGGGCGGAGTGGGAATGCGAAGAGGAAGAAAAAATGACACCGAATTATTCACAGGTGATGCGTTAGATTTTTGGCGCGTGATGGTAGCAAGTAAAGAGGAAAAAAGATTGTTGTTGTATGCCGAAATGAAATTACCTGGAGAGGCTTGGCTCGAATTCAAAATTGATGAAAATAATGTGCTAACGCAAACCGCTACTTTTCGACCACTAGGTCTGTTTGGAAGGCTCTATTGGTATGCAGTACTTCCTTTTCACGGTTTCATTTTTAAAGGAATGATTAATAAAATAAGTTTGTAATGAAAATTATTTGTAAAATATGAGTGCCAAAAAATCTTTAACTTTTACTTTCATACTATTGAGTAATTTACTTTTTGCTCAAAACGATAGCCTTTGGAATCAAAAACCGAAATTTAATATCTCTGGATTCTTAGATGTTTTTTATACTTATGATTTCAATCAACCAGAGGGAAATTTTAGACAGCCATTCTTATACAATCACAACAGACACAATGAATTTAATTTAAATTTGGGACTGGTGAAATTCAGTGTCGAACACTCCAAATATAGAGCGAATTTAGCGATACAAACTGGAACTTATGCCAATGATAATTATGTCGATGAACCGGGTCTTCTTAAGAATATTTTTGAAGCAAATGTTGGGTTAGCGCTTAATAAAAAAAACAATCTTTGGTTGGATGCAGGAGTATTTCCATCTCATATTGGCTTTGAAAGTGCTATATCTATAGATAATATGACGCTTACCAGGTCTTTGTTGGCAGAAAACTCACCTTATTTTTTGTCAGGAACAAAACTCACCTTCAATACAAACGAAAAATGGGAAATAGCAGGTTTGGTTGTAAATGGATGGCAAAGAATTCAAAGACTTGAAGGAAATTCTATGCTTTCTGGAGGAACACAAGTCAGTTTTTCGCCAAATGAAAACGTAAGTTTGAATTGGAGCACTTTTGTTGGAACAGATGATCCAGATACTACAAGAAGAATGAGGTATTTCAATAATTTTTATGGGCAGTTTCAAGTTTCTGAAAGATTTAGTTTTATTGCAGGTTTTGATATTGGAATTCAACAAACATTGAAAGGAAGTACAAATTTCGACACTTGGTTGAGTCCTGTTTTGATTACCCAATTTTCAATTAATGAAAAATGGAAAACTGCCATTAGAGCAGAATATTATCAAGACGAAAAAGGGGTTATTATCCATACAGGAACAATAAATGGTTTTCAAACTTCAGGAGTTTCATTAAATTTTGACTACAATCCTACTTCAAATATAGTTTTCAGAATTGAAGGCAGATGGTTTAATAGTCTTGATCCTATTTTTGAAAAGAACATTTCGTTTTCAAACAACAATTTTTTTGTTGCAACCTCAATTGCAATTATGTTTAATGACGATAACAAATAACCTCATTTTACCTTTTACACTTGGTGATGTTTAAACATTATTAATTCTATTGATTCATGTCCTGTAACAACACTTAATTTTACATCTTAAATAATTGTGTCGAGTTGAAAAAGGTAATTGTAATCGTTTTATTGGGTGTTTGTGCTTTTTTGTGTTTTTGGATTTATGGTATGCTTGAGCAAAAAGCATATCAAACCAAAAGCCCATTTGAAGTGGTG
>JAGYKU010000027.1 GCA_018401455.1 Flavobacteriales bacterium
ACTTTTAATTTTTTTTTTGTTTTTAAAGTTACATCTAGAATAAATGAGTTTTATATCTTTACTTTTGTAAGGAATAAATTTTGAAAAAATTCATGAAAAAGACTTTAATTGACAAAATATTAATAGACCCGCTACAACGATTTATGAACAATAGTGCGATGAGTGGCATCGTACTTTTTTCTTCTGTATTCATAGCGTTAGTGGTTTCCAATTCTCCATGGGCAGCAGCATATCATCATTTGTGGGAAACAGATTTTTCAATTGGTTTTGGGGAGCATATTATCCAAAAGAGTCTGCACCATTGGATTAATGATGGATTGATGGCGGTTTTCTTCTTTGTTGTAGGACTTGAATTAAAAAGAGAAATTATTGGAGGGGAATTAAAAAATCCTAAAAATGCTGTTTTACCCTTGGTCGCTGCTGTTGGCGGAATGTTAGTTCCTGCTGGAATTTATTTACTAATGAACAGTAGTGGTGAAGCATCAAATGGCTGGGGAATTCCAATGGCTACTGATATTGCATTTGCATTAGGAATTTTATATTTAATTGGAGACAAAGTGCCGTTATCCCTCAAAATATTTCTTACTGCTTTAGCCATTGCAGATGATATTGGGGCAGTATTGGTGATTGCCATTTTTTACACATCTCAAATTGACTGGGTAAGTTTGGCTACAGGCGGTGTTTTTATGACAGTTTTGATTATTTCTAATTTAGTAGGAGTTAGAAATACCATTTATTATGCAATTATTGGTATAGGAGGATTATGGCTGGCGTTTTTAATGTCTGGCGTTCACGCAACCATTGCGGCTGTATTAGCCGCCTTTACCATTCCAGCGAATGTCAAAATTGGAGAAAAAACATTCTCAGAAAAACTAGATTTTCTTGTAGAAAAGTTTCGAAAAGCCAAAACAAATGATGTTCCTTTAGTTACTTATGAGCAATCGCATATTTTAGAGGAAATAAGAGTCGTTTCAAAGCACGCTCTTACTCCTTTACAAAGACTAGAACATGCGCTTCATCCATTGGTAGCATTCGTAATTATGCCAATATTTGCATTATCCAATGCCGGAATAGATTTATCAGGAGATATTATTGCGCAATTTGCTAGTCCTGTTGCTATAGGAATTTTCTTAGGTTTAATTTTAGGAAAAGTAATTGGTGTTTTTGGGTTGTCTTATCTTATGGTGAAAATGAAATGGGTTAATTTACCAGAAGGCATGAATGTTTTACATCTTTTGGGAGCCGCTTTTTTAGCAGCTATAGGATTTACTATGTCATTATTCATAGGAGGATTAGCTTTTACTGATCCTTTATTTCAGGAACAAGCCAAGTTTGGAATATTAGGAGCCTCAATTTTAGCTGGTGTAATTGGATTCTTAATTATTAGAAAAGCGAATAAAATACCTATTCAGAATAAATTAAATTAAATTATGAAAAACACACAAGTTTTAAATCACGTATTTATTAAAGCATTGTCATTCATGCTTTTTCTGATAATTCAGTTGAATGTTAAATCACAAATACACAAATGCAGTCACAAAAATCATCATCAGTTTCACACCAAAAACAGTGCAAATGATAATCTAAGGAGCGATACAATGGATGTGTTAAATTATAAAATCGAAATGGATTTTATGGATGTAGCATCTCAAAACATTAAAGGAAGTTGTCAAGTGAAATTTAGTCCTCTCCAAAACAACATCAGCACATTAAGTTTAGACTTGCTTCAGATGACAGTAGATTCTGTAAAACAAGGTAATTTTCAAAATTCATTTACTTATAATGATACTTTGTTGATTATTTCACTTGAAAACATATTAAACATTGGTGTTTTAGATAGCGTAAAGATTTATTATAATGGAACACCACAAGGAGATCCTTCAGGTTGGGGGGGATTTTATTTTCAAGGCAATTACGCTTATAATTTAGGAGTCGGATTTGCTGCTGACCCTCACAATTACGGAAGAGTTTGGCATCCGTGTTTTGATAATTTTGTAGAACGAGCCACTTATGATATTACTTTAATTACGCCTTCATCTTTAAGAGGTTATGCAAATGGTGTGATTGAAAGTGAAATAGACAATGGAACCTCATTTACCAGAAACTGGAAAATGAATCAAGCGATTCCTACTTATTTGGCTTGCGTAGCGGTGAGTAATTACACACATGTTTCTCAATCATATCCTAGCACATTACAAGGAATAAACATTCCGGTTCAATTAATTGCTGTTCCGAATGACACTAATAATTTTAAAAGTTCTTTTACGAATCTATTTGGCGCCTTGAATGCTTTCGAGAGTAATTACGGACCATATCTATGGGATAAAGTAGGTTTTCATTTAGTGCCTTTTAGTTCAGGAGCAATGGAACATGCTACAAGTATTGCTTATCCTCAAATTACTGCAAATGGAACAGTCGCATTCGAAACACTTATGGCCCATGAACTCGCCCATAGTTGGTGGGGAAATTTAGTGACATGCAGGACTGCTGAAGATATGTGGATTAATGAAGGAATGGCTTCCTATTCGGAGAGAATATTCTTAGAAAATGTGTATGATTATAATCGTTACTTGGCAGATATAAAAAACAATCACAAAGATGTTTTGCTCAACGCTCATATTAGAGATTCAGGATATTACGCATTGCATGAAGTACCTCATAACATTACTTATGGAGATCATTCCTACAATAAAGGAGCAGATGTAGCGCATACTTTGAGAAGTTATATGGGAGATTCTGAGTTTTTTAGTGGCATTCAATCATTTTTGATAGACAATGCTTTTATGGATGTAGATGCTTATGATTTTAGAGATCATTTAAATGCCAATACGAATGTAGATGTTACAGATTTTTTTAATGATTGGATTTTCAATCCAGGTTTTGCGGGATTTGTTGTAGATTCATTTGAGGTATATAATAATGGTGGAATTTTTGAGGTAAAAAGTTACATTCAACAAAAGTTAAAAGGAACCAACCAGTTTTTTTCAAATGTACCAATGGAAATTACATATATGGATGAAAATTGGAACTCACAAACTGAAACAGTGAATTTAAATGGGCAAAACAGTATTGCAAATTCTGTTGTAAACTTTGAGCCAACAATGGTTTTCTTAAATATGAATGATAAAATTGGTCAAGCAGTTACAGGAACAACTGAAATCATCAAAAACACAGGTCTTAAAGACTTAAATTACCCTATGTTTAGATATACAGTATTAAATGCAGGAATTGATAGTAGTTGGGTAAGAGTAGAACATTATTGGATTGCTCCAGATGGATTCAAAACTAATGAGAATGATTGGCTATATCAAATTAGTGAAGAAAGGTTTTGGAAAGTTGACGGAATCTTTTCTGATGGATTTTCAGCAAAGGGGAGAGTATTTTTTAATGGAAGAAATGTAGTAGGTGGCTATCTAGATCATTTGTTAATATCTAACCCTAGTTTTCATGAGGATTCACTTAAGCTATTGCATAGATTAAATAGTAGTGAGGAATGGAAAGAAGTACAAGGATATACCATATCAAATTTAGGTTCTGATACTGACGGTTATGGCTTTGTAGATTTTGACACTTTGAAAAAAGGAGAATATACTTTTGGTTGGAGAAAATCTTCTGTTTCAGTAATTGAAAACACTAAAAAGGAATTAATATTGAATGTGTTTCCAAATCCTGTTCAAGACATTTTGAAATTGGAAGTAAATTTACCTTACAGCTCAAATTATGAAATAAACGTATTCAATTCTTTAGGAAGTTTAGTTATGAAAAAACCATTTTTTATAAACTTCTTGAATGTTTCAGATTTAGCTTCAGGATTTTACACCATAGCTATTATTGATCAAAAAAATAAATCGATTCTTTCAAAGACTAATTTTGTAAAGGAATAGAATAATATTATTTAGTTTGAAATTCCTTTAAATACAAAGGTTCAAAGTAAGCCAAATCTTCAAAACTGGAATTCAAAAACTTCTGAAAGGCTATTTTCGACATTGCTTTCGCTGAAGTTTTGAAGCCTTTATAAATCGTTATATCATTCTGAAAGGAAATATTTTCAAATTTATCTGCACCATCACCAAATAAAAGTATTTTACCTTCCAATTCCTCAAAAGAAGATTCATCTATAATTTTAGCGTTGGGTGATATGATGCAAGTTTGGTCATTAAATATTGAACAATATACTTCCATTCTTCGTGCATCAATCATTGGAATATAAAAATCAAATTTTAAATACTCAGGATTTTCGTCCTTAAACTTTTGCATCATAATTTCCAAAGCATCTATGCTTATAAGAGGAATGTCTAGCGCATAACAAAGTCCTTTAGCAGAAGCGATTCCAATTCTTAATCCTGTGTATGAACCTGGGCCAGAACTTACTGCAATAGCATTTAAATCAGTATATTTTAAATTACATTTTTGGATTGTAGAAGCTATAAATAGATTTAAATTTTCAGAATGTTTGTAATCTTCAGGATGTGATTCTATAGTTTCCAACACTTCTCCATTTTTGCTAATAGCAACAGAGCAAGTCTTCATAGAAGTTTCGATATGTAATATGAAAATATCCATTTTTTATTTCACTTTTGTAATGGTGAATTCTACTCTTCTATTGGCTTTTATTTCAGTTTCATTTTTGGCAGGTCTAAAAATCATTTGAGAATTACCATATCCTTTGTAGGTCAAGCGAGATGCTTCTATTCCGTTACTCACAGCATAATTATATACCGCTATGGCTCTTTCTTCACTTAACTTTCTATATTTTTTAATATTGCGTTTTCTAGTTCCATGTACATGACCACCAATTTCTACTTCCATCGAAGGATTGCTTTTTAGGAATAAAACTAAATTACTGAGTTCATCTTTACTACTAGATAAAAATTGAGGCGAATTAGGTAAGAAAAGAATGTTTTCTAATTGAAGTTTCGTCCCTATAGTTAAAGGTGTTAATTGAATTGTAATTGTAGAGTCTTGCTCTCCATCCCATTTAAAATTATACTTTTGAAATAAATATCCTTTTTGACTCGCAATAATGATTTGCTCTACTCCAGGATTAAAAAACTCAGAAAAGATATTACCGTCTTCATCAAATTGAGGATTGTCTCTGTGTTCTTTTCCTAAAGATTTTAAATAGATATTAGGTTCGGTAATGTTATTTCCATTTTCATCTTGAGTAATTATTGTTACTCTCAAATTTCTGGGTTCTTCTTCTACTTCTATAACTTCTTCTTCAAATATAATAGGAAAATATTCAGTAAAGTTAAATACAGAAAAACTTCCTTTGCTTCCATAAGGGCTGTCGATAATTAGTAATAAACTGTCTCCTGCTTTCACATCCAAAGGTTTGCTAAAGCTAGGATTAGGTCCAGCAGCGGAAAAATTGTTTTCAAACCCTTTTTTTAATCCAGTAACACTTCCTTTATCTGGGGTTCTTTTTGATAAGTTACTTCTTAATGGAAGAATAGATTTATTGACAATACTATCACAAGTGCTTGCTCCATTATATTTGAAAATTACAAAGTCAAAATCATCATCGGCAAATTGTGGTACTAATTCAAATTGAAATGAAGCATCCATTGTAAAGTGAATTACACTCCAAGAAGTATTGTGTTCTTTGGTAAATAAATATTCGTTCTTGATATTATTTCCTTTTATTTCAAGTTTTTTACCGTATCCTTTTGGGATTGGAATTATTCCAATACTATCTTGGAAATATAAAGAGGTATTACAATCCCCATTTTGGGCTTGTATCTCTGAAAGCAAGGAAACTAATACAATTGTATAAAATATTTTATTCCAAATTTTAATCATCACTAAACACCTTTTTCTTCAGTTCAAAATGTTGTCCTAAATAGACTTTTCTTACTTGTTCGTCTGCTGCCAATTCTTCGGCAGTTCCTGATTTTAAAATAGCCCCTTCGAACAAAAGATAGGCTCTATCTACAATAGAAAGCGTCTCTTGCACATTGTGGTCTGTAATTAAAATACCGATATTCTTTTTTCTTAATTTTAATACGATACTTTGAATATCTTCAACAGCAATTGGATCAACTCCAGCAAATGGTTCGTCCAAAAGTACAAATTTTGGATTAATGGCTAAACCTCGAGCAATTTCGGTTCTTCTTTTTTCTCCACCAGAAAGTTTGCTTCCCAAATTTTTTCTAACATGACCTAACCCAAATTCTTCTATCAACTCTTCAAGTCTTTCTTTTTTGTTTCTTTTTGGAAATTTTGTCTTTTTGAAGAATAGAAAGAATATTGTCTTCAACACTTAATTGAACGAAATACAGAAACTTCTTGAGGAAGATAACCTATTCCCATTTGAGAACGTTTGTACATTGGCAATTTTGTAATATCCTTTCCGTCCAAGTGTACCTTTCCACTATCTGGTTTGATAAGCCCAACCATCATATAAAAAGAAGTTGTTTTTCCTGCACCATTTGGACCAAGCAACCCTACAATCTCTCCTTGATTTACAGAAACACTTACGCCTTTTACGACTTGTCTTCCTTTATATGATTTTTTTATTTCTGTTGTGCTTAATTCCATTAAAAATTAAATTGTAGTTTTCCTCTAATTCCTATCTGACTTACTTTTATACCATCATACTCATTGTCGAGGTAAGTCAAGCGCCAAAGTACGTCAATTCTTAGGAATTTAAAAATATTTTCTATTCCTGCAGCCATTTCTAAATAAGGTTTTTGTTGTAAAGTACTCGTAAAAGTAGGCAATTCCATTATTGCTAAATTTTTTTCACTAATTCTTCCATAAACACCTTTTAGTGTCAAAACTTCTCTCCATTTCAGTTTTCTTAGTAATGGAATCTTATTCAAAAATAAGCCATCAAAATGCTGATGCGCATGAAAAGAAATGTATTCGTCACTTACAAATTCAAGTATATTCATCATATTGAATGCTGTTTCGTTGTAATTCCAGGTTTCATTTCCACTATGTACTTCTAACAATGCATAAGGAGCGCTTCCAAATATTTTTCCGGCTTCAAATTCGTAATTGAAAGTTCCGAATATACCCATAGAAAATTTATGCCTGTAAGATAATCTTACTTTTTGATATTCATATTTGCTTCCCAATACATTTGGAATTCCGTAAGTAAAAGTAGCAGATATTACTGGGTATTTTGTTCCTAATGAAATTCTTTCAAATTCACCTGAAAGAAACTGTTCTTGGAAAGCAAATCTAGCATTGAAAGCCACTTCGGAAGCTGTTAAACTCATTTCCGGTGTAATAGTTCCATCTGTATTGATGGTATTGAATGTTGTGACTCCAATAGGTCTAAATTGTGAATTTCTGATTAGTAGTTCAGTTGTCATTCCTTGAAACCATTCCCGTGTATAGGTTCCTCTGTATTCTTCATTAAAAACCAATTTGTTGTATGGATTCCTTCTTAATGATGTAATGACACTTGTATTGTTGTATGCATTCGAACTTACTCCGACCAATTCCACATCATTTTTATAGATTAATTGTACTAATCGTCTTGGTTTTTTGGTAATGAAAAAACGAGTGCCAAAACCATATTTAATTTCTTCATCCATTAAACCATAGGCTGCATATGCGGACAGTTCAATCATTTTGCTAAAATCATTTGAAGTTCGCATTCCAAACCTGAATCTATGACCTTCAACATCATTAAAACTCCAAATACTGAATAAAGGTCCTAGTTCTATTTTGCCCCAAACTTTATATCCAGTAGTAAGCGTTTGAATCACATCAATGTAGGATTTTATGATAGGTAAATTTTCTAAAGTATCAATCATTTCATAAATCCCCGCCTGATTTTTTGTTAAAGAATCATGTCTGTTTGATTTCCAAAAATCTTCGGTTTGATTTTGAGCATCATCGGCAACATTAATATTTCCAGATTTATAAAAATCATCTTCTTTAGGCTCATTGATTACAAAATTTCTATAACTCGTACTTTTCCTGCCATAAAAACCCATTGCTTTGTCATTCACTTCAAAATCAACCAAAAGTTCATCTTTCGTGAGCATCCAAACCTCATCTTTTACCTGCTCAAAAGTTTGTGTAACTGTCAATTCATTTACAAAATTGATATTGGCATCTTTAGATATTTTCCCTTCAACATATTTGATAGCATAAGTAGTATCATTAATCCACATAGTTCCTTCTACTGTAAGCTCTCCTTTTCTTCTTGGAGTAAATTGCATTTCATAGCACCAATATTTGTCGATAAACATACTGTCTATTAAATAATATCTGTAGTAATTCAAACCTCTATCTGAAATAGGACTGATAAAACTTTTTCCAAAAACAGGCAGGAAATTTTCGTAGATATTTACTTTTTGATACATGTCACCAGTAAATTGGGATATACTTTCATTTTCAACTCCAGAAACCTTTGTCGCTTTGATATATTCTTTTTCTTGTTTAGGATTTTTTCTGTAATAAAAATCAGATAGTGATTCAGACATAAACATTGGAAGGTAAGGTTTTTGACCAGTTGTATCTACATTTTCAAAAATAAAGTCAAATTTTCTAAAAGCCTTACTTTTCATAAACTCATCTGTAATATTGTTGAGGTCTAATTGGATTTTGTTATAAACCTCATATTCATAAGCTTCTAATTTTTCTCTATTATTGATTTCTTTATTTTTCAGGACTTTTCTAAGAATCGGATGTGCAGGGTTTTCGTCACTTGGAAGTACGATTAATTCTGCCATAGTTTCAGTAGCTGGATTGAGCTTTATGATAATTTCTTGCGACTGATCTTTGTTGATTTTTTGTTTGAACATTTCATAACCAACAAACGAAGCTGCTATAGTATCTGAAGCATAATAACTCTCAAGCACATAATTGCCCTCAAGGTTTGAAGTAGTTCCAATTTTAGTATCTACAAAATAGATGTTTACAAAAGGCAAAGTTTCGCCTGTAATCGCATCAAGAACAACTCCAGATACTTTTGTTTTTTGCGCAAAAAAGGGAACAGTAGTTAAAGTAAGCAATATGTAAACTAGATATTTACGCATTAACTTTTGCTTTAGTTTCTATTCTTTTAGCAACCATAATTCCAATTTCATAAAGAAACAAAACGGGAATCGCCACCAATACCTGACTGATAACATCTGGAGGTGTGATGATGGCAGAAAAAATTAAAATAATAATCAAAGCGTGTTTGCGATATTTTCTCAAATATGCTGCAGAAACAATTCCTAATTTGGATAAAATCATTATGATCATAGGCAACTCAAAAAACAATCCACTAAAAAGGGTAGTAGTGGTTATTAAGGAAAGATAACTATTAATGGTAAAATCATTCGTTACATTTTCAGATACAGAAAAAGTTCCAAAAAACTGCACACATAATGGACTTACAATAAAATATCCAAATCCAACTCCAAGTAGAAAAAGCAATGAAGCCCAAAAAATAGAACCTTTAGCAACTTTGTATTCCGAATCTTTGAGTGCAGGTTTGATAAATGACCAAAACTGATAAAAAACATAAGGAAACATCACAATAAATCCACCAATAAATGACATATACATACTTGTACTAAACTGTCCTGTTGGTGAAATACTTTGAGTACTGATTTGAATTTGCATAGCACAAAGACTATCATCCAATCCAGAAGTTTGAGAAAGCCAACAAAAAAACTTGTAAGTGGGAAAGCTCGTTTCTTTCAAAGACATAAATACCGTATTGACCACTTCAATTCTATATATAAAAATGACTATAGCAACAATAATGATTGCTATGACGGCTTTCACAAGTCTCCACCTTAGTTCCTCTAGGTGCCCTAGGAAACTCATTTCTTTATCTTTCTCAGTATCGCTCATAATAAGTGTGCAAAAATAGTTTTTTTAAGAGTACATTATGCTATATTTTAAAGAATCATTGCGGTATGTTGAAATGTTGTATAATTTTGTCGAAAAATAATGATATGGAAAACATGCTGAAGCATGCTCACTCTGGACTAAGATGGGTTGCGCTAATTTTGTTGGTTTATGCAGTTGTAAATGCAATAATAAAAAAGAAAAATGGAACTTATACTGATAAAGATAAATTAGTAAGTATCTTGACTTTAAGTTTTGTCCATGTTCAGGTTGTGATTGGATTTGTGTTGTATTTTCTTCAAGGAAGATACAAAGGTTTTTCTGAGATGTCTGAGTCTGTAACAAGATTATATGCACTTGAACATCCACTTACTATGTTAATCGCAGCGGTGTTGATAACTATTGGGCATTCAAAATCAAAAAAAGCAACAGAAGATGGCAAAAAGTTCAAGTTGACATATTTGTTTTTCGGAATTGGATTACTATTAATTTTATCTAGAATACCATGGCCGTTTTTAGTTCCAGGTGCAGGTTGGTTTTAATATTTGCTTTTGCATTTATAATTTCTTCATGCCAATCAGATGCTGATAATTCCAGTTCGGTAAGTGAAGTATCTTCTCTTCCTGGTGTAAAACTGTATGAGCAAAACTGTGTTTCTTGTCATGGCAAAAAAGGAAATTTAGGAGTTTCAGGCGCATCGGATTTGAGTATTTCAAGTAAATCAAGAGAAGAGAAAATCGAATTTATTCAAAAAGGAAGTGCTAATGGGGTTATGCAACCATACGGAAATGCTTTTGGCGGTAATTTATCAGACGAGGAGATTTCAAAAATTGTAGATCATTTAGAAACTTTTGTAAAATAATTTAAATCAATTTTGTACCTTTATCTATTATTTTCAGTTATTAGGCATTATTATTGAATTGTTTAATGAAAAAAATCTATGAATTATAAGCACCTAAAATACATTCTTATAGTGTTTGCTACACTATTCTTATTTGGAAATTCTTGGGCTCAAAATGCTAAGGATAGTAAAGGAAAGCAAGGTCCATGGAAAGTCTATCACCAAGATGGAAAAACAGTAAAATACATTGGTCAGTTTAAGAATGATAAACCAGTAGGTAAGTTTGTATTTTATTATGAAACAGGCGAGCCTTCTACGGTTATTGAGCACAAAGCGGATGGCACTTCAGAATGCAAAATGTATCACATTAACGGAAATTTAATGGCTTATGGCGATTACTTGAACCAACAAAAAGAAGGCGTTTGGTGGTACTTCACTTTGGACAAAAAAGTTATTTCACAAGAGATTTACAACAATGGTTTACTGAACGGAACTGCATATGAATACTTTCCATCTGAACCCAATGGTAAACTTTTGATATTACAAGAGGTTTATTACGAAAAAGGAAGGGCTCAAGGAGAGTGGAAAAAATATTATAAAGATGGCAAACTTCAACTGAAAGGACATTACAAAGATGGAGTTCAAGAAGGACAGTGTATTTGGTATGATGTAAATGGAAAACCTGAACTCTATGGAAATTTCAAAAACGGAATGAAATACGGCAGATGGAAAGTCATAAACTCAGACGGAACTGAAGAATTTGTTATTTTTAGAAATGATGAAAAGTTAGAAGGAAAAGAAGCAGAGAAATTTTTTGAGACACTAGTTAATGAAAATAAAAAATAATGAAATTAGTCCCATTTATATTAATATTAAGTATTGTTTTTCATAGTTGTAAAAAATCCAACAACGAAGCATCAAAAATGTATTATTCTTATTTTCCTACTGAAGTAAATTCTTGGATTGAATATGAAGGAAGAAGAATTGTCCATGTAAATCCTCTTGGAACTGATACTTCTTATTTTTACTTAAAAGAAGTCATTGCCGAAGAATTTATTGATAATGAAGGTAGAACAACTTTAAGAATAGAAAGATTCGAAAAAGATAGTTTGCATCACGAATATGTTATCAAAGATGTTTGGTACTCAAATATTACAAATACTACTGCTGAAAAAGTAGAAGAAAATATAAGATTTACTAAATTAATTTTTCCAATTTCAGGCTCCAAAACTTGGGATGGAAATGCTTTTAATACACTTGAAAAATGGCAATATGAGTATGACAGTTTACACCTTCCTAGAACATACAACAATCTAGATTTTGACAGTACCATTAAAGTAATGCAAATAGAAAATGTAAATCTATTTCAAACTCAAATCGCCTTTGAAGTTTATGCCAATTATGTGGGTTTGGTAAGAAAAAGTTATAAAAATATCGACAATGATAATGGTAGTGAACTAGAATTGACAGTTATAGATTATGGTAAATAAAGAAGCAAAAACAATGATTAAAAGTTTTAGTTTTTCACTCATAATCTTTTTTTTCTTTCCTAGTCTTTTTATTTCACAACAAGATACTCTTTTATATAGAATTACTTTTCTTGATAAAGATTTTAATAGTTTCAATATTAATAACCCAATTCAGTTTTTATCTCAAAGAGCTATAGAAAGAAGAGCAAAATTCAATATTCCTATTGAAGTAAATGACTTACCATTATCAAAAATGTATTTAGATAGTATTTCAAAGTTTAGTGAAATTACTATATTAAATCAATCCAAATGGCTCAATAGCATTGTTATTTCTTGTTACGATACAAATGCGATTACAACGATTTCCAATTGGTCTTTTGTGAGTAATGTTTTCCAAGCAAAATCTAAAACCATTGTTAAGAATGATAAATTTCAAAACCTTTTTTCTGACGAAAAAGAAGAGATTGTAGTGAATGAACATTTTCCTTACGGAATTACATATAACCAAAATCATTTACATAAAATTGACTACCTACACGATTTAGGTTTTCAAGGTCAAGGAATACACATAGCAGTCATAGATGCAGGTTTTGAAAATGCTAATCAATTACAAGCTTTATCAAAAGTTTTTGAAGAAGGAAGAATTATATCTGTAAAGGATTTTGTAGCCCATGATGATGAAGTGTATCAAGATCATTTTCATGGGGCAGCAGTTTTATCTGTGATTGCAGGATATATAGAAGGAGAGTTTTCGGAACTGCACCCAAAGTAGTTTTCATTTATTAAGAAGCGAAGATGCTGATGCAGAATATATTTTAGAAGAAGATTTTTGGGTAAGCGCAGCTGAATATGCCGATTCTGCAGGAGTGGACATTATCAACACGAGTTTGGGTTACACGACATTTGATGACAGCACTCAGAATCACACTTTTGCTGATTTGGATGGAAACACAACAGTTATTGCTCGAGGTTCGAATATTGCTGCTTCCAAAGGGATTTTGTTGTGCTCTAGTGCTGGAAATTACGGAGAAGGAAGTTGGGGAAGAATTGGGACACCAGCAGATGCTAGCAATGTCTTGACTATTGCAGCAGTGGATAGTTTGGGCATTAGAGCAGGATTTAGCAGTAGAGGTCCTAATGCTTCTGGAGAGGTGAAACCCAATGTGGCTTCTGTGGGTCACAATTGTTATTTGGTAGCGCCATGGGACGGAACAATTATCAGAGCCAATGGAACTTCTTTTAGCGCACCTATGATTTCAGGAATGGCGGCTTGTTTGTGGCAAGCATTACCTCAATTGAGTCAATATGAGTTGAGAAATTTGATTCAGGAAAATAGTAGTCAATTTGCGCAACCTGATTCGTTGATTGGCTATGGAATTCCAGATTTTTTCAAAGCCTATCAAAGTATTACAGGAATTACTTATAAATTATCTGAAGATTTAAATATTTTAAATTTATATCCCAATCCTTTTGCAAGTGGTGCTTCCGAGTTGCAAATTATGGTTTCAAGCAATGTCAAACAAACCATTGAGTTGACTTTTATCGATGCTTTGGGAAAAATAGTTCATCAAACTCAATTTGTTGTGGATTCTGGAAAAAACAAAGTAAGTATTTCCAATCTTACGAATTTATCATCTTCTGTTTATCGATTACGTTTCAAAGATGAAAAAGGTAGTTTTTACTATCAAAGTTTGGTTATTCACAATTGACTTTGCACATAAATTTGAAACGCTGTTCTTTTTCAAAAGTTAAATTCAGACATTTGCATCCTATGACAAAATTCGCTTTAGTTGCACTTTGTATCTTTTCATTCGGCATTTTTCAGGCTCAACTGATTGATAATGCTAATTGTCAGGCGTTTTCTGGCAGACCTTTTTGATTTGCAGTTTATCAAACAAAATAAAATCAAAACCATCAATGGAGAAATCAAAACCAAAGGAAATTTGGAGTCATCAAAGATGCTAAATTGGTTTCGAGTTATGAGTTTGATAAAGACGGTAAGCTTGTTCTTCAGTTGGGTTCTTTCAATATTATGGGTTCAAAGGACACTACTTTCATCAATTATATTTATGATGAAAATAATAATGTCGTTACCAAAAGAACCAATGATGCGTATGGATTTTTCTCCTACAATTTTGAATTTGACACCAATCAAGAGTTGTTACTAAAGTATATTGTCGAGAAGAAAATGTAGGAAAGACCGTTATCATTTCAATTGGGAAAACAATATACCATTGTAAAAGAATCCTATACTTATATGGATAAAGATTCTATTTTGGTAAAATCTACATATAATAATCACGACAGAATATATCAAAAAACGACATTTACCTTCAATGAATTTGATTTGCTCGAAAGTATTCAAGACCAATTTGTAATCAATAAGAAAATTGCAAGAACAACTTTCACTTATACAGATGAAGGATTTGTAGCTTCCAAAAAATATATGAGGGACACGCAAAAGCCAGATGTTTTTGAAAAATGGGAATATAAATATGATGAATTGGGAAATTTAACATACATTGATTACTACAAAGGTGAAGTGCATACCACACATAAAGAAGTCCTTTACAATCCCGCTACATTTATGTTGAAAGCCCTATTGGTTCAAGATGTACCTTCAAATTTTATTACCATTATTAAATTTAGTACTACCTATTTTGAAAACTAACAGAAATCCCATTTAAAAACCCTTTATCAAATGAAAATACAAGAAGTAATTGCCTTTTTAAATGAAATAGCACCTCCTGCATTGCAAGAATCTTATGACAATTGCGGTTTGATTGTCGGAAATTCCAATTGGGAGTGCAAAGGGATAATTACTTGTTTGGACAGCACAGAAGAAGTTGTTGACGAAGCGATTGCTAATAATTGCAACTTAATTGTAGCACATCATCCCATCGTTTTTTCTGGGTTAAAATCTTTTACTGGTAAAAACTATATTGAAAGAACCATTATCAAAGCGATTCAAAACAACATTGCCATATTTGCGATTCATACCAATTTGGACAACGTAAAACACGGAGTAAATGGTGTTTGGGCAAATGCTTTGAAATTGGAAAACCAAAAAATATTGGCTCCAAAAAGGAACTTATTAAAGAAAATTGTAGTTTTCGTGCCCGAAGAATATTCGGAAACAGTAATGAAATCAATGTTTGATGCAGGTGCTGGACATATCGGAAATTATTCTGAATGCAGTTTTGTTTCTGAAGGAACGGGAACATTTATGCCGATGGAAGGCTCAAATCCTTTTGTTGGAGAAAAAAATATCAGAACATCATCCAAAGAAAATAAAATTGAAATGATTTGTGAGTCTTTCAAACTAAATAAAGTACTTAATGCACTTCAAAAAGCACATCCTTATGAAGAAGTAGCGTACGATATTTTTGATTTGCAAAACAGCAATGCATTGATTGGAGCAGGAATGATAGGTGAATTGCCCGAGCCTATGGAGGCTTTGGAATGGTTGAAAACACTTAAAAAAACAATGAATTGCGGTGTGGTGAAATACACCAATATTCATAAAAATAAAATATCGAAAATTGCAATTTGTGGAGGAAGCGGAAGTTTTCTTTTGGAAAATGCAATTCAGCAAGGCGCAGATGTATTCGTGACAGCGGATTACAAATACCATCAATTTTTTGATGCTGAAAACAAGATAATTATAGCCGATATTGGTCATTATGAGAGTGAATATTTAACAATTAATTATTTAGCTAGGATTTTAAAAGAAAAATTTATTACTTTTGCGGTCTTGTTAACGAAAGTGAATACAAATCCAATTAATTATTTGTAACAACCATATGGCAAAGAAAACGAAAGAAACTACAGCAGAAGAAAAATTAAGATCATTATATGATTTGCAAATTATCGATTCAAGAATTGATAGAATCAGAGAAGTTAGAGGAGAATTACCTCTAGAAGTTGAAGATTTGGAAGCTGAAATCAGCGGGCTAGACATCAGATTAGCAAAAATCACTGACGAAATAGATGACTTTAAAAGATTGATTTCAGAACGTAAAAATGCAATTGAAGAATCTAAAGCTTTAATTAAAAAATACGAAGAGCAACAAAATAAAGTTCGTAACAATAGAGAATTTGATTCATTAACTAAAGAAATTGAATTCCAAAATTTAGAAATGGAACTTTCTGATAAAAGAATAAAAGAATACAAATTCAAAATTGAAAGTAAAGAAGAAGTTTTTGTTGAAAGCAAGAAATTTTTAGACGAAAGAAAAGAAGTTCTAGCGAATAAAAAATCAGAATTGGAAACCATCTCATCTGAAACTAGAAAAGAAGAAGATATCCTAATGGAAGAGTCTGAAAAATCAGAAGAATTGGTAGATTCAAGATTGTTGAGAGCTTACAAAAGAATCAGAGGTTCTGCGAAGAATGGATTGGCAGTTGTGCCAGTAGAAAGAGGATGCTTCAGCAGGGTCTTTTATTCAAATTCCACCTCAAGTACAAATTGATATTGCTGCTAGAAAGAAAGTAATCATCGATGAACACAGCGGACGTATCTTGGTTGATAGTGAATTAGGCTTTGGAAGAAGAAGACAAAATGAACAAAAAATTGCTAAACTTTTAAAGTAATTTTTCAAAATTTATAAAATCTGTAAAGGCTGTCTAAATTTTTAGATAGCCTTTTTTATTTATTAATTTCTACCTTTACCAAAATATAAAAACACTATTATGAAAAAGTATTATTATCAATGGCGTTGTTCTTGCAACTTTAGGAATGACTTCATGTGGAGGTTCAGATTTGTGCACATATAAGCAGAAGTCTAAAGAAGTGTCAAACAAGCCGAAGAAGCAGATGACTCTAAAAAAGAAGAATTGTTAAAACAATTTAAAAGAAAAGTAAAGAATGTAAAAAAATTGCAAAGGAAATGGAGAGGGAAAATCTAATGAAGAGATAAAAGCAATGAAAGAAGATTTTGATAAAAATTGTGAATCCACCAAATTGTAATTTTCGTAAGAAAATAAAAAGACTGCAAAGCAGTCTTTTTTTGTTCAATAATTTATAAAATCATTTTCAAAACCTAATTATTAGTTCATGAACTTATATCTTATCTATCCCTTCCTGCATTCTAGTCAAAGTTTCTTCTTTTCCTAAAAGTTCTGCTATTGCAAACATAGAAGGTCCCATTCCTTTACCAGTAACCGTAAGTCTGAAATTTGGTAAGATGGCTCCCATGCCTAATCCTTTTTCTTCCAAAAAAGTTTTGAAAGTACTTTCAAGAACCTCAGATTTCCATTCTGACACATTTGCAAAACGTTCTTTTAATTCTGATATTAATGCTGGGGTTTCAGGTTTCCATTTTTTATTTACGGTATCTTTATCGTATTCAGACGGTTTTCCAAAGAAATAATCTCCTTCTAGCATATCATCTATAAAAGAGGCTCTTTCTTTCATTAAATTGGCAACTCCAGCCAAATATTCTAAAGAAAAATCTCCTTGTATTTTTTCTTTCAACAAACTTCCTAATTCCAAATCGGATTTTGAACGTAAATATTGCTGATTAAACCATTTTGTTTTGTCAGGATCGAACTTTGCACCACTTTTGCTTACTCTTTCTAGCGTAAAAGCTTCAACCAACTCATCCAAACTAAATATCTCTTGAGGTGTTCCAGGATTCCAACCTAAAAATGCCAACATATTGATAAATGATTCTTTGAAATATCCTTTTTGTTTATATCCAGAAGAAATTTCTCCTGTTGAAGGATCTTTCCATTCTAATGGAAATACTGGGAACCCTAATCTATCTCCATCTCTTTTACTTAATTTACCATTACCATCAGGCTTCAACAACAAAGGCAAATGTGCAAAAAGTGGCATCGTTTCTTCCCAACCTAAATATCTATATAACAAAACATGCAATGGTGCAGATGGCAACCATTCTTCACCTCTAATCACATGAGTAATTTCCATCAAATGATCGTCAACGATATTCGCCAAATGATAAGTTGGCATTCCATCAGATTTGTATAAAACTTTATCATCTAGATTATTAGTGTTAACTGTTACCCATCCTCTAATTTCATCGTGAAATCTCACGTCTTCATTTCGAGGCATTTTGATTCTAATGGTAAATGGATCTCCAACGTCCAATCTTGCTTTCACTTCATCTTCAGAAAGTGAAATTGAATTTTTCAAAGAACCTCTAGTGATGCTATTGTATTGCCAATTCGGCATTTTTGCCTTTTTAGCCAATTCTCTCATTTCTTCCAATTCCTCAGCGGTATCAAAAGCATAATAAGCATGTCCAGATTCAACTAATTGCATGGCATATTGCGTGTACATATTGGCATCTTTTCTTTCAGATTGCTTGTAAGGACCAAAATCTCCTCCTATTCCTTGACCTTCGTTGGGCATAATTCCACACCATTTTAAAGATTCAATGATGTAATTTTCTGCACCTTCTACAAATCTCGTCTGATCTGTATCTTCGATTCTCAATAAAAAATCTCCTCCGTGTTTTTTGGCAAACAAATAATTGTACAATGCTGTTCTCACGCCACCCATGTGAAGTGGACCTGTTGGACTTGGGGCAAATCTTACTCTAACTCTTCTGTTCATGTCTTTCTTTGATAATTTGAAAAATGGAATGCGCAATAAATAACGCTTTGCAAAATTATTCTTATTAATTTAATTAAGAAAAGATATCTTGTATTTCTTTTAATTTCTAACGTATCTAACCAAATAAACCACAAAAAAAATAGTTGCTAGTGTATTTTCTGTAATTTTGAAGCGCAATGACAACTTTGTTGAAAGTAGATAAAATATACATAGTACACGTTAGTACTGCAATTGATAGAGCCAACCACATCAAAAAGATGATGCAAAAGTTTGGGTTTGAATATGAATTGATGCTTGAAGGTGATATCAAAGACTTAAATGAAAAAGTTCTAAACAAATATTTTGATAAGAATTTTGTTAAAGAAGCCAGACCTGCGGTTATATCTTGTGCACTTAAACATCTACTGATCTATGAAAAAATCATTGCTGATAATGTGAAAAGTGCTTTAATCCTTGAAGATGATGTTTTTCTTATGCCAAATTTCATTTCAGTTTTTAATCAATCCATTGAAGAATTGGAACAAACTGGAAATTTGAAAAAGGCTATGATTAATTACGAAAATAGCACCTTACAATTTGCAAAAAATGAGACAAAAGATACTTCAAAAGTATTGTTTCCTTCGCACAAAAGTAGATGTGCAGCAGCCTATTTTATGTCAAATACATTAGCTCAAAAAATCATCAATTATACCATAGAAAACAAATGTAACTTACCTATAGATTGGTATCACAATGATTTAGTGAGTAAAATTGACATCCAACATTATTGGTGTCATCCAACTATTGTAGAACAAGGAAGTCATAATGGTAAGATAGCATCTTTGATAGATGAAAAAAAACATGGAGTATTGAGACAAATTAGTTGGAAAATACAGAAGATTTATAAACAAAAAATTAGACCTTTGTTTAGATAGAATATGAAAAGCATCATAAAAATAATAAAACTCGCTAGAAACTACAAAAAGCACATCGCTTTTAGTGTGTTTTTCAATATTGTGAGTTCATTCTTTTCCTTGTTTTCTTTTGTTTTAATAGCGCCATTACTAGACATTATTTTTAATAAAGATGAAAAGTTTCATGCTGAAGTTTTAGAAAAAGGGAAACCTGTTTTTAGTGTTTCAAAAGATTACTTTATAGATGCTGTCAATTACTATTTAGCAGAAATTATCGCTACAAGCGGGCAGTTGCATGCGTTGCTTACAGTTTGTGTGATAATTGGAATTGCAGTATTGTCTCGCAATGTATTTGTTTATATATCAGCACTTTTTGTCTCGATTGTAGTGAATAAAAGTGTAGCAGAACTAAGAAACAAAATATACAATACCTTGATGTTTTTGCCACTTGCTTACCTTTCTGACGAGAAGAAAGGAGAAATTATTTCCAAAACAACCAATGACGTACAAGAAATAGAATTTTCTATGTTGTCTTCCATTTATGGCGTGTTTAGAGAGCCTGTTCAAATTTTAATTTTCTTCGTGTCTTTATTTTTCATGAGTTGGGAACTTTCCATTTTCATCATCATATTCTTGCCGTTTACTGGTTTGATGATTACTTTGATTAGTAAAAGTTTGAAAAAAAACACTAAATCTTCACAACAAAGATTTGGAAGTTTGGTGGCATTACTTGAGGAAAGTTTGAATGGATTCAAAGTAATCAAAGCTTTTTCCAACGAAAAGCAATTTGTAGATAAGTTTGAAAACATCAATAAAGATTTTGTATCTGATAAAATAAAAACCTACAGAAAAGCAGATTTAGCCTCTCCTACGAGTGAGTTTTTGGGAGTTGTTGCCATTATTTGTGTTTTGTGGTATGGAGGTAATTTGGTTTTTAGTGGGGCAATGGAATCTTCTTATTTTATAGCATATATCGCTGTTTTTTCTCAATTGATAAACCCATTAAAGTCACTTTCTAAATCCATATACGATGCGCAAAAAGGTATCAGCGCGCTAGAAAGAATCGATGAAATTTTTGAAGCAGACAAAAAGAAAATTATCTCTATAAAAAACCTTCCTAAATCCACTTTTGATTCTGAAATCAAGATTGAGAATTTGTCTTTCAGTTATAAAGATACCAAAGTGCTTGATAATGTATCTTTTACTGTAGAAAGAGGAAAAACCATTGCAATTGTAGGTCAATCGGGTTCTGGAAAAAGTACCATAGCCAATTTGTTACCGAGATTTTACGATATCCAAGAAGGAAGTATTTCTATTGATGGTGTGAATATAAAGGACATTTCCGTAAGTCATTTGAGAGGTTTGATTGGTGTTGTGACCCAAGAATCTATTTTATTTAATGATTCTGTCACCAATAATATCGTTTTTGGATCAGGAGAAGCGGATTTATCCAAAGTGGAAAATGCAGCTAAAGTTGCCAATGCACATGAGTTTATTGTAAAATTAGAAAAAACTTACGAAACTAACGTAGGAGATGGAGGAAACAAACTTTCTGGCGGGCAAAAACAAAGAATTAGTATTGCAAGAGCGGTATATAAAAACCCGCCTATTTTGATTTTGGATGAAGCCACTTCTGCTTTGGATACTGAATCAGAAAAACTGGTACAAGATGCGCTCGAAAAATTGATGCAAAACAGAACATCCATTGTCATTGCGCACAGATTGTCAACCATTCAATATGCAGATGAAATCATTGTACTGCACGAAGGTAAAATTGTAGAAAGAGGCAACCACAATACTTTGATAACATCCAATGGCGTGTATAAAAAGTTGGTGGACATGCAGTCTTTTGGGTAGATTGTAGGAAAAAGTTGTTTCCAATAGTAACTTTTATGTAGATTCAGTTGTTCTACTATAAAGTTACATTATGAAGAGTTGTTTTTTATTACTAGCATTAATTTCGTTTCATTTTTGCGTTTTTGCACAAGTTGATTCTTTAAAAAAGCATACTTTCAAACATGGAGGAAATACAGGCACATACATATCTGGTGCCTCACACGGGATGTGCTTATTTATGGATTATACCATTGAAAAAGGAAAATCTTTAATCTCTATTGGACCCATATTCAATCGAAACCTATATGCAGCTTATGATCATGGGATTAGAAGAACTAATGAAGGATTTAATCTACATGGTTTGCATTGTTCTTATATTATTTTTCCTAATGAGCGAAACCATATTTTTAATTTGTTTTTTCAATTGGATTTGGCATATTTTAATAATAAAATTGATGCTGATAATGAATATTTTTTTCTTTATAATAATAACTTAGTTCGAATAAAAGAAGTTTTACTTTAATTTTAACAATAATTTCGAATCAATTTTTTAAAGCATTTCTATTTCCACAATAGTTTAGGACTTGGTTTTAGGCATAGTAGCCGAGAATTATATTACGAAACAGGGCCACATAGAAGTTCGAATTCAAAAGGTCTTTCAGGACTTTGGAAAATGGGATTAGGATTTAAAGTTTCATTTTTCAAATAAATAATTAAAATTTATTATATTTGTGTAAATCATTTTTTTTAGATGACCAACAAAGAATATATATTGAGTACTTTAAAATCTAGCGAAAGCAAGATACTAAAATATGGGATCAAATCAATTGGGCTATTTGGTTCTTACGTTAGAGATGAGCAATCAGAGAACAGCGACATTGATATTTTGATTGATTTTGAACCAGAGAAAGAAAACTTTGACAATTTCATGGCTGTTTATGATATAATCGAGAACTTATTCAAAAATCAAAGAGTTGAAATTGTTACTAAAAATGGATTAAGTCCATACATTGGCCCAAAGATTTTAAATGAAGTGAAGTATGTCTAAAGAGCCAATTGAATATTTGAAACACATTCGTGATGAAAGTTCTTATATACTTTCAGTAATTAAACCCGATAAATCAATAGAAGATTTTTTAGCTGATGAAACCTTAAAACGAGCAGTAATAAGAAGTTTAGAGATAATTGGTGAAGCAACCAAAAAAATTCCTGCTGATTTCAAACTAAAATGGAATACTATTAAATGGAAAAACATGGCTGGCATGAGAGATAGGCTTATTCACGATTATATGGGTGTCAATTATTCAATTGTTTGGGATGTTGTTAAAAATAAAATCCCAGAACTACACCAACAGATTTCTGAAATAACAGGTGACAAATAAAAACTAAGATGAAACTATTAAAAGTAATAATTGTATCTTTAATATTTCTTTTAAATTCAATACTATATGGGTTTGGACAATCAGATAGTACTTCAAAGAAATTTCAAATAGAAATAGGACATAATTATTCTCCTAGAAACAATATTTATTTTGGATTTAAGAGACAGATATTTAACAATGAAAAATTCTTATTTAGATCAAGTGTTATCTACTCATTTCAACCAAAGTATATATCTGAAACTCTCACAAGGAAATACCACAATTCAATTTTCAGTTTGGGAATTGAGTATCATTATTTTAATAAAATCAAGTGGTTTTCTCCTTATTTAGGAATAGATATTTTAAATTATCATAGTAGTGAAATTACTACTGGAATTTATCAATCTATTGAAAAAGAAAATGCTTTTGGAGGTGTAATTGCAATTGGAACTCAATTAAAATTGAAAAATTTTCATATTGGAATTGAAGTAGATTTTGGTTATTGTTACACAAGTTCCTATTTAAAATACGGTGATTTACCTAATATTTATGAAGGTAATTATTGGGGTGGTTGGATATTTCGTTATCCTCTTTTATATATTGGCTATAGGTTTTAAATTAAATTTAAAACATTCTAAATGAAAATAGAGGAAAATCAAAAAGTAATTCTTCTACCCCCTCGCCTTCACAGACCAAGTAAACTTAAATTTTGCTACGACTTCTCCGGCTTTGTTTTTGCCTTCCATTTCGGTGGGAATCAAGACTGGTTCACGGGTGGTCATCGTTTCTAAAATGGCGTTTTTAATTTTCAAACCATCGTTGCAAGTAAAAATGGTGACATCGGTTGCTTTTTTGAAAAATGTGCCTTCGCAACCAACTACAAGCATCGCTATGGAAGGTTTTTGTTTTTGTGTAAACATTACCAACAAAGCCCCAGAAGACATTTCAGCAGCCATTCCCAAAACGGCCCAAAAAGTAGATTTAAAAGGGTTTTTATTCCACCTTTTGTAGGGAACTGCGACACTACAAGAAGCTTCGTCCAAATGCGTGACTTTCATTCCGCTCAACCAACCCATCGGAAGAATATTGAAAAGCGCAACTCTAAATTTAAAATTGTTAGAAAATGTCTTTTGAATGTAATCGATATGCGCTTGGTTAAGTTTAGGTTGTGTTGATTCCATAGTTTGAGTTTGTTTGTACAAAGAAATCAAATTTGAATGAATAAATCCTCAAAAAATGATATTTGATGCGAAGATATTGGGTATTTTTACAACATTCAAAAAAAGAACAGGCAAAATGAAAGCGGAAATAATTAATATTGGTGATGAACTACTCATCGGGCAAACCATCAATACGAATGCTGGTTGGATGGGAGAACATTTAGATCTTGCTGGAATTCAAGTGACTCAATCTGTTGCGATTTCAGATGGAAAAGAAGATATACTTAAAGCTATTGATGCCGCTTCCAAAAATGCTAACATTGTACTTATCACTGGCGGTTTAGGTCCTACCAAGGATGATATTACCAAACATACTTTGTGCGAATATTTTGGTTCCAAATTGGTGATGAACCAACAAGTTTTGGAAATGATTACCACCTATTTTACGAAAAGAGGCAAAAAAATGCTTCAAGTAAATATCGACCAAGCATTGGTTCCCGACAATTGTGAAGTTTTAATCAATACGCAAGGAACTGCAAGCGGTATGTGGTTCGAAAAAGAAGGTACTGTCTTCGTAAGTTTACCTGGAGTTCCTTATGAAATGAAATATCTTATGGAATTTGAGGTTTTGCCGAGACTGTCCAAAATAAGTAATTTCAAATCATTTCATCATACCATTAAAACTATCGGAGTGGGCGAATCTTTTCTTGCCGAAATCATTCAAGATTGGGAAACGCAAATGAGAAACGATGGTTTAAAACTGGCTTATTTACCTTCTCCAGGTATTGTGAAACTGAGAATTTCTTGCTACGGAAATAATCAAGAGGAAAATATCGAAAAGGTAACACTATATTCAAAATCTTTAGAAAAACTTATTCCGAACTATATTTTTGGATATAACAAAGAAGAACTTTCAGAAATTGTAGGAGATTTATTACTTGATGCTGGCAAAACAGTGGGCGTATGTGAAAGTTGTACGGGAGGTTATTTGTCACACCTTTTTACAGAAATTTCTGGTTCATCAAAGTATTACAACGGAAGTGTGGTAAGTTATACCAATCATCTTAAAAATAAATTGCTAAAAGTTGCTGACGAAACCTTAGAAAAATATGGAGCTGTGAGCGAACCTGTGGTTGAAGAAATGGTTAAAGGCGGTTTGGAATTATTAGAAACCGATTTTGTAATAACCATCTCTGGTGTTGCTGGACCAACTGGAGGAACTGATTTAAAACCTGTTGGAATGGTATGTGTTGGTGTGGGAAATCATTCTGAAATTAAAACATTTACCTATCAGTTCGGAACAGATAGAAAAAGAAATATCACTATGGCTTCGATTTACGCTATGAACGAACTTAGAAAAATGTTGGTTGAATCCAAAAAATAGGCAACTTTAATGCAATATTTACGTTAGTAGTATGCACCACAATTAGAATAAAAATTTTAGTATTATATTGAATTTTAGATTTTTAATCATATTAAGTATCTTTTTTGCAAAAGCATCTTTTGCTCAATCGCCAGAAGTACATTGCTTAAGCGTGGCTCCCAATGGAAATGTAACCGTAAATTGGACGCCCTCTACCAATATGTCTGCTGTTTTTGTGCAGTATAACATCTACTCCAATCATTCTGGCACGTTCACACAAGTGGGAACCTCAACTAACGTAGGCGCTTCTGTATTTGTGCACAATGGAGCGAATGCCCATCTTGGTGCTGTAGATTATTTTATCACTTTGACTTATGATAATGGTTCTAATGATGTAGAATTACCTGCTTTGGACACACTTTCTACGATATATCTTACTGTAAATAATCCAGGTGATGGAACCGCTATTATACAATGGAGCGACCTTTCTACTCCTGTGCATCCTGCAAATGGTATGTATTATTACATAAACAGAGAATATCCTGCTGGAGTTTGGAACTTGATCGATTCTGTTTTGATTTCAGAGTCTAATTATTATAGAGATACTATCGAAATTTGTAGTGCTAATTTTAACTATAGAATCTCGTTAAACCACAGTGCTGGTTGTCAAAGTATTTCAAATATTGATGGTGATTTATTTTTGGATTTAATTCCTCCTGTATCACCAGAATTAAACACCGTAACTGTTGATTCTGTAACAGGAAATGCTGTGCTCAACTGGAATCCAAGTGCTTCCGAAGATGCTTCTGCTTATATTATTTTGCAAAATATCAGTGGTGGCTGGGTTATTCTTGATACGGTTTATGGTTACAACAATACCAATTACGTAAACATCAATTCTAATGCAGATTTGATTGGAGAAACTTATGCTATTGCTGCTTTTGATAGTTGTTGGAATGGCAATCCTCCTACTCCCAACACAAGTCCTGTAGGGGAACTGCATAAATCTATTTTTCTAAGAAATAGTTACAATGTTTGTGAAAGGGAAATCACTTTGAGATGGAATAAATATGTAAATTGGAACAGTGGTGTGGGGGCTTATCAAATTTTAAGATCCGTTGAAGGAGGTGCTTATGCTTTAATTGGTTCCAACAACAACATAGATACTGTATTTGTGGATGAAGATGTTGATTATCAAAATAATTATTGCTACATCATCAGAGGAATAAGCGGTAATGCTCAAGATTCTGTAATATCTAATATTTCTTGTAGGTTTTCCAATCAAGCGCCTTCGCCCAATTATGCTTACATCAAATCCGTAACCATTGAAGATGAATTACTCACATTGAAATTACACCCAGATTTAGCAGGAATCACCAAAGAAATTGAAGTTTTGAAAAGTACTGATGGAGGTGCTACTTTTGAAACCTTAACGATAGTCACCAACATCACAAATCCTTTGATTATAGAAGATGAAGAACTAGATATTCATAATGATATTGCAATTTACAAATACATCGCAAGAGACAGTTGTATGAATGTGATTCAAACTTCTAATTCCTCTAATAACATTGTACTAAAAGTAAATGCAGAGCAAGATAAAATGATTAATCTTTTGCAATGGAACGCATACAAAAATTGGAATGGTAATATTCTTGGCTATAGAATTTATAGAGCCATCAATAATGTTTTTGAAACGACTCCTATAGCCATTTTACCGCCTTCTCAATTGTATTACGAAGACGATGCTTCTGTTTTTATTGGTTCTAATGCTAGTGGTCAATTTTGCTACAAAGTAGAAGCTTACGAATCTATCAATACATTCAATATTGCCGAAACTGCAACAAGTAATACTGCTTGCGACAATCAAAACCCTTTGATTTACATCCCCAATGCTATGATTATCGGTGGCTATAACGATACTTGGAAACCTGTCGCAAATTTGTTAGATTTTGAAAGTTATTCTGTGAGAGTTTACACTCGATTTGGAGAAGTGATTTTTGAAACTGGAGATCAAAATGAATCTTGGGATGGCACTTACAAAGGAGAAGTTGTTCCTTTAGGTGTTTATGTATATCAAGTGACTTTCAATACTGGAGATGGTTCCTATCAAGATTTAAGAGGAACGGTAACAGTGATTAGATAAAAGAAAATTAAGGTTCCGTCTTTCTAAATTTCAAATAACTTAAAAAAGCAATAATTCCTAAAAATAGCATTACACCAATTTTAGATACAAAAACAATATCAATTTGTCTTGTTTTTTCATCCACCACCGCAGCGATGTTAGGATCTTTAGAAAAAACTGAATAAGATACAAAAACGAGCAAAAGGGTAAGTATATTTTTAATCATAAAATTATTGTTGTAGTAATCTGACGCAAAGAACGTGTTTTTTTCTTTTCTATTTGTTAACTTTTGATGAATCGATTGTTAAATAAGATGAATGAATGAAGATTCTAAACAATAGAACTACTTTGAAATCAAATCTCCCATCAAAACTTTCATCACAAAAATCGCTTTGCCAAATTTCTCGAATGAAGTTTTGATTTCCTTATTCAAAATGGGCATTACTATATCAAAATCTCCCATTACGTGAGTGCTTGTAGGATTGGTCATTACTGTCAATGAATTATGAGAATTTAACCTGTCGATAAAATCTTTAATTTTGGGAATATATTCTTCAGATAAAGGATATTTGCTCAATTCTACTGTTACTTTCATATTTATTTTAAATTAAAATGTTTTTCTGCCATTTCTCTGATTTCATCACCTATGGCTAAGGCAGCTGTTGCCGCTGGTGAAGGAGCATTAAGTACGTGAATACTATTTTGAGCATATTCAATTCTAAAATCATCTCTTGTATCTCCGTCAGCTCCGAGTAATAATGCTCGAACACCAGCTCTACCCGGTTTAATGTCGTCCATTGTGAGTGAAGGAATAAGTTCTTGCAAAGTTTTTAAGAACAGTTTTTTAGAAAATGCTCTTCTATATTCTTTGACTCCAAAACTCATATTTTTGAAAAACAATTTCCATGTTCCGCCATAAGACAAAGCACTCGCTGTATCTCTCAATGAAAAATCTGTTTTGCCATAACCTTCTCTTTTGAATGTAAAAACAGCATTGGGACCACACTCAATTTCACCATCAGTCATTCTTGTAAAATGTACTCCTAAAAATGGAAATTCTGGATTTGGAACAGGATAAATCAAATTTTTCACTTTATGTTTGGCTTGTTCTGTGAGTTCGTAGTAATCTCCTCTAAAACCAACCACTTTTTCTTTGATTTTCACTCCATCTTTTTTCGCCAATCTATCTGCTTGCAAACCTCCACAAAAAATTGTCTTTCTCGCTTTGAATTTACCTTTATTGGTAATGACAGTATTGAATTCGGTAGTATGTTCGAATCCTATAGCTTCAGTACCCAACATTGATTTACTTTCAGCATTGAGACTTTCTGCAACTTCTATCATTTTTTTGGTTGCTCCACGATAATCGATAATTCCCGTGCATAGGCACCCAAATACCTGCAATTCCCTTCTACAAAAGGCTCGAAATCTTTGACTTGCTCGCCTGTAATTTTTTCAATTCCTTCGGTTTTGTTTGCGATACCATTGTTATAGATTTTTTCCATAAAAGGCAATTCGCTTTCTTTAGTAGCAACCACCACTTTTCCACATACATCATGAGCGATGTTATGCTCTTTGGCAAATGCCACCAATTCGTGGCGACCTTGCACACAATTCTTGGCTTTCAACGACCCTGGCGTGTAGTACAAACCAGAGTGAATCACCCCTGAATTATTTCCCGTTTGATGATTTGCAAATTGATTTTCTTTTTCAATCAGCAAAATCTTTAACGAAGGATACGCTTTTTGTATCTTATAAAAAGTTGCTGCTCCAACTATTCCGCCTCCAATAATGGCGATATCATAAATTTGTTCTGACATGAATGAAATTTTGTGACTACAAAATTAGTCAATAAAATCATTTACGATGCACATATACGTTTTAGGTTTTAAAATTACTATCTTGAACGTAAAAAAAGCAATGAAAACTTCAAAAAATGCGTTTATTTTCGCTCATTGTTCAGAGATAAAAACTATGGTTCATCCTTTACCTTTAACTAAAAACATATAAAAATATTACTAGAATGTTATAATATATGATGTTTTGAAAAATTTACTCACTATCAAGATGAATTTACCAAGTGAGATTATCCATTCACTAAGTTAATGTTTTAAAAATTTAATTTTCTCCTCAAGTTTGTAGTATTAAATTATAAAATAAATTTTATGAAAACTACAAAAATTATCTTTTCGTTACTATCTATTCAATCAACACTTTATACATATGCACAGAACACAAATTATGTGAGAGAAGGCTTTTCTAATGTGGCAGTGAATCAAACTTACAATTCGAACAATAACATTATGTTTCAGACAAATAATACAAATGTATTGATCACTAATAACACCAACAATAATTCAAGAAATTTCATTCAAAAAAGTAATGACAATATTCAAAATAATACTTCTAGAAGCAATCCAGTTGTAGCACAAAACAGAAATACAAATATTAACTCTAATCCTATCAACGTAAAACAAAGAAGCGGAAATGTCGTGATTGAACAAAGAGGTGGTAAAAATGATCAACGATCAATTGAACAAAAACAAGAAACAGTTAGAAATAATTCGATTAATACTGATAATGAAATCACCCAGAACGTAGTCCGAAATCAAGAAATTGTAGTTCAAGAAATCACTGAAGTAGTTTCTGAACCTAAAGAAAATAAAGTAAACTTAGGTAATGAAAATGAATTAAATTTAGCATTCTCTTTTCCAAAATTAGAAATCTCTAAAGAGGAAAAAGTTGATAAACCAAAAGAAGAAAAAGAAATAGTTTCTAATTCTAAATCAAATATTAAAGTTGATTTTCAAAAAAAGATAAACACTTCCAAATCAAAAAAAATCAAACAATCTAGAAGGTCAAAAAGTCATTTTTACCAACAAAAAGTGAGAGGTCAAAAAATATTATTATCAAAATTGAAGAAAATCAAAAACACAAAACTAAAAGTAAAAACTAAAAAACCATATTGTAGAGTTGTTTGTTATAAATTTTAAGACTCACTTGTCTATCTTCCCATCGCCAATTAATTCAATCGTTCCTATATTTTTTTCTTTACAAGGCATTTTGTTTTTTCGTTCGTAACTTTTACATTTTACAACTCCTTGCCAGTCACTTCCAAAGTAGTTTGTTATGATTCCTTTGTCTTTTACAACCAATTTTGCCTTTGCTTCTAAATAAATAGAAGCTCCTGCAGCCATGTGTAGCAAATTTTCTATGACCAAGGTTTGCCCTCTTCTTATGATAATATCATTTTTTACAATCATCGCTTTATCCCAATTTGTGCTGTCCCAAATTTCAATAGGTTGATTAGGGTTGTATTCATTTGCAGATGTGATTAAAATTCTTTCTTTTTTGACACTATATAAGTAATGAATGTATCCAATTTGTTTGGGTGAAAGATAATTTCTACAAACATTATAACCCATAATATTGTTGCTCGTGTTGGTGGTATTACAATCAATAAATCCAAACTTATCACTTTTGGGTAAATCATCAAACTGAGGTGTATTGGTATGGCGCAGACCTACGGTATGTCCCAATTCGTGGGCGGTGAGTTGTGCTCCTGCCCAATCTCCACCTTTGACAATATTACTTACATTGAGATAATAATAAGAAGGGCCACACCCAAATGCAATTCCAGATTTGCTACTTCCTGTATAAAAAACATGAATAGCGTTTTTGTCAGATTTTGCGTACTTTTCCCATAAATCCAAACTACAATTTGAATTCTCCTCTCTAAAAAACTTTATAGTACTATTTATTTCATCTCCTTTTAATTTTTCTTTGATATGAAATAATGAATTTACTCCGATATCTTCAACTTTGGAAAATCGTATGGTTTTTGTCAATCCATCGCTATAATAAACTTTTAAACTATCATCCGCTCTAAAAAGTCTAGATCTTAACTTGCCTTTTACTAATAAAGTATTGCTTTCTAAATTTACTTCCAAAGGTTCAATGTCTAAAACATCTTCAATTGTTTTAATTCTGTCCCAATCATCAGCATCTGTGTGAAACAAAACCTCATCAACACGAAATTTCAAACGACTTGAAGGAATATAATGTACAATTCCATCATTAGTGGGCAAAGTAGGCTTCCCGAGGTCTCTAAAAAATCTATTAATCCATTCTATCTGCTGATTGAAGTATGCTGTACTATCTTCGTTCATATTTTGCGCATCATCTTCGTACCTTTTGATGATATGAACTATTGTTTTGATTTCAATAGTAGGATGCGTAATTTCTGAAGTATGTTCATAGGGAATATACTTTTCCAAATCTTGTTGCGCATTCGCAAAACTGATTATTCCTAAAAAAGAAATTAAAATAAAATATTTATTGAATAGAAGTAGTTTCTGCATTTTTTATCATTTCATTTTCATCCGCTTCAAGAGGATTTATTTGGTCTAAACTAAATTTGATAGGCTCTATAAATTTCAAGAATTCAATCAAAGCACTATCTTTCAATGGGTCAACTGTTGGAATATCAATACTCAAAGGATCTACAGCTTTTCCGTTGATATACACTCTATAATCCAAATGAGGCCCTGTGGAAGTTCCAGTACTTCCGACCTCTCCTATTTTTTGACCTTGTAAAACATGCACTCCTTTTTTGATACCAGGACCATATTTTGATAAATGTAAGTATTTTGTTTCAATATCGCCAATATCATGTTTGATTTTCACCATATTTCCCGCACCACCATTGTAAGACGCTAGAGTCACAGTTCCAGATCCAGTAGCCACAACATCCGTTCCTATCGGAGCTGCATAATCTACTCCATGATGAGGTCTGTAAATTTTCAAAACAGGATGAAATCTATTATTTGAAAACTTTGAAGAAACTCTTGTGTATTCCAATGGAGCGCTTAACAATGCTCTTTGCATTTGTTCACCAGAATCGGTGAAGAATGTGTAAGGAATAGAATCCGTTTCATATCCAAAAAAGTAAAATTCTTCGGATTTATGATAAAAAAGTGTGGCGTGAATTTTTCCAATTCCTACAAATTCATCATCTACGTATTTTGCATCGTAAATTACTTTGTAATAATCTCCTTTTTTTACATCAAAGAAATCTACACTCCAGGCGTATAACTTAGTAAATTCAATCAACAAAGCAGGTGTAAGATCATGATCCATAAATGCATTCCAAAGACTGCTTGTAATTACTCCTCCATCACTTTGTTGTTTAATAACCACATCTTTTGCTCCGATATAAGCATGCAAACTATCCTCAAAAGAATACACCAAATAATCTATTGGATTGATTTCATATATAAAATGAGATGCCTTTTTTAGGGTATCTTGCATTTTGCTCAAAACCATATATTTTTGACCTGTTTTTATCTTTTTTACATCAAAAAGTGAATCATATTTAGAAACTATTTGATACAATTCACTCATCGTAATTCCGTATAAAGGAAGTATGTGGGCAAGTCCTTCATTTTTATTTACGGTTCCTGTATCCACAATAAAACTATCTAATACAAAATCATAAGCGATTGTAGGTTCTGGAATGATTACTTCCTTTTCAGGTTTTGAATTATTTTTAGGCTTTTCAATGGAAGCTTCATCACAAGAAACCATAAAAGTAACGAGTAGAAAAGTGAAAAGTAAAGGAAAAAAATAGGAAAAAAATACTCTGTTCATGATAATCTTAAAAATAATGAATTACAAAGGTAAATAATGTTCAATATCAAGATTTTAAAAAACTTGTTATTTGTTAACGTCCAAACTTTAAAAGTGTAAGGCTAAAGAATAGATATTTTTAATATGTGCCTGATATTCAATATTTTAAAGATTCATTAGTTAGAATCAAATCCTGAATCATATTTTGATAAATAAAATTCCTAAACTTAAGTAAATTCAGCCACTAATGCACGAATGACATAGGATTCCGATATTCGTGTATTCGTGGCAAAAAAAATTAAATCACCATTTTTCATAGAACTAATTTCAATCTTAAATAAATAGTGTAATTTTGATGAATAGGAACTTTTAATAGGCGCTTATTATTCATAAACATAAAAAATTGAAAATCAGAATTCAACAGAAACACAACCTTACCCATTAATCACTAAATACCAATTTACTAGAAATGCATCCAATTACAATAGACAACCTTGAAAACGAAAATTTTCTAAATTTAATTAATCAATATGACCCTTTACAATTAATTGCTATTGTAGATGATAATACGGCACCATTTTTAGAAACCATTCATCAAATTACAGATTTGAATATTGATGCAATTCAATTACCAGCGGGAGAACAATTCAAAAACATCAATTCTTTGGCTGGAATATGGAAAGATCTTACAGACAATCACTTTCGAAGAGATGGATTGATCATTAATTTAGGCGGTGGTGTAATTTCAGACATTGGTGGATTTGCAGCTGCTTCTTATAAAAGAGGTATAGATTTCATAAATATTCCCACTACATTGTTAGGAATGGTAGATGCAGCAATAGGCGGTAAAACAGGCATTGATTTTTTTGATTTTAAAAATCAAATTGGAGTTATCAAACAACCCAAAGGAGTTTTTTGTGATGTAAATTTTTTAAAAACACTTCCAAAAGAAGAATTGCTATCAGGTTTTGCAGAAGTGGTGAAACATGGATTAGTAAATGACAAAAAATACTTTGAATATTGCACCTCAACTCCTATTGAAAATTTAGACTGGAACAAAGTGGTAAAAGGAAGTATAGCTATAAAATCAAATATTGTGAAAGCTGATCCAGATGAAAAAGGCATTAGAAAATTTCTCAATTTTGGACATACTATTGGCCATGCTATTGAATCTCATTATTTAGAAATAGGCAATCCTATTTTACATGGATTTGCAGTTGCTAAGGGTATGATTGTTGAGTCGAAACTTTCTGTGGAAGCTGGATTATTAAGTGAGGATGAATTCATACAAATTGAAAACACCCTCACAAAACTATTTCCTAAAGTATCTGTCAAAGAAAATGATATTCCAAGTATCATTCAAAAAATGAAAAATGATAAAAAGAATCATACAGATGCAATTAATTTTACTTTTTTACAATCTATAGGTAAAGCTGTTTACAACCAAACCGCCAGTGAAGAAAGCATTGCAAAAGCCTTATTTATTTGCTAATTCTCTTGTTTTTAGGTAATCCATATAAGATTCCAAATCGCTTGCATTTCTTTTATACTTTCCAAGTCCTGCATTATTTATTTTGGCTCTTTGGATATAACTGTCAGCAGTGGAATAATCTCTAATCCACATATATGCTTCCGCAACATTCACTTGAATAGCAGCAGTTACTTTATCGTTGATTCTGGCTTTACTGTCTTGCATATTACTTTCAGACAAAGCTTTTTCCCAAATAGCAATAGCTTTTCTTAGTTTTGCTTCACCGTCTTTTCTTGAGACATTTTTGTAAATCAAATCATAACCACTTTTAGCATTAGTATATGCATCTAATAAATCTCCATAATCTAACCCTTTGAATTTTTTTACAGTGTAAATATCTGTAACTCTTTGCTTAATTGGGAAACCACATCTGTCGTTTAATAAATTATTCACTTGATTTAGTATTGCATTTACCTCATCTGTTTGAAGCGTTTTCCAATAATTAGTATAATTATCGGTTTTCCAATATTCAAAATCGTACTGGCTTTTGTATTTATTTATAGCTTTTGTTTTTTGATTGGCATTCAAATTTTCATTGATAATAATTCCTTGACCAGGAACTTCAACAGTAAGTTTAATAGGCATTTTGTATGTTGCACTATAGTCATAACTAGTTGCGGCTCCAGTCCCAGTAACTTTCTGAACAATATTAGCCTCTTGCAACCCCATAAACTGAATGGTAACTGTTGCTCCACCAGCACCTTTTGTAAGACCTTCAATATTTATTCTTGAATCTACAATTCCATCAGAAATTTCTTCTGTAAGCAACGGTGCTTGTAGTTCTTCTTTTAGCGTTGGCATTGGTGGGTAAGGCTGTTTGATGGGCTGAGCCATTACAGTTCCTGCGTTGGTAGCTATTTGCCATTTAGACATTTCCAACAGATACATTTGATCTATTTTTTTCTTTTGATCTATCCAAGCCGTCAATTGAGATTCAGCTAAATTAAGATTTACTTCATATGCAGACAAAGAGTCGTTGTTGCTTGCTTGATAAACAGAGTGGTCTAAAACGATTGCATATGAATTAGTTCCTTTCAAAGGATGACTTGGTTCTTGTATAAAATTAAATGTAATTTTTTGATCATCAATATTTTGAGCAGACAAGTTCAAAACAGTTGTGAGTCCGAGAAATAAGAGTAAATTTTTTTTCATTTTATTTTTATTTGGTGTTAAAATTCTGAATTAAATTAATT
>JAGYKU010000028.1 GCA_018401455.1 Flavobacteriales bacterium
TACCCTAATTATTAAAATACATTGGACGTTGTGCAAAATACATTAGACAAAAATAAAGTCTTGAATCTTTTATCTTACAGTTTTGAATCTCAACCATCAATCCCAACTTAAAAAAATATATATTCTCAAAGTATTTATCAGCATTAATCTTGAAAAACCAAGAATATGGGAACAAACTAAGGAAAAAACACTAAATTCGTAGAAGAAATTTTATTGAAGGCAACTTTTTGGAAATAACATTCAACTATATTGATTTATTAATTCTAATTCTCTGGATTCTAGGTTGGGTTTTGTTATATGCAAAATTCCCCAAAAACGTGCAGTTTGATATTTCAAAAGCATTTTTCAAAAAACATCAATTTTTTATCATTGGATTTGTTTTTTTAATGTTTTTACCAATGATTTGGGTAAACCTATTTAGAGGTAATGAAATTCAAAACTATAAAAAATTACGAAATGAATATCTAGAAGTTAAAACCAATGGAGAAATGATGGCTTTTTATCAAAAGGCTATCAAATGGTATCCTGATAACCCTGTGGTTCATTTAGATTATATTGTATATTTTGACTCTTGGAGAATAGAATCAGATTTGAAAAAATTAGCGATTGCTTATCAAGAAAGAATACAATTAAATCCTGATGATGAGCGAACAAAACAATTATCCTTAATAGGGTATGGAATTACTGGAATTGACGAATTTATCATTGATGAACCTCTTTCTACTTCTGATACCAATGATGCTTTGTACCAGTTTGCAAAAGGTGTGGCGTGTTATTTAGAGGGTGATTACCTCAATACGCAATATCATTATATCAAAGCAATGCAGCATCCAGATCTTGAAGATGTAGCATTTAGGCAACTCAAAAATTTGTGGTTTCAACATTTTACAGAACAGGATGTAAGAAAAATGGCCTACAATTATGATGTTGCAAAAGTTATGAATTTTTCATATAGAAGAAATATCTACATTCAAGATGGCGCTTGGAATTGGTATCTTATAAATGCTCTTCAAAGAGATTTTCTTTCGGCAGACATATTTGGATATATTGCAGTTTTGCTCTCTATGGGCGTATGGATTTTGTTTATTTTCAAAATGTTATTCATACAATTGGATAAATGGAAATTAATTCTTCCTCTATTTTTGCTTGGTTCAATACTTCCCATTTTGGTATATGTTTTTAGTGATTTACTTTCTTATTTGTATAGCATTATCGACATCAATTGGAATCATCAAAACTTTTGGTATAATTTCATCAATATAGGAATGGTGGAGGAATTGGTGAAATTTATTCCTTGGTTTATTATTTATTTGATTTTCAAAAAACACTTTAGCAAACCGGTTCACTTTATGTTATTGCCGATTATTTCGGCCTTGGGATTTGCATTCGCAGAAAACCTTATTTATGTAAATTCAAATGATTATGAAATTCTTTTTATTAGAAGTACAATCTGTGTGGCCATTCATATTACTTGTTCTTCTATTATTGGTTATGCTTTGTATAGAGGTAATTTGCAAAATGAGAAATGGAAAACATTCTTGTTTGTTTTGGGAGGTTTTTTATTGGCAAGTTTGATTCACGGTTTGTATGATTATTACATATTTACAGGTTACAGATTGTTGAATATCTTAGTTTTTCTTTTCGGACTGCATATTTTCATTTTGTTAATTAATAATTCACTCAATTTCTCAAAAATTACTGATAAAAATGCAACCAAAAAAATTAGAAATTCAGGAGTTTTCTTGATGACAGGTTTATTTGTTGTCTTTCTATGTCAATATATGATTGTAGCGGTTGATTTTGGTAAAACTAATGCCAACATTATGTTTGAACAGAATCTAATCTATGCATTGGTTACAATGATTTATCTTTTTTCAATGTTTAGAAAAATCAAACTCAAACCAGGAGTTATGCTACAATTTTCATTTGCTGATATGTTTGGACAATTTTTCGTTCCTAGTAAAAGTAATTCAAAAGAGATCAATTATATTCAAAAATCCTTTAGATTGTTTGCTCCCAAAACGAATATTTATATAGGAAGCCAACTTCCAGTAAATGTTTCGGTTATTGATAACATCACTATTCAAGGAGATGCTAATTGGTTGTTGGTTGGATTTGAAAAACCAATTTATTTAAACAGTTGCTATTCAAGAGAAGCGGTTTTAAAAACGAAAGATAACTCACAAGAACTATTTATGGACAAAGTGGAAGTGATGTTGCTTTTTATTCCTGATTATAATGCATTTATTAATAGAGATAAACACCATTCATCAGATTTTATTTATTCAGGTAGAGTTTATTCTCGCCCTAATTCAGAATTTTAAACTATGTCATCAAACCAAAATATTAATGTTATTAAAGCATCAGGAGATAAAGTCGCTTTTGACGAAAATAAACTGAGAAAGTCTTTGGTGAACTCAGGTGTGAGTGATGATGATATAAATCTTATTTTAGAGTATGTGAACGGATTGTTATATGAAGGAATTTCAACCAAAGAGATCTACAAGAAAGCCTATTCATTAATTAAAAAATCTTCTAAATCTAATGCAGCTAGATATAAATTGAAAAAAGCCATTTTTGAATTAGGTCCATCAGGTTTTCCTTTTGAAATATTAGTAGGCGAATTGTTAAAACTTGAAGGATACGAAGCAGAAGTTGGTGTAATGATTGAAGGACATTGCATCCATCACGAAGTAGATGTGGTGGCGACAAAAGGGAATACGCATTATCTTGTAGAGTGTAAATTTCACGGTGATGCATCAAGAATTTGCAATGTCAAAATTCCATTGTATATCAATTCTAGATTTATTGACATTCAAGAAAAATTAAAAACAAAAAAAGAGAGCCAAGATGTGTATCATCAAGGGTGGATTGTTACCAATACTAGATTTTCTGATGATGCAGCTAAATACGGTGAATGTATGGGGCTACAGTTGATTGGTTGGGACTCTCCAAGAAATGGAAGTCTTAAAAACAGAATTGATAAAGCAGGTTTGCATCCAGTTACTTGCCTTTCCAACTTAACTATTGCAGAAAAACAAACTTTAATTGATAAAAAAATTGTCGTTTGTAAAGCATTATTAAATAACAAAAATATTCTAAATCAAATAGGAGTAAACAATCCCAAAAGACAACAAAGAATATTGTCAGAAATCAAAGGGTTGTGTAATCATAAATCATATTATGTCGAAAAATAAAAGTAAATTAAACATCCACTTTCTTGGAGGTGTAGGAACTGTAACTGGTTCAAAATATCTTATAGAAACAGACGAACAAAAAATATTGGTGGATTGCGGTCTTTTTCAAGGTATAAAATCTTTGAGAATGTTAAACTGGGAATATCTTCCTGTAGATGTTTCTCAGATTGATTGTGTCTTACTAACGCACGGACACTTAGACCATGTTGGTTTTTTACCAAGATTAGTAAAAATGGGTTTTAAAGGAACAATATACGGAACTGCTCCAACCATCGCCATTGCAAAAGTAATTCTAAAAGATAGTGCAAAAATCCAAGAAGAAGACGCGGAAAGAGCCAATCAAAAAGGATATTCAAAACATGAAGTAGCAGAAGCACTTTATACGCTAGAAGATGTAGAAAAAACACTTGAACATTTTATTAATGTGCTTGAAGGACAATGGTTTGATTTGCAAAATGGAACAAAAGCAAGGTGGCAATACAATGGTCACATCATTGGTTCTACTTTTATAGAATTAGATGTATGTGGAAAAATTATTGTATTTTCTGGTGATATTGGAAGAGAAGATGATTTGCTTTTGGAAAAACCAAAAAGACCACAAAAAGCAGATGTTCTCTTGGTCGAAAGTACTTATGGAGATAGACTTCATATAGAAGAGGATGTAGAAAATCTTTTGATTGATATTATTCAAAAAACGTATGAAAAAGGTGGGAATTTAATCATACCGAGTTTTGCAGTGGAGCGTACCCAAACTTTAATGTACATTTTGTGGAAGTTAAGAGAAAGAAATGTGATTCCCAAAATGCCAATGATAATGGATAGCCCGATGGGAGCAAATGTTTGGGAAATATTTGCTCGTTATTCAGAATGGCAAAAATTGACTCACAAAGAATTTGATTCCATTTCAAATGCATTCAAAATTACTACTTCTTACAAAGAAACTTGGGAAACTATAGACGATAAAAGACCCAAAATAATTGTAGCAGGAAGTGGTATGATTACGGGAGGAAGAGTGTTGACTTATATTAAACAATTGATTAATAAACCAGAAACATCTGTTTTATTGGTTGGATATCAAGCAGAAGGAACACGTGGAAGAAGTTTGTTGGAAGGTTCACAAGAAATAAAAATTCACGGAAAGTATCGTGAAGTCAAAGCTGAAATCTTTACTTGCCAGAGTTTGTCTGCGCATGGAGACCAAACAGAATTATTAAATTGGATGAGTGACATTGAAAATGAACCACAAAAAGTGTTTTTAGTTCATGGTGAGCCTCACGCTGCTGATATATTTAGAGTGAAAATAAAAGACGTTTTGGGGTGGGAAGCAAAGATTCCTAAAATGTATAGTATTGAAGATTTGGAGTAAATGAAAGTCGCAGAATTCGATATCAAATAAAAAAATACAAAGAATAATGTTTCCATTTCTATCCTTTACACCTTTTACATCCATTTTTTTTGTTTTGTTCTCTTAATTTTATTGCAGCACGGGCACTTCTTTATACATAATTGATTGGTTTTTTACGTCTTTTTTTCAGGGATTTATTATATCTATACCAAGATTGTAGGATAATGATGTGGCATTGTTTTGAAAAGCAAAAGTCCAATTATTCGCTGTGCCCAAAATAATTAAACTTCCTACTCAATATAAAAGGAAAAGAAAAGCACAATTTTATTAACATCATAGCAATGGTTTGGTTTGCATACATTATTTTTGAAAAATACAATTATTAACATTGTATGATTTAGGAGAGATTATGAAGTTGTGTATAGCCGAAAAACCAAGTGTAGCCAAAGATATAGCCGAAGTGATAGGCGCCAAAACCAAGAAAAATGGTTATTGGGAAGGAAACGGCTATTGGGTAAGTTGGACTTTTGGACATCTTTGTACACTCAAAGAACCGCATGATTATACTGAAAAATGGAAACCTTGGAATTTGGATACTTTACCCATGATTCCAAGTAAGTTTGGCATCAAAGTCATGGATAATGCTGGTGTAATGAATCAATTCAATATCATTCAAGACTTAGTTTCGAAATGTGATGAAGTCATCAATTGTGGGGATGCTGGGCAAGAAGGGGAATTGATCCAAAGATGGGTACTTACCAAAGCCAAAAACGATAAACCGCTCAAAAGATTATGGATTTCCTCTCTTACGGAAGAAGCCATAAAAGAAGGTTTTAAAAATCTTCAAGATGGAAATAAATACAATAATTTGTATGCCGCTGGTGCTTCAAGAGCCATTGGAGATTGGATTTTAGGTATGAATGCTACAAGATTATTTACTTTAAAATTTGCTTCCAAAGGTCAAGTTTTGTCGATTGGTAGAGTGCAAACTCCTACTTTGGCTTTGATTGTAGAAAGACAACTGGAAATCAATAATTTTAAATCGGAAAATTTTTGGGAAATCAAAACGATTTATCGAGATACTGAATTTGCTTGTACGCTTGGAAAGATTGAAACAAGCGAAAAAGGAAGTGAACTCCTCACGAAAATCACAGATGAACCTTTTGAAGTACTTTCTTACGAACAGAAAGAAGGAAATGAATCGCATCCACAGTTATTTGATTTGACTTCGCTTCAAGTGGAATGTAACAAAAGATTTGGTTTTTCAGCAGAAGAAACTTTGAATATGACGCAAGGGCTCTACGAAAAGAAATTAGTGACTTATCCAAGAGTGGATACCACCTATTTGAGTGATGATATTTATCCAAAAGTAGAAGATATATTAAGTAAATTGGCGCATTACAAAACCTATACAACACCTTTGCTGGGAAAGAAAATCAGAAAATCCAAAAGAGTTTTTGATGATAAGAAAGTAACAGATCATCACGCCATTATTCCTACAGGAATTACCCCTTCGGGAATAACACCCAACGAGCAAAAAGTCTATGACGCGATTACAAGAAGGTTTATTTCTGTGTTTTATCCAGATTGTAAAGTGAGTAATACCGTAGTTGAAGGTCAAGTAACAGATATTGGATTTAGAGCAGCTGGTCGTCAGATTTTAGAACCTGGATGGAGAATAGTCTATGAAAATTACGCTGGAAGTAAAAAAAATCAAGAGGAAGAACCTTTGATGCCTTTGTTTGAAGTAGGGGAGACTGGCGAGCATTTTCCCGAACTGATGGAGAAAAAAACAAAACCTCCAAGATATTTTACAGAAGCAAGTTTGCTAAGAGCTATGGAAACCGCAGGCAAGCAAGTAGATGATGAAAGTTTGAGAGATATCATGAAAGAAAATGGTATTGGAAGACCATCTACCAGAGCCAATATCATTGAAACCCTCAACAAACGAAATTATATTTCCAAAGATAAAAAACGAATTGTAGCCACTGCTACAGGAATTCATTTGATTTCTTTGATTCAGAATGAATTACTCAAATCCGCTGAACTCACAGGGCAGTGGGAAAAGAAATTAAGAGACATAGAAAAAGGAACTTACGAAGTGGAAGCTTTCAAGAGTGAATTGATAGATATGGTAGCTGTTCTTTGTCATGAAGTTAAGCATCAATTTGTTGTGCCTCCACCAATAATTTGTCCAAAATGTAATACAGGTGAACTTCTAAAAGGTAAATCTGCTTGGGGCTGTAGCAAATGGAAAGAAAATTGTAAATTCACGATACCTTTTGAGTTTGAAGGGTTTATTTTGTCAGAAATGGACATGAAATCTTTGGTTTCGAATCAAAAATCACATTATAAATATCCTTTTAAGAAAAATAGTGATGAAAAGCAATTTGTAGGATTGAATAAATCATGGAAATTGGTTAAATTGAAAGAAACAAAAGAAGCCACTTGATTTTGAATGAAATAAAAGAAAATATCATTTTAATTGGTTTTATGGGAAGCGCAAAAACTTCCGTAGGAAAATTGCTTTCCAGAAAATTTAAGGTGGATTTTATAGATACTGACGAAGTTATCGAAAAGAAAGAAGGCACGAACATTCAAAAACTGTTTCAAGAAAAAGGAGAATCCTATTTTAGAAATTTAGAAAAAGAACTTTTGATTCATTCCGATTTTCAAAACACCGTCATCAGCACTGGAGGTGGAATGCCTTGTTTTGGTGATAATATGAAACTTCTCAACTCGATTGGGAAAACGATTTACCTCTATGCTACACCTAAAGAGTTGGCAAGAAGACTTGAAAATAGCAGAAAAGAAAGACCTTTGCTCAAAACTTTAAAAGGAGAAGATTTAATAAAGTTCATCGAAGTCAAATTGGAGGAACGTAAGTTCTATTACGAACAGGCAAAACTCCAAATAGATACTACACTTTTATCTCAGAAAGAAATTGCGGAAAAAATAGTTAAGTTGGTGTAAGAAATATTAAAAAAAAGAATACTCTAATTAGTAAGGCAATAAATTGATAGTAATCGTAACTATTTTTGAAAAATCCTCACCTGTTTTTAGTGCATCATCGTCATCATTTTCGTAATTCCAATTCAAAACAGTATTTCCATTACCAAAAACGGATTCACATTTTTTTAGTAATCCTAAAAAGCAAATCAAGGATGATGAAGCCATATAGTTGATGTCGCAATTCAATTCAATAGAAGAATTGTCTGCTGAAACACTTTCTACCCAATCATTTATAAGACTGTAAAATCTTGGAGCATTTTCTGGAAAAGAATTACCAGAGATATTAAGACTTACTTTTCCATTGGAAAAAGTTCCTATTACTTCAGGAGCGTTTTTTGTGCTATTTATTTTTAATTCTTCCATTAATTTCAATTACGATCTAATGTTATTTTTAAATCATAGTGACTGATTACATCGTCTAGTTCTGTAAAAATTATATTCCAATTGATTGAGAGATTTCATTGACATTGTAATAAAACCTAGTCCAGCGCCTCCTTTATTGCTTATCACGCCATTAGTAAGAACAGAAAGATATAATTCTTTTATCTTGTCTTTGTTCATACCATTAACTTGCTCAATACGTTTTTTAATTCCTTCAATATTCTTATTTAAAACAAGGTTACTCAAGTATATAAAATAATTGGAATCATTTTTTAGAATAATAAAAAAAGAAACTTGGTTTCCTTCTTTATCTTTTTCACCGTGAAGTCTTATATTTTGTAAACCTTCGACTATTATGCTGAATATTCTTTTTATGATGACTTTTTTCTCTCCATCTTCAAACATTCTTTCTTCAATTTCAGAAGAAATTTGATTGACATAATCTTGAGTGAATTCACCAAAATTAGACACAAAGTCTATTGCTCCGTCATTATTATAGTGATATTCCATAATATCATTATAACGCTCTTGGCATAATTCTTTTACACTATTTGCTGACGCTCTGTTCAATGCTTAAATTTAATTCTTGTCAAATTTACAATACGAAATTATGTTTTTTTTTTCAATTAAAATATTTAATCACCAATTTAATGTTAATTAACTCACTTTTATCGATAAATAGTATCATTTTATCCTTGAACTTTCCTCTAAAACAATATTGTAAAGTAAGTTTACTTCCTCTAATTTTTCTTTTTCTTTATTTTTGAGATAACTGTTGATAAGATTTAAAAGTACTCTTTTTACAATATCAACATTTGAACATTCTTCAAAATATTTTTCTTCAAATGGTAAGTTCAACCGTTTTAAATAATCTTCCAAGTCGTTGATATTCATCACTGAACCATTGTTGAATGGAGAAAGATAAAATTCAATATGATTTTTGTCTTTCAATCCTACTACAAAATGCCTAGGTAAATTTACACCAACAATATTCAATGCCAATTGACGAGCAATTTCTATGTATAAAATAGATAACATTAAAGGATTTCCTTTTCTCCTTTCTACCACGGTGCTCAAAATAGAATTGAGAGGGGAGTAGTAGTTGGTATTATCACCCTGAAATTTAAAATGAGCATACAACGCTCTATTGATAGTGATAATTTTTTGTCGATTGCTTAAGTTTTCATTCCAATTGTTTTTAATAAAACTAACAATATCCTCTATTCTTGCCTTTAAATTTTTAATATTCACATCTGGATAGTGATGTTTGTTGAGTAACAAGATTCCTGTAAACAGATTTTTACCACCATTGGCTACCCAATTTCTTAGCCCCTCTGTAACATCTGAAAATTGAATTTCGTGAATAATGTCTTCAACTCTAGTTTGAAAAGCATCACCAAAATCATTTTTTAGCCAAGCTTCTTCAAGAAAAGGAACTATTTCTGTTCCGTAACTAATGAGTTTGTCTTTGATATGAAAATAGATGGATTCATCTTCATCATCAACCAAATTGATTAAAGCCTTAATTTCTGATTGGTTATCCATGATTAGAGCCTGTCAAGAACTGTTTTAATCAGTTTTTCAACTGGAATATTGTAATCTTCACTATAAGTTTTTGCAAATCTATTGGCAATAATGGCACAAACAGTTACGGCTTCATGACCCAAAAGTGCCGACAAACTATAAAGTGCAGAAGTTTCCATTTCAAAATTGGTAATGATATGCTCCTCCATTTTGAATTGATTGAGTTGTTCATTCAAATCTGGCACTTTTGCAGCCAATCTCAAAGACCGTCCTTGCGGTCCATAAAATCCATTGGCAGTAGCCGTAATTCCTTGGTGCATTCCTTCCTTCAGTTGATTAAAGAGCGTATCAGATGCTTTTGCAAAATAAGGTGGATTTCCATCTTCAGGCCAATTGATTTGAGATAAGAAAGCTTCTTTAAGTTTGATTTCAATTGGCTCGTATTCACATTCATAAAATCCAGCCAAACCATCAAACCCCAATCCGAAAGTAGAAATTACAAATGCATCCACAGGAATATTTTCTTGCAAAGCTCCACTTGTCCCTAATCTTACAATATTCAACTTTGTATGAGCTTCTTTAGGTAATCTTGTTTCAAAATCAATATTTACTAATGCGTCAAGTTCATTTAGCACGATATCAATATTGTCACATCCAATACCTGTTGAAAGTGCTGAAATGTGCTTGCCTTTATACCAGCCAGTATGTGTTACAAATTCACGTTTAGATACTTTATGGTCAACTTTATCAAAATGTTTTGATATTTTTTCTACCCTATATTGGTCACCAACTACAATGATGTTTTTTGCAATTTGATTCGGTAATAAATCCAAATGATAAATGCTTCCTTTTGGAGTAATTATTAATTCCGATGGTGGAATAGGTTGTGTTTGCTTAAAATTTGATTTTCTCATTTTGTAAAAATAGCAAAAAAAAAGTTGCAACATTTAATGAAGCAACTTTTTGTGAAATTTTAATGTTTTTTTGTTTTGATTTTATTTGTCTAAAGAACCAAAAACTTTAGATAAAACATCTGTAACACGTGCCACAGGGTCTTTTCTAATCTTCAATTCTTCTTTTGCTACAAGTGTAAACAAACCAGAAATCGCTCTTTCAGTAATGTATTTGTTTAAGTCAGTCTCAACCTCATCTTTTCCAGTTAGGATAGTAGAAGCATTATAAGCAGTAGTAAGTCCACCCCAAAGTGACATTACTTTTACTTGGTCTATAGCATTTTGAACTATTGGAGAAAATTTAGCAGTCAATTGAGCAGTAGTTTTTTCTTTCAAATAATTGGTTGCTGCATTATCAGCGCCTTTTAAAATAGTAAAACCATCTCCAATCGACATTTCTTTGATAGCATTTATAAAAATGGGTGCCGCTTCTTTACTTGCTAATTCAGCAGCTCTATTGATTCCAGTTTCAAATTCTTCAACTTTTTGTTTTCCAACGGAAGTTTTTTCCAATTTTTCTTTAACTCTAATCACATCTGGAGGGAAAGGCAATCTAATCAAATCATTTTTTAAAAACCCATCAGTAGCAGAAGCTAAATTGGCTCCATTTTTTATACCAACTGTCAGCGCTTCTTTTAATCCTGAGATTACCTCATCATTTGTCAAACCTGCTGTTGCTGTGGTTCCTGTACTCATTGCTGTGTCAGCAACGGCTGTTAAAACATCACAACCACTAAATAAAGTAGTTGCAAAAATTGATATGCCTATGAATGCTTTTTTCATCGTTTTTGTTTTTATTTTGGTTCCGAAATTACAATAATTTTGCCAATATCTTGTTTGATTGTGTTTTTTTTTAATTCTTTTGCACAAAATTTGACAGGTATAGTTCAAGGATTATATAAAATGAAAGTGTCGAAGAGGTTTATGTTTTAGAATTATTAAAATTTTCAAAATAAAAGTTTGCTATATGTATGTGATACAATATATAATGTTTGCATAAATGGTAAATCCATACTTTTAGTTGTGAATTTTTATTTTTGCGAAATAAAAATTTAATAAAGTTGAAAAATTATGAATTTTAACAAATATTTCTTCGGTATTCACATAAAATAAATTATTTTTAGCAAATTTCAAAAACAAAACCACTAATGAATTTAATAAGAAGTAATAAAACATTGAAAAACAAGGCTCTATCATTGGTCTTTTTGTTTTTTGCTTTTTTTAATGTAATCTCGCAAGAAGTGAAGGTTAGTCCATTAAAAATTGGTAAAAAAACAGAGAATGTTTTTGCTTCTGATTACTTTGAAAATAGAATTTACTTTTGTTCTGATAGAAAAATTAAATCAAAAGTAAAAACCCAAAATGAAAACAATACTAATTTTCTTTCGATTTATAGTGTTGGATATGATTATGAAACTGGAAAATTGCTAAACGAATTATTACTTGATTCGGCAGTAAATTCAGTTTTGAACGAAGGGCCTATTCATTTTAATGATAGTTCCAAAATCGGCTATTTTAGTTCTAATATTCCTAATCCTAATATCGAAGAATTAATTTTAGGCTTATACAAAACCAAGTATAAAGAAGACGGTACTTTTGAGGAAAGAACAAGAATTTTTGAAAACATTGAAGGTTTTAACCTAGCGCACCCAACCATTTCTGATGATGGTAAAGTTTTAGTTTTTTCATCTGATTTAAAAGGAAAAGGTTTGCAAACTAATTTATATTGGTCATTGTTTCAAAATGGAAAATGGACTGAACCTGAGATTATTGAAGTGTTAAATACGGATTCTACTGAAACGTTACCTCATTTTCATAATAATACACTATATTTTGCATCCAATAGAGCAGGAGGTATAGGTGGATTGGATATCTATGAATCAAAATTTACAGCAAATTCATTTTCAAAGCCTCAATTATTGCCATCGCCTATCAATTCCGAATTTGATGATTTTTTGTTCATACCAATCACATCTACAAAAGGTATATTTTCTTCCAATAGATTGAATTATTCTGATGGTATTTTTTCTTATCAATATGATTTACCGCTACCTATAGATTTTATAAACGCTGAAGTTAATTTTTGCTATACCTTTGAAGATGAGGTTTGTCTAGATACTAATAGATATGAATATCATTGGCAAATGGGAGATGGTAGTTCATATAATGGTCCAAAAGTGAGTCATTGCTTTGCTGATACTGGGTTTTATGAAGTTTCATGCAATGTTTATACTCGAAGAGATAGTGATGTAGATACAAACTCCATGGAATATCAAATAGTGATAAAAATGGAAACACCATTTATAGATTTTAATGAAGAACAGTCGCATTTTTTCATCAATAAGAAATATAGTAAATTTATTTTCGATAGATTTTATTGGATTGTGAATGGAAAAATCTCATTTGAATCAACTATTTCAAAAAATGGGGTCGATGAAATAAAATTAGTGGTTTGGAGCGAAAAATCTTCGAAAAATGTTTTAGGTATTCAAAAAAACGTAACTTTGGAGTAATGAGATTATACTTTATTACATTATTTATTCCGATTATTCTGATTGGCAATACTTTTTCACAGGGTGTTCCTTCTCCTGAAGAGAATATTCCTTTTTTGGTAACTTTTGGTAATAAAGCCAAAAAATCCTATGGAGATGATGATAATTGTCAAATATTTTTCTTTTCAATTCCCAAAGCCTATAATAAACCATTTTATATTAGAATATTTGACCCTGAAACTGGAGGCGAAAACGATGAGATTGTTAAAGTCGAAGACACTGAAACCACATTTGAATTGTTTGGAGGAAAAGGAACGATAACAGAGAAAGATGCGCGTCAAACCAATCCAACAGGAAATTATAAAAGTGGAAATCTATTGCATTCTATTTCATTTAAAAATGAAAAAGAATATGACAACAAATGGTACACAATAGGTCCCTTAGACCCTTCTCAAGGAGAATATTCTGAAATTTATATGGGAAATATTTTTAAATTAATTTGCGAAGGAGTTACTGGAGATGATGGTAATTTGTATAAATATTTTTTAAGTACCTCGTCCACTGAGAATATACCTATTCCAGGAGGAAATGCTTTTACATTTGAATATACTATTAGATTGCATTCTGGATTAAATCAAATTTCACATGTTTATCCTTTTATTGATGAAAATGTAGTTTCAATAAAACAAACCAATTTTGATTTAGACAACGATGGAACACTTGAATTGTCAAGTGTTGGAACAAAAGGTTATCAACTAAAAGTTTCAGGCGATAATGAATTTGTAGAAAGCGAATATAAAATAGTTGCCAGAGAGAAAGGAACGTCATTAGATATTCAATTTATAAAAGGAAAAAAGAAAATTAGTAATAATAATGTTGTAATTCATATCACCAATCAATATGGTGAAGCACTTCCTTTTTATGCTGTTCCCATTGGTGGTATTCCTAAATATAAAGGACTTATTTCCGTAAAACCTCAAAATAAATAATTCCATGAGAATTTACATTATTTGGATATTAGGTTTTGTCTTAATGGGTTCTTACACATTCAGTCAAGAGTATAATTTTCAGTACATTAATCAAAACAAAGGTTTGAGTAATAATTTCGTCAATGGAATTTTACAAGATGATAGAGGATATTTATTTATATGTACGAGCGAAGGACTAGGAGTTTATGATGGAAATAAAGTATCTATGTACTACCAAAAAGATAAATTAGTAGACGATTTTATCTCGGCATCATACAAAGATAAGAAAGGTAATCTTTGGTTTGGACACAATCAAGGAGGGAGTAGTATATATTACGAGGGAAAGTTAGCTCATGTATATATAGGTGCTGGGATAGGTTCTCAAATCAATGATATAGCTGAAGATTCTAAAGGCAGAATTTGGTTTGTTGCACAAGATTATGGATTGTATTTTTTTGATGAAAACAATGATAAAGGTTTTTTTGAAAATCCTTCTTCTAATCGATTATATTACTCTTTGTATATCTCTGAACAAGATCATTATTTATTGGGGACAGACAAAGGAATTGAAGTGTATGATTTTTCAAAAGATAGCGATGGAAATCATTTGAATAAAGTTCAAAACATTGGATTGAATGAAGAAAATCAAATTGTTTCATTTGTTAATTTAAATGGAAAAGATTTACTAGCTTTCTCAAGGACCGGAAAAGTGTATAAAATTATTTCAGAAAATGGAATTTATAAATCTGAGGAACTTAAATACTACAACTTAAATAAGGATATCATCATTACTAATGTAACTTCAGCCAAAGGGTATCTTTGGATAAGCACTTTGCAAGATGGTGTTTTAAAAACTCAAATTCAAGAAAATCAACTTTTTATTACTGAAAAATACAATAAATCAAGTGGGTTAAAAACAGATGCTATCAATACTACTTATGTAGATAGAGAGGGTGTTTTATGGATAGGTACTTTTGGCGAAGGTTTAGCAGCAAAAGAAGATGACATTTTTACGTATTATTTTATCAATAAAAAAGAAAACAATCCAATTACAGCTATTCGTGTAAATAAAACCAATTTATATACTGCTTCTAAAGGAAAAATTGAGCATTATGATAAGCAAAATGTAATCTGTTATAAAACTTATACAGATCAAAATGGACTTCCTAATGATGACATTACTTCAATGATTTTCGGTCCAGATTCATCTTTATTTATAGGAACTACATTGAACAGTGTATACAGAAAAAGAAAAGACTCAGAAAAGTTTGAGCAAATTATTTTCTCAGAAGATATTTTGTCCAGAACAATTTCAGATTTAGAAATATCTGGAAATAAATTGTATATCGCAACTTTAAATGGAGTTTATAGATACGATATTTATTCAGGTGGAGTAAATGTTTTTAATATAACAATTGGACTTCCTCACAACACGATTGGTGCATTATTCAAAACTTCAGACGATAGAATAATTATCGGTACAAACAGTGCTTTTATTTCTGAAATTATTAATGATGAAATATTTAATTACCCCATCAAAGATGGTCTTGAAGTAATAGAGGTCAATGATATTTTTGAAGATAAAAATGGAACCGTCTGGTTTTCTTCAAGCGGTGCAGGAATTTTTAAGATGAATAAAGAAGGTGCAAGCTACAATATAGGCACAATTGATGGTTTGATATCAAATTATTGTAACGCGATAAGGATAAATAATCAAGGAGACATTTGGGTTTCGCATAATGATGGATTGTCTAAAGTGAGTTTAAGTGATACTTCTGTTCATATTTATGATGATTATTATGGAATTCAAAACAGATTTTTAAGAAGTTCTATAGATAATCTTGATAATGAAATTTGGTTTGGAACTGAAAATGGTATTGTGCTATACAATAGTGATAAAGACATAAAAAATAAAGTCTCTCCAATTACAAGCCTAAGATATGTTACGATTAATGATACGATATTTGAGTCAAATGAACCCATTTATCTAGAATATGGTACTTATAAATTTGGCTTTGGATTAGCAGGACTTTCTTTAAAAGGTGGAGAAAAAATTAAATATAAATTTATCTTAGAAGGTTATGATGACAATTGGTCTTCTCTTACAGATAAAAATTCTGTTTACTATACCAGAATGAACGATGGAGAATACACTTTTAGAGTGAAATCATATAATGCTGATGGAACTGAAGGAACTGAAGCAACGATAAAAATTGTAGTTTATGAACCTTACTGGAAAAAATGGTGGTTTTATGCTGTTTGTATCGTTTTGTTTTTAAGTATTGGAATTGGAATTTTGAAATACAGAGAACGCTCTTTTATCAAATATCAAGAAAAACTGAAAAGAGATTTAGCTTTGAGAACTAGAGAGGTTGTAGAGCAAAAAAATAAAATCGAAGCCATCAATAAAGACATAACTGATAGTATCAATTACGCACAAAGAATTCAAGGATCTATCTTACCTAGAGAGGAATATGTAAAACAACTTTTCCCTAAATCTTTTATCTTTTTTAGACCAAGAGATATTGTTTCTGGTGATTTTTATTGGTGTGGTGAAGTAAAAGGCAAGCAGTTGATGATTTGTGCAGATTGTACAGGTCATGGTGTGCCAGGAGGATTTATGAGTATGATTTCTCACATATTATTAAGAGAAGCCCTCAATGCTGAAACCATTGACAATCCTGCTTTAATTTTGCAACAAGTCAACAATAATATAGTTGAAGTTTTAAAACAAACTGACGATTTTGAAAGCAATAGAGATGGTTTGGATTTGGCTATTGTAGTGATTGATAAACAAAAAATGGAGTTGAAATTTGCAGGGGCAATGCGACCATTATTTGTTTATAGAAATGGTGTTTGTAATGTTATCAAAGGAGATAGGCATTCACTAGGTGGTATCAATAAAGACAAATCTTTTGAAACTAAATTTACAGATATTTAAGCAAAGGTGATAGAGTTTATTTATTTACTGATGGTTTTGCAGACCAATTTGGCGGTCCTAGAAGAACAAAAATGAAAATCAAAGTTTTTCAAGAAACTTTAGATCAAATTTCTCAACTCGATATGAATCTTCAAGAAGAAGCCATTGCAGAGTTTTTTGATAGTTGGAAAATGGACATGAATCAAATGGATGATGTTTTGTTAATAGGAATAGAAATTTAATTCATTATCTTTGTTTTAAATTAAAAAACTAAATCTATGACTGCTATAAAAATTGGTGTTGGTATTGATAAACTAAAGTTTGGAATGACCAGAGATACAGTATTTAAAATTCTTGGAGAACCAACGGAAAAAGAACTTTTTTCTTACAGTGAAGAAGATGAAGATTTGACAGAAGTTTGGCATTATGACGAATATGATTTTTCACTTTCTTTTGATGAAGTAGATGACTGGAAATTGGTAATGATTGCTGGTAGTAGTGACGAAATGACTTTGGAAGGAGAATCTCTTCTAGGGCATTCTTTTGAAGGAGTTGTTGAAATTCTAAACAAAATTGGTTATTCTGATTTTGAAGAAGATACGCTAGAAGAAACAGATAGAGTATTGAAATTCGATGAAAAAAGTTTGAATGTTTGGTTCGACAATGATATCGCAACTGAAATTCAGTGGGGACCACTTTGGAGCGATGAAGATACTCCGATTTTTCCTGCATAAAATTTAAAATGTCTAATACTTTTGGAAATATTTTTAAATTAACCTCCTTTGGCGAATCACATGGAATTGCCATTGGAGGTATTATTGATGGTTGCCCAGCTGGTTTTGATATCGATTTGGAAGCCATTCAAAAAGAATTGGACAGAAGAAAACCTGGGCAAAGTAAAATAACCACTCAAAGAAAAGAAGAAGATACGGTTCAAATTCTATCAGGTATTTTTGAAGGAAAAACAACTGGAACACCGATTGGGTTTACCATCGCAAATAAAAATCAAAAACCAGAGGATTACCAACACATTCAAAATCAGTTTAGACCTTCTCATGCAGATGCTACTTACCAAGAAAAATATGGAATACGCGATTACAGAGGTGGCGGAAGAACAAGTGCTCGCGAAACTGCGTGTAGGGTAGTGGCAGGTGCAATTGCAAAACAAATCCTGAGTACAAAAGGTGTGGAAATATATGCTTTTGTGAAATCTGTTGGAGAAATAAAACTGAATAAAAATTACAAAGAACTTGATTTAAAAAACATTGACAGTAATATTGTTAGATGTCCAGATAATGATGTTGCAACCTTGATGATAAATAAAATTCAAGAAATCAGAAAACTGGGCGATACTATTGGAGGAACCATTCAATGTGTGGTAAAAAACTGTCCTAAAGGACTTGGAGAACCTGTTTTTGGAAAATTACACGCAGCTTTAGGTGGCGCTATGTTGAGTATCAATGCTGTAAAAGGATTTGAGTACGGTTCTGGGTTTGAAGGAACACAATTGTTAGGGTCTGCACATAATGATACCTACGAAATAGCTGAAAATGAACTAAGAACTACGACCAACAACAACGGTGGAATTCAAGGTGGTATTTCAAATGGAGAAGATATCTATTTTAATGTCGCTTTTAAGCCTGTGGCTACGATTATGCAAGATCAAGATTCTTTTGATGCAGATTTAAACCCAATTGTTATCAAAGGTAAGGGAAGACATGATCCTTGTGTGTTGCCAAGAGCAGTTCCTATCGTTGACGCTATGGCTGCTTTAGTTATTTTGGATTTTTTGATGTTAAGCCAAACACAAAAACTTTAATAAGATACATCCATTGAGAAAAAAATTCATATTAAAATACCTCAAATTAGTCAATTTTTGGATTCCTTTTTTGGGCTCTGGAATAAAAATCCAAGATGTAAACAAAGAAAGAACAAGATTTGATGTAACTTTACGTTTTACAGGAAGGAACAAAAACTTATTTGGAACTCAATTTGGAGGTTCATTGTATGCTATGACCGACCCTTTTTATGCGTTTATTCTCGTTTTGAATTTGGGTGACGATTATATTGTTTGGGATAAGTCTGCAGAAATTAAATTTATAAAACCTGGAAAAACTAAAGTATTTGCAACATTAGAAATAGATGCTACGGCAATTCAAAATATAAAAAACGAAGTTGATAAAATAGGGAAGAATACGTATGTTTTTACTACAAACATTACAGATGTTAATAATGAAATTATTGCAACAGTAAAAAAGGAATTATATGTTAGAAATAAAAAATTTAAAAATGAATAGAATAGTTTTAATGTCCATTTTTTTAAGTTTGTTCATGATGAATTGCACTACAACAAAAGAAAAAGCAAACAAAGATGTAAAGGAACAATCTAAAGATGAAGTAAATAATATGACAGAAGAAAATAAATCCGAAGAAGAAGTGGTGAATGTTGTTAATGAATCCTCTTATCAAGATGCTGGGAACAAAATCAATGCAAAATTGGATTGTGGAAACAAAACCGCAGTTGAATTGTTGACTATATCAGCTAAGAAATATGATGTAAGTAATTTCAAATGCAAAATAAGAAGAGAAAAAGGACTTAAAATTGAATTTTCTGATAATACGGGATTAGCATTTTCATTTCACTTAATTGGAGTTGAAGATATAATGATAGAAAAAGGGGTGTATCCATGTAAAGCTGAAAACAATACTAAATATGCAGTAGTAACCTTAAAATCAGAAGAATTAGGAACACACAACTTTGGAGATTTGTATAAAGGACACGTAAGAATTACAGATTATGGAATGAGTTCAGATGTTTTGTGTGGTACTTACAAAGTGATTGATGCTAAAGGGAATACAATCGAAGGAACTTTTTATGAGATGATTAGTTCTTTTTAGTTAATTGTTAATTGTTAATGGTTAATTGTTAATGGTTAATTGTTAATTGTTAAAGGTTAATTGTTAATGGTTAATGAATAATTTGTTAATTTGATAATTACTATAAATGAAAAACTTTGCAGACGCTTCGGTCTATACAAGTGTGAACTTTGCGTAAACCTTGGCGACCTTTGCGGTTAAGAAATTGAAGAATTTGAATTAGAAGTCTAAAGGTTCGTTAGAAAATAAAAATTAAAAAAAATGAAAAAGAAAATAATAATTGGAGTAATTGCATTAGTCATTCTAGGTGGGGCAGGAATTATGATATTTAAAAACTATCTAGACAATACCAAAGCAGAAACTGAAGTCGTTATTCAAGAAACTACAGTTAAAAATTCTGAAGAAACGGATAAAGGCTATGTGATTAATAATTTTGATCATATTCATGGAGTTTATTTATCTGAAGAAACAAAACCCATTACATCAGAATTGATGTTTTCAGTTGATGGAATGACAGGAACAACAGGTAAATTTAACAAATTTGAAATTCAAATTGAATTTGATTCTACTGGTCAAGATCAAATTACGGTTGTAATTGATGCTGCTAGTATATACACAGCGAGTGATTTAAGAGACGAACATTTAAGAGATAAAGAAGAATTTTTTAATGTAAAAACCTATCCCAATATCATTTTTAAAAGTACTGAAATCATAAAAGGTGATACTTCTTACATTGCAAAAGGAGAATTGGAGTTTTTGGGTAAAACCAATCCTATCGAAATCCCTTTCTTGTATAATGGTTCCAAAAAAGATGATGAAAATATTGAAGTATTTGAAGGCAAATTTAATTTTGATAGAATTCAATATGGAATGTCAGAATCTTCTAGCATTGGTAATGTTGTTACTTTATGGTTTTATACAGCTTTAAGAAAAAAGCCGAATTAATTTGTCTCAATTTGATGAAAATTAGTTAATTTAGCATCATATATGAAGAAACTTATTACAATATTTCTGCTATTTTTATTAATGCACCAAACTTCGTTTGCCCAATATACTAAGGAAGACGATAAACCTAAAAAAGAAGACAAGTCCAATCATTCTGAAAAACCATTCAATGAAAGAATATTTTGGGGGACTGGAGGTGCATTTAGTGTTTTTAATAGGTTTTTATATTTAGATATTTCACCTTTTGTTGGTTACAAAGTTACCGAAAGACTGGGAGCAGGCTTTGGAGCTAGATATTCTTTATTAAGAGATTTAGATTTTCAAGAAAACTATTCTAATTACGGTGGAAGTATTTTCGCTAGATACAAAATTATTCCACAAGCTTTTCTTCATGCTGAATTGGAGGCTTTACAAGCTTATGATTTCAATTTTATGAGCCCCAATTACGGAGGAAGAGCTATGGCTTATATGGGGTTTGTGGGAGCAGGATATATGTCTGGTTCAGGCGGACTAAGTTTTAATGTTCTTTTGCTTTATGATTTAATAGATCACGTCAATAGTCCCTACCAAAATGCATATATATTTGGTTCTGCTGGAATGCCAATCGTTTCTAGAATTGGTGTGACTTTTAATTTTTAAAATTTCATCTAAAATGTTGATATGTTTTTTCGATTAAACTTTAGTTTTTGTCGATAAAAACAATTACTTTTGCAAGTCAAATAGTTTATTTTATATTTTATGAAAAAATTCTTACTCATTCTAGGTCTGTGTAGCGCTAGTTTATTTCACTTTGCTCAGAATACAGAAGTTCAAAATATCGAACCTACAAGTTTTTCCGATATGTCTGCAATAAGACAAGTTTTTGGTGAAAGATATTTCTTCAATAATTTAGCATCAAATCAAGATTATCATTTCATTATCGAACCAAGTGCGTCTTTTTCTTGTTTGGGAATGGGGTGGAAAACGAGTAATACATCTTTATCTGCTGATAAATTTTATTTTACTTTTCGTACAAAAGATACGCAAGGAAATTGGTCTGAATGGCTAGATTTTGATGCAGATTTTGCGCCAGATGAAACGCCTACAGAAATGTATTGGACTGATTTGTTATTCACAATTGATGCTACAAATCATATTGCCATTGAAGTGAAAGTGAAAAACCCAACTTTTATTGAAGAAATGGTTTTGGATATTTTTGATGGAAATGTTGAGGTAAATCCTAATCCTGGTGTACTCAAACATACCGACCTCAATGCAGAAAGTAGAAGTTGTCCTCCATTTCCTACAATTATTCCTAGAAGTGATTGGTGTGGTGGTTCAGCTCCTTGTTCAGGAGTTAATGCTTCTTACAGTACAACAAATATCAATGCCACTCATATTGTAATGCATCATGGAGCTTCTCCTAACACTTATACCGATGGGCAGACTGTTGTAAGGAATTACTGGAATTATCATGTCAACTCATTGGGATGGGCAGATATAGGATATAACTATTTGATTGATAAATACGGTAACTTTTACCAAGGTAGAAGGAATCTAAATTTACCCACTACTGATGTTAGAGGTGCTCACGCAGGAGCAGCAAATGGTGGTTCTATAGGAATTAATTTTCTAGGAAACCTTGATGTTTCGATTGCAACAACACCTCAATTAAACAAACTTCATGAATTATTAGCTTGGTGGTTTAATCATAAATCATACGACCCTACAACTAGTGCAGGAATGCAAACACAGGCTTATGGTTGGCAAACGCAACCTAGATTTACACATCATAATGCAATCAACCCAACGGCTTGTCCGGGCACTGATATGATTTCTAGAATGCCGGCTATAAGAAATGCTGCTAAAGCTATTATAGACGCTTGTTCTTCTCCCGCTGATACAGACCCTCCAAGCACCATTGCTATTGTAGATAACAATTGGCAATCTAATGATTTTTGGGTTGATTACAATGATAGCGATCCAGCTGGAGGAACAGGAGTTGCTGAAAGTTACTATCAAGTTTTAGACTTTGACGGTACAGAATGGAGAGGAAATCACCAAAATGGTTTCTTTAGTGATAATTTCACTACTGCCATTCATCCTGAATGGACTCAGGTAAATGGAACTTGGGGAATATCTTCAGGGCATATTAGACAATCTAATCAAACAGATGGAAATTCTAATATCTATGCACCTTTAACTCAGAATAATCAAAATGAGTATTTGTATCAATGGCAAATGAATATGGCAGGTACAGGTACGAATAGGAGAGCGGGACTTCATTTCTTTATCGACAATCCCAATTTACCCAATAGAGGAAATTCCTATTTAGCGTGGTGGAGAGTGGATAATAATAAATTTCAATTTTATAAAATTACCAATGATGTTTTAAACTTAGTAGTTGATAATACAATTACTGTTCCCGCTGCTCAATGGATGGATTGTAAAGTAACATACAATCCAACAACAGGTGTAGTTGAAGCTTATATGGATAATGTTTTAGTTGGAACTTACACAGATGCTACACCACTTCAATCAGGAACACATATTTCACTTAGAAATGGAGATTCAGATGTGATGTTTGATGATGTGAAAGTAAGAATTAATCGTGAAAATCAAACTTTGGTTACTGTTGGGAATGCACCAACAAATGATGTAAGATACGAAAGTCCCAATTCTTCGCAAGATGCTTGTAGAATCAATACTATTGTGAAAGATGGAGCGAATAACTGGTCCACTGTAGATGCAAAAAGTATCTTCATCGATTGGACTTTGCCAACGACCAATTCAAACAATATTGGAAATACTTGGAAAACAGCTGATTTTAATGCCAATTATACTGATGCCGACAACAATAATGGAAGTGGATTGGATAGAAGATTCTACCAAGTTTCTGATTTTGATGGTTCAGAATGGTCTGCGAATACAGATAGAGGTTTCTTCTATGATAATTTTGATAATGGAATTACTACCGCTTGGACTTCTGCTGTAGGAACATGGAATTCCAATGCTGGAGCAATTGAGCAAACAGATGAAAATGAAAACAATTCCAACATTTATGCACCATTAAATCAAAATCTTTCTAACAGATATTACTACAATTTTGATATGAAAATTGAAGGAAGTGGTACGAATAGAAGAGCAGGTTTTCATTATTTTTGTGACCAACCTAATTTAACGAATCGAGGAAATTCATATTTTGTTTGGTTTAGAGTAGAACTGCAAACTTTAGAATTTTTCAAGGTTTCTAACGATACGTTTTCTCAAGAAAAAGTCATTCCTTGTATTACAAATGCAGGTCAGAATTACAATATTGGAGTTACTTACGATAGAATCACTGGTGAAACTTCTGTTTACAGAGATGGAAAATTAATCGGAGAATGGACAGATGCTAGCCCAATTTTAAATGGTGATTACGTTTCTTTTAGATCAGGAAATTGTAAAATGACAATTGATAATTTTTCAGTTTATAGAACAAGAACTGCTACGCCAAACGTTTTAGTTGGAAATGCTAATGCAGATATTCGTTATCAAAACCCAAATCCAACAACGCCTTCAGCGAAATTGAAATCTATTACTTCTGATTTTGCAAGGAATCTATCTATAGTTGTAGTAGATGATTTGGATGTTGATTGGACACCACCAAGTACTGTAATTGCTTTAAATGATGGCGTAGGAACCGATATTGACAACCAAACAAGTACGATTGCACTTTCCGCCAATTGGGTGAATGCAACTGATGCACATTCTGGTATTGCAAAATATTGGTATGCAATTGGAACTTCAGCTGGTGCTACTGATATTGTCAATTGGACTGATAATGGAAATGCAACAAGTTTTACACATACAGGTTTAAGTTTATCAATAGGAAGTACTTATTATGTAACCGTAAGAAGTGAAAATGGGGCAGGATTAGTTTCAGCAGATATTTCTACAAATGGAGTAACCATTGATGACCCAGGTACAGATCCAATTCCAGGATTTAGCACAAGTAATACTTCTATTTGTAATGGAGAATCTATTCAATTGACCAATACAAGTGTGAATGCTACTTCTTATTCTTGGATAACTTCAGGAGGAACACTTTCATCAACAACTGATGAAAACCCAACTTTGACAGTAACAACTTCTGGTTCTTACACAGTACAATTGATTGCTTTCAATGCTACAGGAAATGCTACAACTTCTCAAAATGTGAATGTCACAGTTTTTGAAGAACCAGTTGCACTTGGAACACCTTCGGTAACATCAAGTGGAATAGGAGAAATCATCACTTTCACGAACCAATCTACTGACGCTACAGACTATTTTTGGAATTTTGATGATGGCAACACGAGTACAGATGTCAATCCTTGGAATTCATACAATGTAGTTGGAATATATAATGTAATGTTGGTAGCATCCAATGGAGTTTGTCCTAATGATACCACTTATATGAGTATAGAAATAGATGATTTTTCTTCAGTTACTGAATTAGAATCTACTATCGATTTCACTGTTGTCCCTAATCCAAACAATGGTGTTTTTGATATAGTTCTTACTTCAAATACACAAACTGAAATATCAATTGCTTTATTTGATATCACAGGAAAAATAATTACACAAATTGAAAACAGAAGCATTACTTCTGGTAAAGTTCAAATTCCAATGAATATCAACGGATTCCAAATTTCTGAAGGCGTTTATTTATTGATGATTCAAAGTGAAGTTGGAAATACTTACAAAAGAATAATGATTCAAAACAACTAATTTTAAAACATATTTTTTATTACCCATGAAAATATCAAAATTTATGAAAGCAACAGCAATGTTGCTTTTTTTTCCTTTTGCAATTCAGAGTCAAAGTATTCACGAACAAGAATTGAACTACTACAATTCATTAGGAAATGCTGAAGCCAATTATTACGAAGCGAACACTCCTATTGTGTCTATGCCTCCAAAAGAAAAAGCAAACTGTAACCTTAACAAAGTAGTCTATGGTTGGCACCCCTATTGGATGGGAAATGCTTATCAAAATTATGACTGGGATTTGTTGAGTCACATGTCTTTTTTTAGTTATGAAGTAGATGCTGCTACAGGAAATCCAAACAATACACATGGCTGGAGTACGAGTGCTGCTGTTACAGCTGCTTTGGCAAGTGGAAATACCAAAGTAACTTTATGTGTTACTTTATTTTCTGGACATAATACCTTTTTTGGAAGTGCTTCTGCTCAACAAACATTGATTACCAACTTAATCAACTTAGTTTCTTCAAGAGGAGCGCATGGTGTTCAGATAGATTTTGAAGGATTACCTTCTGGTCAGAAAACCAATTTTGCCAATTGGATGGTCAGTCTTTCCAATCAAATGAAAGCAGCGATTCCTGGTTCGGAAGTAAGTACAGTTCTTTACGCAGTAGATTGGAATGATGTTTTTGATTTTAGTATTATGGCAAATGCTATAGACCATTTTATTATTATGGGCTATGATTATTATTGGACTGGAAGTACCAATGCTGGTCCCAACGATCCGCTTTTTCACTTTGGATCAACTTATAATTACAACTTATCAAGATCAATCACCTATTATTTAAATATTGGATGTCCTAAAGATAAATTGGTTCTTGGTTTACCATATTACGGAAGAGAATGGCCCACTTCTTCAACCAATGTGCCTTCTAGTACCACAGGAAATGGAACTTCTAGAACTTATTCAGTTGTTAAAAACAATTCATCTGGTTATTATTCACAAGCCAATCATCAGTTTCAAGGTGATAGTTTTACAGATATTTTTATTTTCAATAATGGAGGAACTCGCCAATGTTTTATAACACTTGAAGATGGATTTCGAAAAAGATTAGAACACATCAATACTACAGGAATCGCAGGAATGGGAATTTGGGCGTTAGGTTATGACAATGGCTACAGCGAATTATGGCAAGGAATAGAAGATTATATGACCGATTGTCAGGCAGATGCTTGTACAGGAACAATTCACGATTTTGGAGGCCCAACAAAGAATTATTACAATAATGAAGATTATACTTGGACTATAAACCCTCCAGGTTCATCGGCTATCACATTTAACTTTACGGAGTTTAATGTCGAATTAAATTACGATTACCTCTATATTTATGATGGAGCGGATATCAATGCACCTCAAATTGCAGGTTCGCCCTTTACAGGAACGAATTCTCCGGGAACATTTACGTCTTCTACTGGAGCAGTAACGTTCCGATGGACATCTGATGGTGCAACGGTAGCACCTGGATTTATTGCAGACTGGACTTGTAACCAAGATATTACGCCACCTTCAACGGTTGTCACCACTCCAAACAATTGGCAAACACAAGATTTTACAGTAAATTTTGTTGATACAGACAACGAAGGAGTGGAAAAATCATTTTATAACGTTACAGACTTTGACGGAACAGAATGGCGTTCAAATGATGCCAATGGATTCTTTTTTGATGCTTTCTCTCAAACTGCCATTCATACAGACTGGACAAATAGTGTCGGAACTTGGAATATCGTAAATGGAGCGTTACATCAAACTGATGAAGTAGCTAATAATTCAAATCTTTATGCAGATTTAACCCAAGACAACAATCAAGCATATCTGTACCATTGGAAAGGAGAAATTGGTGGTTCAGGGTCAAACAGAAGAGCGGGAATTCACTTTTTCTGTGATGATGCAACCTTAGATCAAAGAGGAAATTCTTATATGGTGTACTGGAGAGCAGACAATAATAAATGTCAGATATACAAATCAGTTGGAAATTCAATAACGATTTATACAGACGATGTAGTGAATGTTGATGCCAATACGGAATATGATTTTAAAATACTTTTTGACCCATCTACAGGATTGATTCAAGCATTTTTGGATGATGTTTTGGTTTCTTCTTGGGCAGATCCGAATCCCTTGCAAAGTGCTAATAGCATTTCTTTGAGAACAGGAAATTGTTCTGCTACGTATGATGATTTCACCGTTTACAAAAGTAGAAATACTTCATCTTTAGTTTCTATAGGAAATAGCAACGCAGATATCAGATATCAAAATCCAAATCCTTTGACACCTTCTGGAAATGTAAAAAGTATTGTTATTGATGAGGCAAACAATTGGAGTAATGTAGTTCCTCTTTTAGTAGATGTGGATTGGACAGTTGCTTCTTCTGTTACTGTAAATGATGGTTTATCAACGGACATTGACATTTTCAATATCAATACTGAAATTTCAGGAAATTGGACTACAGCAACAGATACTCATAGTGATGTTGTTTTATATGAATACGCTGTTGGCGATGCTCCTGGATTAACCAATGTTATCAATTGGACTTCTAATGGTACAGCGACAAGTTTTACAGCAACAGGTTTGAATTTGGTTTACAACACAACCTATTACGTGAGTGTGAGAACAACCAACGGTGCAGGATTGGTGACTAGTATTGTAACTTCTGATGGACAATTATTAGAAAACCCAACCCAAGTGCCCGTTGCAGGTTTTAGTACGCCAAACAATACTGTTTGCGAAGGCGATTCTATACAGTTGGTAAACAGTTCACAACACGCTACCAGTTATTTATGGAGTGTTACGGGAGGCATTTTGAGTAACAATACAGCCAACAATCCTTATGTGACATTTCCAAATTCGGGAACTTACAATGTGACTTTGGTGGCAAGTGGACCTGGCGGAACAGATCAATTGAGTCAGAACATCACTGTTACGATTACACCCGGACCTGATGCAGCAGCTACAATTAACAATACAGTTGTCTATCTTCCCAATGCGATTGTATCATTCACCAACAACAGTACTGATGCAGATAGCTACTTTTGGGACTTTGCAGATGGAAATACCAGCACAGATGCCAATCCTTGGAATTTGTATGGAGCAGTAGGAACTTATGATATTATGCTCGTTGCAATGAGTAATGGTTGTGCGAACGACACTACTTATTTCTCCGTAGAAGTATTAGAAGAATCTGATGTGAATGTATCCGAACAAGTTTTTGAAAATGTTACCGTTTACCCCAATCCATTTGAGGGCAATATCATCCTTAAAGGATTATCAGGAATTCATTCTGAAGTAACCATTTCCTTAGTGGATATGAGTGGTAGAGTAGTGTACCTATCTAGTAAAATCGATGCTAAAGACTTTATCGAAATCAACGGATTGAACAACATAAGCAAAGGTGTTTACCAATTGATATTGAGTACAGAGAATGAGAATAGGACGTTTAAGTTGGTGAAGTAGTTAATAATTTACAAAAATAAAAGTTGTAAATTAGATGTGTGGAGGAAACTAAAAATAGAAATACCACACGAAAGGATATGTGCGGCAGCGTAGGGGAATATTTATGGAAGCAGCAGAATAGGAATGGATAGAAGTTGTATAGAAATGTTAAATGCTATTGCGCCAACTAACAATTTCAAACATACTCTAGGAATGAAACAATTTGAATTGACCAATCACCTTGGCAATGTTTTGGCTGTAGTGACCGATAGAAAACACCCCAGAGACGATGATGGCAATGGCTTTATAGACTATTACCAACCAGAAATAGTAAAAGCCACAGATTATTCTCCCTTTGGAGTGGAACTTTATGACAGAAACTACGTAAGAGAGGAAGTAACTGTGATCAGTACAGAACAAATAGAAACCATTATAGACCAAGATAATTTTAGTTTGACAACCAATGGAGGCACATATAATGTAGGAGACCAAGGGAACGGCTGGACGCATCTCATCGGCACAGGAAATGTGACTGCTAATGAAGATTATTTTATCAATTCCAATCCATTTATCTTTGGTAATTGGATTATTGCTCAAAAAGATTGGTCTGGATTACTCAATATTGGTGATGATTATAGAATTACGTTTGATATTGTTACGATTAATGGAGTTGTATTGATGGCAGGGCCACAAGGAATAACCAATACTTATAGTACTACAGGAACTAAAACGCTAGATTTCACAGCTACTACTACCAACGGAAGTTTCCAATTGTGGAGCATCTTTGGTGGTGTACCGACTGATGTTACAATTGACAACATCAAACTGGTTAAAATAGAGACTGTAACCGAAACTTGTACTGTGCCTGTGGGACTTTATAAATATGGTTTTAACGGCATGGAGAAGGATGATGAAGTGAAAGGTAAAGGAAACTCTGTAAACTACACCTACAGAATGCACGATACGAGGTTAGGTAGATTCTTCGCAGTGGATCCAGTTACGGCTGAATATCCTGAATTAACTCCTTATCAGCATAGTAGTTTGAATCCTATTTGGATGTTTGAACTAGAAGGGTTAGAGGGGATTCCGAATATAGTAGCAGGTACATTAAAATGGACTATACCTCATAAATATAATATGAAAAAGGTTACTCAAAAATTTGAATTAACAGTTGGCTTGAAGTCACAAATTCCTTTGTCAAGTGAAAGTTTTCTATCAAAAAACCAAACTTCACTTTCATTTGAAGGTAGTGTAACATTTAAATTAAGTAATAAATCACCATACTTAATAGCAAGTTCAACAGGTACAAAAACAAGTTTTAATACTAATTACGTTCAGAATGGTACAACTATAGGAAGTTCAAGTTTTCAATTGACTTCTTTTTTTAATGCTGGTGAAGAAGCTACTTTTGGAGTAAGTCTGACTTCTAAGAGTGCTTCAGTATCAAGCCAACAAAGTTTGAAATTTTCCGTTCCCGGTTCCCTAAAAGCTTTGAAAGCAAATGAGCCTAATACTATACTCTCGAGAACTATGGGGAAGAAAGGCTTTAAATCTCCAGTGTTTGATAAAGTAACTGAACCACAAGAAAGCATTAAAATTACAGTTCCTAAACCTGCATCAGAATATAAATCTCCACACGAAAGTTCAAGCACACAAGGTGATGCACAACCAATAATGCCAGTAAAGGTTAACTCTTCAAGAGGTGGTTCGGGGATGGGACAATTGCATTTTGATGAAATAGAATCTGATAATTAAAAAAGTACAAATATGAAATCATTATTTTTTATATTTTTTATGATTGTTATTTCGCCATTATACAGTCAAGAAGGTGAAATAACAATTGATACTGTGAAAGGAAACTATTATTTTTCAGAAGGGCTGAAATTTTTTCAAGAAGGAAATGCAATACAGGCAGAAGAAAATTTATTAGAAGCTTTGAATCATAATCCTTCACATATTGAAGCTTTAACTTATATAACCAACCTTTATTATTATACTGACAAATTTTCATTAGCTTCAGAATACGCTTTGAGGGTGATCAATCAATATAAGAAGAAAGGCTTAATATTTGACGAAGATTATATTGATATGTTAAAGATAAGGGGAGTATCTTTTACTTTTCTGTCTCAATATAATGAGGCAGTTACAGTTTTATCTGAGTTTATAAGAGATTTTAAAACTGAAGATTTAGTAACTGCTGAAATTCACCACAGTAGGGCTATTTGTCTAAAAGAACTTGGTGAATATGAAAAGGCATATGGCGATATTATTCTTGCTCACCAACTAAATGACACAGACACTGGAATTCAATTTACTATGGGTGAAATACTATTTTATTTAGATGAATATAAAAAAGCAATTGAAGTTTTAAGTGCTGTAAATCAAAAAGGTACTTTAGATCCTACTAATAGTTATTATTTTATAGGTATTGCATACTTTAACATTGGAGATTCTGAGCAATGTGTAGAAAATCATTTAAAGTTTTTAAATAATTATTCTGATGAATATCACACAAAAACTTCGGAAGTAACAGCAAAGTATTGTATTTCTCACTCATATTACAATTTAAATCAACATAAAAAAGCACTTCAATATGCATCAGAAATCATTGACATTTATCACCTTCATTTAGATAATGAATATTTTAGAAAGCATTTATTATTTATGTATGGAGCTTTGCTAGTTCTTAACGGGCAAAATGAAGAGGGTAAAACTTCAATTAAAAAAGCTCAAATTTTATATCCCAATGAAGGAACGTATTATCAAACTTTAGGATATATCTATTTACTAGAAAATAATTTTGAAGAAGCAATTCCAAATTTAACAAAAGCTTATGATCTTGGAGCAACTATTAGAGATAGCGTTGTTCATTATCAAGAGTTGTATGATTCGTTTTTAACCATAGAAGATTCTTCTTATGCACTTAAATGTATTGATATAATTATCTCCTTAGATAAAAACAACCCTGCAAATTATCGAAAGAGGTTTGACCAATATGCATTAGATCATAATAAAAATTATAACAAGATGTTAAATGATTTAGATTATCTTAGTGTTTTATATGCTGAAAATAAAGAAAAATCTGCTTACTTTATTGCAACTAAAGCAATTGTTTTAAATTCAGTAATGAAACATGAAGAAGCCTTAAAAGTAATTGATGAAGCTATAAGATTAGATCCTTTTTATGAATATTTTGTATTTCGTTCGATAATTAAAATTTCTATTTTGCTAAATGAAAATAAAGAAATCGAAATTGAGTCCCAATCAGATGTTCTCAAAGATATAGACAAAGCATTGACATCCAATCTACGTAAGCAAGAAATATATATGATTAAAATAATTGCTTTAATGATTTTTGATAGTTCTGATGATGCTTGTAAAACAGCCAAAGAGGCGATTAAATTGGATTTAATTATAGATAAAGAACTCTTAAATTATATTTGTAAAGGTAAAGTAGCTAAACGATATAATGAAAGAGAATTAATTTTTGGTCTAAGTACTTTAAACGAACGCTATGCAGATGATAGTGGATGGTAGTAGTGGGTGGTGGCCCCAATTAGGGGCTGAGTAAATAAAAATCAACTAACGAGTTGATTATAAGTTCTTTGAAATGTTGTAGTTCTAACAAAAGAAAAATTATTTATTGTTTTTCGGGGATATTTTTTGTTCATTAGCAAAAAGAAATGCGCTTAGAATGTCTTAAAATAAGTCGGTCGTTACTAGGTGGCCCCAATTAGGGGCTGGAAAATAAAAATAGTTTTAGGAATCCAATAATAAGACAGTAAAAACCAACTTTCAAAACATAAATTAAACATCAGAATATCAAATATTTAAATAAATTAAGAAAAACATCAAAAAACATTTTGTCAATTAAAAAAAACTTCTTATTTTTGAGTGTTAGTTCATTGACATATAGAGAATTGAACCTGATAAAAAAGCAAAAAATACAATTCAAAACGTATATTCTGCCCCTGATGGCAGTGGATAGCCCGCAGGATGTGTGCGCAAATGGATGTGGTAGAGACAAAGCGACCAACGGAAGCTCTTGGAAATACCATACAGCCATGGGCACACAGACGAGGACTAGCAACGAACAGCAGGAAAAGGCAGTCAAAATAACTTCCAAATTCTCACTGGTAGAGCGCAATATTTACGGAAGCAGCCGAATAGGAATGGACAGAACCTGTACAGAAATGATAGGAAGCACAGCCTCTACTCAAATATATAAACACACTATAGGGCTAAAACAATACGAATTGACGAATCATCTTGGCAATGTTCTTGCTGTAGTGACCGATAGAAAACACCCCAGAGACGATGATGGCAATGGCTTTATAGACTATTACCAACCCGAAATAGTAAAAGCCACAGATTATTCTCCCTTTGGAGTGGAACTTTATGACAGAAACTTCGTAAGGGAAGAAGTAACTGTGATAAGTACCGAAGAACAAATCACGATAATAGACCAAGACGATTTTACATTGATAAGCAACGGAGGCACATACATCGTAGGCGACCAAGGAGACGGCTGGAACCATTTGCTAGGCTCTGGAAATGTAACTGCAAATGAAGATTACTTTATCAACTCTCAAGGCTTCTTATTTGGAAACTGGATAATCGCCCAAAAGATTGGAGCAATCTACTGATATAGGTTCGGACTACAGAATTACTTTTGATATCCAAGATATAAACGGAGCAGTGTTTATGCTTAGGACCACAAGGCATCACAAATACCTACACCACTATAGGAACTAAAGTTATAGACTTTAACGCAACTACCACAAATGGAAGTTTCCAATTGTGGAGCATCTTTGGAGGTGTACCAACTGATGTTACAATTGACAACATCAAACTGGTTAAAATAGAGACTGTAACAGAAACTTGTACAATTCCTGTGGGACAGTATAGATATGGGTTCAATGGGATGGAGAAAGATGACGAGGTGAAAGGCAACGGAAACTCCTATGATTTTGGGGCGAGGATGCAAGACCCTCGTTTAGGTCGTTGGTTGAGCGTTGATAAAAAATGGAATTTGAATCTTGCGGTCACTCCTTACGGATTTGGGAATAATTCACCTATTTATTATATTGACAAAGGTGGGTATTCTATTGACCCAGTTAACGAAACTTCAAGAAATGAATATAACACAGCTATTGCTGAAACATTTACTGGTAATGATGCAATTATTAATATGTTAACGATAACTGAGGAAATGGGCTCACTAACATCTATTTCAAAAGAACAATACTTAAGTGCAATGAAATCATTAAATACAGTTGACGAAAAAGCAGCATTTAGAGGCTTGTATTTAGTCGCAAATGATGAAATGAAGTATAAACTTACAGTGGAAGAAAGGAAAATTGAAGGAGGGACAACTAAATATGGACCAAAACTAGTATCTGTTGACGATGAAGGAGCAAATGTTTTGGCTGAAAAAAGTATGCCTGCAACTGGATTAGACGGTAACAAAGCTTATGGAACTAGGGAGTGGATTAAATTTGAAGGTAAAATTAATCGTAAAACGGGTGAAAGTAAAGAGAAAAAAATGGTGTTTACGGGGCAAATAGCAGTTGAACCATCTGCTATTGTACTTGGTTCGTTAGTTGGTTCATACGTTCAGTTAAATCAAGGAACTGCCATAGTTAATGATAATCTATCCCCTAATTTAGCCCAATTACAATCTCTTAATATTTTTCAAAAAGTTATTGATAATAGTAAACTTTTTGGAGAAGGATTAAATGATTTAGGAAGTTATCTCCAAAACGATGAAAAACCTGCGGCATTAAATATTCCTTCATGCATCAGATTAGTTTCTGGATATTCCCCTAGGACTCTTGCTCCAACTATTATTATTGATGAAACTTCTGGTGAAAAGAGTGATGATAATAAAACTGACTGAAAACACGATAAACCTCGTTACGAATAGTAAATATGACAAAGAAAATACTGATTTTAATGATAATTTGGGCTAGTTACATACAACCAAAACTAGCTCAAGATTTGTTTAAATATAATTTTATTACTGATAATTTTCTAATAAAACTTGGGAATGGCGATTTCAGTTTTACAAGTGAGTGGAGTTTTGAGAAAGATTCAATTGAGGATTTTCACTATTTAGTAGCAGCGTATCATAATAATGATGATTACAAATATATTGTTGGTGATGAAAAGATGGTATGTTTTTATTTTGAGAAGCATAATCAAAATTGCATACTATTTTACCTTGCTCAAAAATATGAAATCAAACTTGATGATAACAGAATTAAAAAATTGACAATTTTTACTCGCAATGAAACTATAAATGTTAAAGTGATTTATAAATCAAATGAACTTTTCAGAATAAAAAATAAAGTAAAAATTGAAAACCAAGGTATGCCTTATGAATATGTTTTTAATTTAGTTAAAGAATTTAATGCCATGTTATTGATTTTAGGTGCTGGTGGTAGTGGCCCCAACTAGGGGCTGAGCAGTTAGCCTCCGAGCACTCTACAACAAAACATTCCCAAATTTGGGAATCGAAGTTCGATAAAGTCAACACTAAAAGTAGAAGCGAATATTTG